>JAEZBO010000073.1 GCA_023427085.1 Pseudomonadota bacterium
CGCCGGGCCGCCTGACGGCCGGCGCGGCGCCGCTGGCACCCGCCGGCATGCGATGACCGGCGCGGCGCGCCATGACAGGCGTCTGAACCCAATTCCGGGTACGATTGTCGGTCGCAAAACTTCTGGAGCTCCTGATGGAGTGGATGCAGGACCCCGCCGCGTGGGTCGGCCTGCTGACCTTGGTGATCCTCGAGATCGTCCTGGGAATCGACAACCTGCTGTTCATTGCCATCCTGGCCGACAAGCTGCCCCCCGCGCAGCGCGACCGGGCGCGCATCGTCGGGCTGTCGCTGGCGCTGTTCATGCGTCTGGGCCTGCTGTCGGTGATGTCCTGGCTGGTCACGCTGACCACGCCGTTGTTCTCCATCGCCAGTCTCGATTTCTCCGGACGCGACCTGATCCTCATGGCAGGCGGCTTCTTCCTGCTGTTCAAGGGCACGATGGAGTTGCACGAACGAATAGAGGGCAAGGCGCATGGCAGCAGCGGGCCGCGGGTGTACGCCAGCTTCGGTGTGATCGTGCTGCAGATCGTCGTGCTCGACGCGGTGTTCTCGCTTGACGCGGTGATCACCGCCGTGGGCATGGTCGAACACCTCGAAGTCATGATGATCGCCGTGGTCATCGCGATGGGCGTCATGCTGGTGGCCTCCAAGCCGCTGACGCGCTTCGTCAACGCCCATCCCACCGTCGTGGTGCTGTGCCTGGGCTTCCTGCTGATGATCGGTTTCTCGCTGGTGGCCGAAGGTTTCGGCGCCAAGGTGCCCAAGGGTTACCTGTACGCCGCCATCGGGTTCTCGGTCGTGATCGAGGCGCTCAACCAGGTCGCGCGCCGCAACCTGCTGCGCCTCGAAGCCCGGCCGATGCGCGAGCGCACCGCCGAGGCCGTGCTGCGCATGCTCGGCAAGCGCCCGCCCGACATCGTCGCGCCGGTCGAGGACGTCAAGACCGCCGCCGAGCCGACGCCGCAGCCGACTTTCGGCATCGAAGAGCGCAACATGGTCAGCGGCGTGCTGTCGCTGGCCGAGCGCACCATCCACTCGATCATGACGCCGCGCACCGACGTCACGTGGATCGACCTGAACGACGATCCCCAGGCCATCCGCGACCTGCTCGACAAGAGCCCGCACACCTTCTTCCCGGTCTGCAAGGGCTCGCTGGACGAGGTGGTCGGCATCGGCCGCGCGCGCGACCTGGTGGCCGACCTGATCACCAACGGCCATATCCGCCGCAGCCGCCTGCGCGAGCCGATCGTGGTGCACGACTCGACCAACATCCTCAACCTGATGGACACGCTCAAGCTCTCGCGCGGCCAACTGGTGCTGGTGGCCGACGAGTTCGGCAACATCGAGGGGCTGGTCACGCCGATCGACGTGTTCGAGGCGATCGCCGGCGAATTCCCCGACGAGGACGAGATGCCCGACATCTCGCCCGACGGCGATAACCGCTGGAAGGTCGATGGCGCGGCCGACCTGCATCATCTCGAGCAACTGCTCGATACCGAAGGGCTGGTGCGCGAAGACCAGGACTACGCCACGCTGGCCGGCTACCTGCTCGAACGTTTCGGCCAGCTGCCGGCGGTGGGCGACAGCTGCGAATACACCGCGTTGCACGCACGCTACCGCTTCGAGGTGCTGCAGATCGAAGGGCGCCGCATCGCCACCGTGCGGGTCGAGCGCATGCCGCCCGAATCCGACGAACCCGCCGAACCGGCGGGCGATTGACCCTGCCGGCGCGCGCGTCCACCGCGCACGCGCCGGATTCATCCTGTTTTTTTGAATCGTGCCGATGACCGACAACACCCTCTACCTGATCAAGGCTTTTTTCCTGGGCATCGTCGAGGGCTTGACCGAATTCCTGCCCATCTCCAGCACCGGCCACCTGATCCTGATCGGCGACTGGATCGGTTTCCAGTCCAGCGAGGGCAAGGTCTTCGAGGTGGTGATCCAGTTCGGCGCGATCCTGGCGGTCATGTGGATCTTCCGCGCCCGCCTGTGGCAGCTGATCCGCGGCACGCTGACCGGTGACCGCACCGAGATGCTGTTCACGCGCAACCTGCTGATCGCGTTCTTCCCGGCCGCGATCATCGGCGCGATATTCATCGGTGCGATCAAGTCGCTGTTCTATCACCCGTCGGTGGTGGTGGTCACGCTGGTGCTGGGCGGCCTGATCATGCTGTGGGTCGAGCGCAAGCCGGGCGCCAACGGCGAGTCGGCCGCCACCCGCAACGCCACCGCCTTCACGCTCGAGGAAATCACCTGGAAGCAGGCGCTGGCGGTCGGCTGCGCGCAATGCCTGGCGATGATCCCGGGCACCTCGCGGTCGGGCGCCACCATCATCGGCGGCATGATCGCCGGCATCCAGCGCAAGACCGCGACCGAGTTCTCGTTCTTCCTGGCCATGCCGACGATGCTCGGCGCGGCCGTCTACGACACCTACCGCAACTACGGGCTGCTGACCAGCCAGGAAGCCTGGGCCATCGTCGCCGGTTTCCTCGGCGCGTTCCTGAGCGCGCTGTTCATCGTGCGCGCGGTGCTGGCCTTCGTCGCACGCCATACCTACCGCGTGTTCGCGTGGTATCGGATCGTCTTCGGCGGCGTGGTCGCCGTGTGGCTGCTGACGCGCGGTTGAGCGTCACGCAGCCCCCGCGCCGTAGGGCACGAACCCCGCCGCTGGCGGGGTTCGTCGTTGTGGGGGCTCAGTCCTGCGGATGGGCCGGCGTCGATTCGTCGGTCAGCATGCGCTGGCGCGCATTGTCGATATGGCCACGCATGGCCGCGCGCGCGGCCGGGCTGTCGTGCGCGCGGATCGCGGCATAGATGGCCTCGTGTTCGGCCTGCACCAGCTCGAGCCGCGCGCGGCCTACCTTCAGCGACAGCCGCCGCGTCAGCGCCACGCCTTCGGCGATGTAGTCCGACAGCGCCATCATGCTGAATTCGAACAGCGGATTCTTGGTCGCCGTCGCGATCGCGCGGTGAAAGCGCAGGTCGGCCTCGGCGCCGAGTTCCTGGCGCAGCAGCGCCTGCTGCATGTCGCGCAGGGCGGCCGACATATGCCGCAGGTCGGTCTCGGTGCGCCGTTCGGCGGCCAGCCAGGCCACCTCGCCCTCGAGCGCGACGCGGTATTCGTAGGCGCGCAACACGTCCGCCATGCCGCCCAGCGGCGCCAGGCGCAGGAAATCCACCGTCGGCTTGCGCTGCACGTACGAGCCCGAGCCATGCCGCGAGACGATCACGCCGTCGGCGCGCAGCCGCGCCAGCGCCTCGCGGATCACCGGCCGCGAGACGCCGAACAGCGTGGCCAGCTCGCTCTCGGCGGGCAGCCGCTGGCCTTCGGGCAGCGTGCCGTCGACGATGCGCGCCATCACCTCTTCATAGATCTGGTCACTGTACTTCTGCACGCGGCGCAGGCCGGGCGCGGCGGCGGCCGGGGCGGGAGAGGAGGGCGAATTCATAGGCGCGATTTTACCCGGCCATCTCGTCAGTAAGTGATCATCTAAAATAACAACTTGTTGACAAGTTAGGGCTTCCAAAACTAAGCTGCGGATTCTCCCGGGCCGTTCATGGCCGGCGCGCGTGCCACTGTCACGCCAGCCGCCCGCCCACGGCCGGGCCCGCGCCCAGGCGCCTTCTCACGCTGGATACGCTGTCCGATGAAAACCACCGCTTTTTCCGCCGCCGACATCGCCGCCTCGGTACTGGCCGTGCCGCCGCTGGCGCGCCGCGCCGACCTGTCGCTGGACGCCGCCGCCAACCGCGCGCTGATCGCCCACATGCAGGCCGGCGGCATCGGCACGCTGCTGTATGGCGGCAACGCCAACTTCTATCACGTCGGCATGGCCGACTACGCAGCCATCCTCGACCTGCTGGTCGACGCCGTGGCGCCGCGCACCTGGCTGATCCCGTCGGCCGGCCCTGACTACGGCAAGCTGATGGACCAGGCCCAAGTGCTGCGTGACTACGATTTCCCGACCGTCATGGTGATGCCGCAGCGCGGCGCCTGCGCGCATTCGGGCATCGCGCTGGCGGTACGCCGTTTTGCCGAACGGCTGGGCAAGCCGGTGCTGCTCTACATCAAGGACGAGGACTACCTGCCGCCAGCGATCGTCAAATCGCTGGTCGAGGATGGCAGCGTCGGTTTCATCAAGTACGCGGTGGTGCGCGAGCAGCCGGCCCGCGATGACTATCTGCGCGCCTTGGCCGGGCAGGTCGACCCGCGGCTGATCGTCAGCGGCATCGGCGAGCGGCCGGCCATCGACCACTTGCGCCAGTTCGGCCTGGGCAGCTTCACGACCGGCTCGGGCACCGTCGCGCCGGCCGCGTCGATGGCCTTGCTGCGCGCGATCCAGGCCGGCGACTGGGACGGCGCGGCGGCGCTGCGCGAACGTTTCCTGCCACTTGAAGACCTGCGCGATGCCCACGGCCCGATTCCGGTGCTGCACGACGCCGTGACGCTGTCGGGCATCGCCGCGATGGGCCCGATCCTGCCGATGCTGGCCAACGTGCCGGACACGCTGCTCGAACCGTTGCGCGCCGCGGCTCGCGGCCTGCTCGAACAGGAGCAGGCGGTCACCGCCTGACGCCGGCCGAGCGTCACGACCACGGCCGGGCACGGCGTGCCCGGCCCCAAGAACCGGCCCGACCGGGCCAGACGAAGGAGACAAGCATGATCAGAAAACTATGGGCCGCCGCCGCGCTGGCCGCCAGCGCCTGCGCCGCCGTGCCGATGGCCGCCGCCGCGCAGGATTACCCGTCCGCGCCGATCAAGTGGATCGTGCCGTTCCCGGCCGGCGGCAGCACCGACGTGTTCGCCCGCGTGCTGGGCGAGGCGCTCAACCGCGAACTGGGCCAGCCCACCGTGATCGAGAACCGCGGCGGCGCCGGTGGTGCGATCGGCACCGCCAACGCGGCCAATGCGCAGGCCGATGGCTACACCATCACCAGCGCCACGGTCAGTACCCATGCGATCAACGTCAGCCTCTATCCCGAGCTGGCCTACGACCCGGTCAAGGACTTCGCGCCGATCACGCTGCTGGGTTTCGTGCCCAACGTGCTGATCGTCAACGCCGATTCGCCGTACAAGACGGTGCAGGACCTGATCGAAGCCGGCAAGGCCGGCGCGCTGACCTTCGCGTCCAACGGCAACGGCACCAGCCAGCACCTGACCGGCGAGCTGTTCCGCAAGCAGGCCGGCATCCAGATGTCACACATTCCCTACCGCGGTTCGCCGCAAGCCTTGCAGGACCTGATGGGCGGGCGGGTCGACTTCATGTTCGACCAGACTTTTTCGCTGATTCGTTCGGGCAAGGTGCGGGCGCTGGCCGTCAGCGCCGACCAGCGCTCGCCGCTGCTGCCGGACGTGCCGACCATGCAGGAGGCGGGCCTGGCCGATTTCAACGTGCTGTCCTGGCATGCGGTCTATGTGCCGGACGGCACGCCGGCGCCGGTGGCCGATCGCCTGAGCCAGGCCTTCGGCAAGGTGCTGGCGGATCAGGCGGTGCGCGACAAGCTGCAGGAGCAGGGCCTGCAGGTCATCGGCGGCACGCCGCAGCAGCTGGCCGAGCTGACGCAGAAAGAAATCGCCCGCTGGGCGCAGGTCGTCAAGGAGTCCGGCGCGCGGATGGATTGACGCGCCGCGCGCGGCACCGGGCGCAAACGACAAGGGCGGCCCGGGAGCCGCCCTGGTTGCGAAGACCGAGGGACCGGGGCCGACCCGTGGTTTCACGCCCGGCACTGAGTGCGCCGGTGATCCCGGCCCGCGGTTCAGTCTTGCGCGGTCTCGATGTCGTAGACCACCGGCCCGTCGCGGTCGATCACCATCCAGCCGCCGCGTGGCGGCTGGGCGTGATCGAGTTCCCAGTCGGGCAGCACCCAGCGCTCGCGCCGCTTGCCGTCGACCTCGAGCACGTGGCGTGCCGGCCGATGGGTATGGCCATGCACCATCAGCGCCACGCCGCTGTGCACGAAGGCCTGCTCGACGGCGTGGGCGTTGACGTCCATGATCTCGGCCGACTTGCCCTGGTTGGCCGCCATGCTTTCGCCGCGCGCCTGCGCCGCCAGCTTGAGCCGGTCGGGAATGCTCTGCGTCAGGAACTGCGCCTGCCATTGCGGGTTGCGCACCATCGCGCGGAACTGCTGGTAGGCCGTGTCGTCGGTACAGTACTCGTCGCCGTGCGACAGCAACACCTGGCCGTAGTCGGTCTCGAGCAGCACCGTGTCCGGCAGCAGCTTCGCGCCGACCGCCTGGGCCAGTTGTTCGCCCATCAGGAAGTCGCGATTGCCGCGGCCGATCCAGACCGGAATGCGCGCCGCGGTCTGCTTGAGACCGTCGAGCGCGGCCGCCAGCCAGGGCGGCGCGGCCAGGATGACGTCGTCGCCGATCCACGCATCGAACAGGTCGCCGGGCAGCAGCAACGCATCGGCCTCGTCGGCCGCCGCCTGCAGAAAGGCCAGGAAGGCCTCGCTGGTGGCGGGCGTCTGCGGCCCCAGGTGCAGGTCGGACGCCAGCCAGATCTGCCCCGCCAGAGGCAGTTTATTCAAGGACTTCAGCCTTCTCGATCACGACGTCCTCGGCCGGCACGTTCTGGTGAAAGCCGCGGTTGCCGGTCTTGACGCCCTTGATCTTGTCGACCACGTCGGTGCCTTCGACGACCTTGCCGAACACCGTGTAGCCCCAGCCGCTGGCGGTCGGTGCCGAAAAGTTCAGGAAGTCGTTGTCCGACACGTTGATGAAGAACTGCGCGGTGGCCGAGTGGGGATCGCTGGTGCGCGCCATGGCCAGCGTGTAGCGCTCGTTCTTGAGGCCGTTGTTGGCTTCGTTCTCGACCGGTGCGTGGGTCTGCTTCTGCTTGAGGCCGGGCTCGAAGCCGCCGCCCTGGACCATGAAGCCGTCGATCACGCGATGGAACACCGTGCCGTTGTAGAAACCTTCGCGGGCGTAGGTCAGGAAGTTCTCGACCGTCTTGGGCGCCTTCTCGGCTTCCAGGGCGATGACCATGTCGCCAAAGTTGGTCTGGAGTTTGACGCGGGGAGTGCTGCTCATGGCGGTACCTTGGTTTTGAGTGGAGGAGGCCCCGGTCTGGGCGGTGGCCGGCAGGGCCAGGCTGACCAGGGTGACGCTGCATGCGGCCAGGCGCAGCAGGCGTTGCGGAAGAAAGCTCATTGTCGATTGCTGCCTTCGATCAGGTTGCGCACGGACGAGGCCTTGCCGCCCGTGCCGGAGACGCCGCCAGCCGCGGCGCGTTCGTAGTTGCGCTGTGCCTTCATCAGTTGCACGTCGGCCAGGTTGGCGCGCGCGGTGGCGTACCGCGGGTTGGCGATCAGCGCCATCTGCAGCGCGCTTTCGGCGCGATCGAGATTGCCCTGGCTGACGTACAGCGCCGCCAGATTGTTCCATGGTTCGGGCAGCTCGGGATAGAGCGTGGTCATCTCGGTGTAGATGGCCTCGGCCTCGCTGGCGCGGCCCAGCGCGGCCAGCGCGCGGGCGTGCTGGAACTTCAGCTGCACGTCGGTGCCTGGCGCGTGGCGGTTCAGTTCTTCCTGCTGGCGCGCCTCGATGGCGCGCAGCGCCTGTTCGTTCTGGCCGGCGTTGAGCAGCGACTCGATGCGGTCGGTGATCTCGGAGGGCGCGGGCGGCGGCGTGGTGTCGACGCCGGGCTTGATGGCCTCGAGCAGCCGCGCGATGGTGTCCGAACCGCCGGCGGCGGGCATGTTGGCCGCGCTGCTGCCGGTGGCGGGCGGGATGTTGTCGACGAGATGGCTGCCGCTCGCCGGCTGGGCCAGGGCGGGGCTGGCCGCCAGGCCGCTCAACAGGGCGAAAGTCAGTATCAGACGGGCACGCGGCATAGGAAGGGGACGTCTCGGTGGTGTGTCGGAAAATGCAGGAAAGCATGCTTGCTATACTTGCCGATCGTCATTTTAGCCCGGTTGCCGTGGCGCGTGCCCGCCGAGACGCCCCAGCCTGAGCGCCGGCAGCCGCTTGCGGCCCGGCGCCCGCGTGGTGCCCGGCCCGACGCCGTTGCGGCACGGCCCCGACGTCCTGCGCGGGCCACCCCGTGCGGGCCGCCCGTATCCTCGATCACTCAGACGCCATGTTGCACATCTACGATTCGCTTTCGCGTTCCAAGGTTCCGTTGACGCCGACGACCCCGGGCTGCGTGCGCATGTATGTGTGCGGCATGACCGTCTACGACTATTGCCACCTCGGCCACGCCCGCATGCTGGTGGGCTTCGACGTGGTGCAGCGCTGGCTGCGCGCCAGCGGCCTGCAGGTGCAGTACGTGCGCAACATCACCGACATCGACGACAAGATCATCCGCCGCGCGGTCGAGACCGGCCAGCGCCTGGGCGAGGTCACGTCGTTCTTCATCGACGCCATGCACGCCGACGAGCGCGCGCTGGGTGTGCAGTCGCCCAGCGCCGAGCCGCGCGCCACCGAGCACGTCGGCGACATGCTCGACATCATCGGCCAGCTCGAGACCCGTGGCCTGGCCTACCGGGCCGACGACGGCGACGTCAACTATGCGGTGCGGGCCTTCGACGGCTACGGCAAGCTGTCGGGCAAGTCGCTCGACGACCTGCGCGCCGGTGAGCGCGTCGCGGTCGGCTCGGCCAAGCGCGATCCGCTCGACTTCGTGCTGTGGAAATCGGCCAAGGCCGACGAGCCCGACGAATCCAAGTGGCAGTCGCCGTACGGCCTGGGCCGGCCGGGCTGGCACATCGAGTGCTCGGCCATGAGCCGCGCGCTGCTGGGCCTGCCGCTGGACATCCACGGCGGCGGCCCCGACCTGAAGTTTCCGCATCACGAAAACGAGATCGCGCAGTCCGAAGGCGCGTTCGGCGGTGCGCTGGCCAACGTCTGGATGCATTGCGGCCCGCTGATGGTCGATGCCGACAAGATGTCCAAGTCGCTCGGCAACTTCCGCACCATCCGCCAGACCATCGGCCGCGGCGACGCGCAGCAGGGCTACGACCCGGCGCAGGGCGACGACTGGTTCAATCCGCGCGAAGCCGAGATGCTGCGCTTTTTCATCGTGCGCAACCACTACCGCAGCAGCCTGAACTACGCGCCGGACAACCTGTTCGACGCGCAGAACGCGCTCGACCGGCTGTATCAGACGCTGCAGAACGTGCCGGCCGCCGACGGCCCGGTCGAGATCGACTGGCAGGCCGGCGCCGCGCAGGCCTTCAAGGCCGCGATGGACGACGACTTCAACACCTCGGGCGCCATCGCCGCGCTGTTCGAGCTGGCCGGCGAGGTCAACCGTGGCGCCAGCGCGGCCGCCGCCGCGCAACTGCGCGCGCTGGCCGGCGTGCTCGGCCTGCTGCAGCAGGAACCTGGCGCTTACCTGCGTGCCGAGACCCGCTACCGCCGTCGCGACGGCGCGGCCGGCGAGGGCGCCGAGACCTTGTCCGAAACACAGGTCCAGGCGCTGATCGACGCGCGCGCCGCCGCCAAGCAGGCCCGCGACTACGCTGCGGCCGACCGCATCCGCGGCGAACTGCGCGCGGCCGGCATCGAACTCGAAGACAAGCCCGGCGGCCTCACGCAGTGGCGCCGCCACTGAAAACCAATAAGACACACCCCGCTCCACGCCATGGTCAGTTCTGAACTTCCCGTCGCCAAGCCCGATTACTGGGACGCGGCCGTCGCCGATCTGATGCGCCGCGACCGCATCCTCAAGAAGCTGATTCCGGCGCACCCGGAAGTCTGGCTGACGGCGCGCGACACGCCATTCGTCACGCTGGCGCGCGCCATCGTCGGCCGCCAGGTCTCGCTCAAGTCCGCCGACGCGCTGTGGCAGGGCTTCGGCGACGCCTGCGGCAAGCGGCCCACCGCCGCCTCGGTCGAGAAGGCCGGGCTGGCGGGCCTGCGGCAGGCCGGCCTGCCGCAGCGCAAGGCCGAGTACCTGGTCGACCTGGCCAGCCATTTCGCCAACCGGCAGGTGCATCCCGAAGCCTGGTCGCGCATGGACGACGAGGCCGTGGTGGCCGAGCTCACCGCGATCCGCGGCATCAGCCGCTGGACAGCCGAGATGTTCATGATCTTCAATATGCAGCGTCCCGACGTGCTGCCGCTGGACGATCCGGGCCTGCTCAAGGCAATCTCGTTACACTATTTCAGCGGCGAGCCCGTCTCGCGCTTCGAGGCCCGCGAGGTATCGCAGGCCTGGCAGCCCTGGCGCACCGTCGCGACCTGGTATCTCTGGCGCAGCCTCGAGACCGACGTCCCGGCCTGAACCGAATCACCGCAGCCCCCCATCCCGACTACGGAAAACGACACGAGATGCGCAATACTTTTCTCGAATTTGAACAACCCATGGCCGAGCTCGAAAACAAGATCGAGCAACTGCGCTTCGTGCAGGCCGATTCGGCCGTGGACATCTCCGAGGAAATCAGCCGGCTGCAGCAGAAAAGCCAGACGCTGGCCAAGGACATCTACGCCAAGCTGACGCCGTGGCAGACCGCGCTGGTCGCGCGCCACCCGCAGCGTCCCTATACGCTCGACTACGTGCGCGAGATCTTCACCGACTTCCACGAGCTGCACGGCGACCGCATGTACGCCGACGACCAGTCGATCGTCGGCGGCCTGGCGCGCTTCAACGGCAACCCCTGCATGGTCATCGGCCACCAGAAGGGCCGCGACACCAAGGAGCGCGCCATGCGCAACTTCGGCATGCCGCGCCCCGAGGGCTACCGCAAGGCCTTGCGGCTGATGCGCCTGGCCGAAAAGTTCGGCATGCCGGTCTTCACCTTCGTCGATACCCCGGGCGCCTATCCCGGCGTCGGCGCCGAAGAGCGCGGCCAGTCCGAGGCCATCGGCCACAACCTGTACGCCATGGCCGAGCTCAAGGTGCCGCTGATCGCCACGATCATAGGCGAGGGCGGTTCGGGCGGCGCGCTGGCCATCGCGGTCGGCAACGCTGTGCTGATGCTGCAGTACGCGACCTACTCGGTGATTTCGCCCGAAGGCTGCGCGTCGATCCTGTGGCGCAGCCCCGCCAAGGCGCCCGAGGCGGCCGCCGCGCTGGGCATCACCGCGCCGCGCCTGAAAGAACTGGGCCTGATCGACCGCGTCGTCAACGAACCGGTCGGCGGCGCCCACCGCGACCCGCGTGTGATGGCCCGGCTGCTGCGCCGGTCGCTGGGCGATTCGTTGCGCCAGCTCAGCGGCATGACGCCCGAGCAGCTGGTGGCGCATCGCCTCGAACGCGTGCGCGCCTACGGCCGCGTGCAGGAAGTGCGCGCCTGAAGGCTCGATGAGCGATATCGACCCCACGCAACAACTGCTCGGTGCGCTGCAGGCCTGTTTCGAGCAGGCCGCGGCCGCCGGTCCGTGGGGCGTGGCCGTCAGCGGCGGCGTCGATTCGGCCATGCTGGCGGTGCTGGCGGCCCAGGCGGCGCGCCACACCGGCCGGCCGCTGCATCTGCTGCATGTGCATCACGGCCTGTTCGACCAGGCCGACGCGTGGGCCGAACAGGTCCATGACCTGGGCCGCGCGCTGGCCTTGCCGGTACATATCGCCCTTGCCCGGGTCGACGTCGCCGGCGGGCAGGGCGTCGAGGCCGCCGCGCGCCAGGCTCGCTACGATGCGCTCGGCAAGCTGGCCGCCGAGCTCGGCATCCAGACCATCCTGCTGGCCCATCACCTGGGCGACCAGGCCGAGACCGTGCTGTTGCGGCTGCTGCGCGGCTCGGGTCCGGCCGGCCTGGCCGCGATGGCGCAGGCCACCCAGCGGGGCGCGGTGCGTTACCTGCGGCCCTGGCTCGAATCCGACCGCGCGCTGATCATCGAGGCGGCCCGGCGCTATGCGCAGGCCACCGGCTGGCGCGCCGCCAGCGACCCCAGCAACGCCGACCCGCGCTATACCCGCGCGGCCGTGCGCACCTTGCTGGCGCCGGCGCTGGATCGCCGCTGGCCCGGCTGGCAGGCGCTGCTGGCCCGTCACGCGCGGCTGGCCGCGCAGGCCGCCGACCTGCTCCACGAGGTCGCGCAGGCCGATTTTGCACGGCTCGAGGCCGATGCCGACGGCAGCAGCTTCTCGCTGGCCGCGTGGCGCCAGCTGGCGCCATCGCACCAGGCCCACGTGCTGCGCCACTGGTTCGAGCGGCACGGCGCGCGCATGCCGACCGAGGCGCGGCTCGAGGCGCTGATGCGCCAGCTGCGCCAGTTGCATGCGCTGGGCCATGACCGCCAGATGGTCTTCGATCACGCCAACGTGCGGGTGCGCTGCGTGCGCGGCCGGGTGCTGATCGAGCCCCGTCCTGCCGCGCGCGCGGCCGCGCCGGTGCGGCGAGGGCCTGCATCGCGTTAGAATGTCCAACTTTGCCCGACCTTGATTTGCCTGGCGCAGCGCGACGACCGGCCATCGATCCCGATGGCCTCGATGGCCCAGGCAAGGATCGCGGGCCCCAATCCGAGTCCAAGATGTCCCTGATCGTTCACAAGTACGGCGGTACCTCGATGGGTTCCATCGAGCGGATCAAGAATGTGGCGCGACGCGTCGCCAAATGGCACCAGGCCGGCCACCAGGTCGTGGTGGTGCCCTCGGCCATGTCGGGCGAAACCAATCGCCTGCTGGGCCTGGCCCGCGAAATCTCGGCCGACAACGACGGCCGCGAACTCGACATGCTGGCCGCCACCGGCGAGCAGGCCAGCAGCGCGCTGCTGGCCATGGCGCTGCAGAGCTTCGGCGTCGATGCGCGCAGCTATACCGGCTGGCAAGTGCCGGTGCGCACCGATTCGTCCTATACCAAGGCGCGTATCGAATCGATCGACGACGCGCGTATCCGCGCCGACCTCGATGCCGGCCGCGTGGTTGTGGTCACCGGTTTCCAGGGCATCGACAAGGACGGCCACATCACCACGCTGGGCCGTGGCGGTTCCGACACCTCGGCGGTGGCCGTGGCGGCGGCGCTGGGCGCGCGTGAGTGCCTGATCTACACCGACGTCGACGGCGTCTACACCACCGACCCGCGCGTGGTGCCCGAAGCGCGCCGCCTGTCGGTCATCTCGTTCGAAGAGATGCTCGAGATGGCCTCGCTGGGCTCCAAGGTCCTGCAGATCCGCTCGGTCGAGTTCGCCGGCAAGTACCGCATCCCGGTGCGCGTGCTGTCCTCGCTCACCGACCCCCTTATTCCGCTCGACGAAGAAATGCGCTCGGGCACGCTGATTACTTTTGAGGATGACGAAAAAATGGAAGCTGCCGTAGTCTCCGGCATCGCCTTCAGCCGCGACGAAGCCAAGATCACCCTGCTCGGCGTGCCCGACAAGCCCGGCATCGCCTACTCGATCGTCGGCCCGGTCGCCGAGCGCAACATCGACGTCGACATGATCGTGCAGAACCAGTCGGTGCAAGGCACGACCGACTTCTCGTTCACCGTTCATCGCAACGAATACAGCCGTGCGCTGGACGTGCTGAACAACGTCGTCAAGCCCTCCGTCGGCGCGCGCGAGGTCATCTCGGACGACAAGGTCTGCAAGGTCTCGATCGTCGGCATCGGCATGCGCTCGCACGTCGGCGTGGCCAGCCTGATGTTCCGCACGCTGTCCGAAGAGGGTATCAACATCCAGATGATCAGCACCAGCGAGATCAAGACCTCGGTGCTGATGGACGACAAGTACATGGAGCTGGCCGTGCGCGCGCTGCACAAGGCCTTCGGCCTGGACCAGGCGCCGGGCGCCGCCAGCTGAAATCTGCCGCGGTGACGATGACGGCGGGGCAGGTGCGCCGACATCGCGCTGCAGGGTTCGCCCAGATTCTGGCGCGTCGATGAAGCGAAAGCCGATTTAATCGTGCTAGAATCTTGGTCTCTGTTCCCGGAGACGTGCCCGAGAGGCTGAAGGGGCTCCCCTGCTAAGGGAGTATGTGGCTAAAAACTGCATCGAGGGTTCGAATCCCTCCGTCTCCGCCAAGAATTACCTCGCAGTACCAGACAGGCCCGCTGATATTCTCAGCGGGCTTTTCTCATTGGGCGGCCGGTGCATAATTCGTCGGTGTCATCCGCCGCGCGATCCCGCGCAAGCACCACGCATGTGCGGTGTCGGCCGTGCCGCCCGGAGAGAAGACTTGCGCATCCTGTTGATCGAAGACGAGGCCGAATTCGCCCAGGCCTTGCGCAGCGCGCTCGAGCGCGACCGCTTCGTGGTCGATTGGGTCGGCAGCCTCGCACTGGCCGCCGTCGCGTGCCGCAACGGCGTGCACGAGCTGGTGCTGCTTGATCGCACCTTGCCCGACGGCGACGGCCTGGACCTGATCCCGCTGCTGCGCAAGGCCATGCCGGGCGTGCCGGTCATCGTGCTGAGCGCGCGCGGCGAGCTGGCCGACCGGGTTGCCGGCCTGGATGACGGCGCCGACGACTACCTGGTCAAACCCTTCGAACTCGACGAGCTGCTGGCCCGGATGCGCGCGGTGCGCCGCCGCCCCAACGAACTGGCGGCCGACGAGGTCGTCGTCGGTGAGCTGGTGTTCGACATGGCCTATGGCGAAGCGCGTGTGCGTGGCGTGCCGCTCGACCTGCAACGGCGCGAGGTCAGCGTGCTGACCGCGTTGCTGCGGCGCCGCGGACGCACGATCCTGCGCGAGATGCTCGAAGAGGCGGTCTACGGTTTTGACGACACGATCCAGTCGAACACACTCGATTCGCATATCTCCCGTCTGCGCCGCAAGCTCAGCGTGGCCGGCGCCGGCGTCGAGATCCACACCGTCAGGGGCGTGGGCTACCTGCTGCGAGCCGCGTCGTGACGGCCGGTGCGCCGCGGCGGCGTCAACCGTCATTAAAAACGCGCCTGATCGCCAGGCAGCTGATCCTGCAGTTCGTGGCGATCACGGCGGCCGCGATCGGCTTCGTCGTGTTCTTCGTCAATTCGGGCCTCGATGGCATGTACGCCGACGAGACGGTGGTGGAGGTCGTCACCGAGGCCATCGTGCGCGACGCGGCCGGCACCGTCGTGGTCGAACCGACCGCGGCGCTGACCGCGCTGCGACAGGAGGCGCCCGATCTCTGGTTCGCGGCCCGGCTCGACAGCGGCGAGGTGGTGAGCTTCGGGCAAGTGCCGACGCAACTGGCGGCGCTGGTGCCGTACCTGGATCAGTTTTCTTCGGCGGATCTGCGTGGCCAGCTGGCGCCCTTCACGCTGTCCGCGGTCGTGCGGCAGGCCAGCGGCAGCGTCGGCGACATGAACATCATCGCGCATGGCCGGGTCCAGCCTTTCTCGGCACTGATCATCACCGCGTCGAACGTGGTCGCCATCTCGATCTTTGTCGCGCTGGCGCTGATATCGATGCTGGCGACGCCGTGGATCGTCAAGCGCGCGCTGGCCGGCATCGTCAAGA
The DNA here is from genome assembly GCA_023427085.1 of Pseudomonadota bacterium. Taxonomy (GTDB): domain Bacteria; phylum Pseudomonadota; class Gammaproteobacteria; order Burkholderiales; family Burkholderiaceae_B; genus Orrella. Next base: position 15,332 of record JAEZBO010000073.1, read on the forward strand.
CCGCCGACCAGACCCGCGGGATCGATGCCGACCGCCGCGGCGTCCGGCTGTCGGAGCAGGACGTGCCGCGCGAGATCGGCCCGCTGGTGCGCGGCTTCAACGAGGCGCTGGACCGGCTCGATGAAGGCTATGCGCGACAGCACCGTTTCATCGCGTCGGCGGCCCACGAGTTGCGCACGCCGATCGCCGTGCTGCGCATGAAGATCGAGGCCGCGGATGACCCGGGCCTGCGCGCGCTGCTGCCCGATGTCGCGCGGCTGGCGAACCTGTCCGAGCAATTGCTGGATCTGCATCGACTGGACGACGGCACGCCGGCCGAACGGATCGACCTGGCCGCGCTGGCGCGCAGCGTCGCCGCCGACCTGGCGCCGCTGCTGATCGCGGCCGGCAAGACCATCGAGGTGATCGCCGAGCAGCCGGGCACGATGGTCGGCAATCCCGGATCGATCTCGCGCGCGCTGAGCAACCTGGTGCAGAACGCCAGCGAACATGGTGGCGACCATGTGCGGATACGGATACGGGGCACCAGCGTGGCGGTCGAGGACAACGGGCCGGGCATCCCGCAAGACGAGCACGAGCGGGTGTTCGAGCCTTTCCATCGGCTGCGGCCGCGCGCCGCCGGTGCCGGGCTGGGACTGACGCTGGTCAGGCAGATCGTCGATCACCATCATGGGCGCATCTCGCTGGGCAGCGCGGCCTGCGGCGGCACGATCGTCACGCTGGTTTTCCCGTCGGCTGGCTAGCGGCCTGGTTGCGGTTGCGTCGCGCTTGCGTCGCGCTTGCGTCGCGGTGCGCCGCGGTTGCGTCGCGTGCGCCGCGTGCGCCGCGGTTGCGTCCCGGCCGACGCTGCCGTGCTTGAGGCGCGCCGGCCACCACATCTTGTCCGCCACGCCACCCGCGCCTGCCAGCTCCCGCCTGACCATGTTGGCGCAATGTTGCGCTGCGACGCTAGGCGGAACGAGCGTCGCCGGTCATGGACCGGCACGCGCGGGCCGGTCTTCCACAAGCGTATCGGCTCCGCGCCTGCCAGTCCTCGGCGGCTTTGCGCGGGTGACTGACGAGGAATACATGATCGACGCGGATCGAGGTGTGAGGCCGGGTTGGCCCGAAGTGCTGGTCGGCCTGCTGGCCTATGCCGGGCTGTTGCTGCTTTTTGCATTGTTGATGGGCCTGTTGCCCAGCAGCGATCCGGTGCTGCTGGGCGTGGTCGGCTCCGCCGCCGGCGGGGTGGTTGGCATCGGCGCGTTCGCCGCGGCCTGCGGCCTGCGGATCCGGGCCTTGCGGCCGTTCGGGTTCGTTGCGGCCAGCCGCCGATGGCTGCTGCTCGCGGCGCTGCTGGGCCTGGTCGGCTACGGGCTCAACCTGCTCATACAGTTCGCTTACCTGGCGTGGTTCGGCGGTCATGATCCGCAGGGCATCCTGCATGCGGCGGCCCGGGGCGGCGCCTGGCCATTCGCGCTGTCCTTCATCGGCGGAGCGCTGTTGACGCCTTTGGGCGAGGAGATCCTGTTCCGGGGCGTCATCGCCAACGCGCTGAACCGTCATGGTGCCCTCGCCGGCGTGCTCGGCAGCTCGCTGATCTTCGGCCTGGCCCATGGCGTCAGCGTGATATTGCCGGTGGCGATCATGGTCGGCGTGCTGTCCGCGCTGCTGTTTCGCGCCAGCGGCTCGGTCTGGCCCTGCGTCCTGCTGCACGGCGTCTACAACGGCGCCAACAGCGTCGCCTCGGCGCTGGGCTTTGCGCCGATGCAATAGAGTTACGTGCGCGTTCCTATCCAGACAATGTTGACGCAATCGTGGCCTGATCTACTGGCCTGGCTCGTCGATGACGGCCGCGCCATCGGGCCCCGGCCCGCGCTGTGGCCAGACCATGGACAGCCATTGCTCAATTCAGAAAGGAGAACGGAATGCTGCAAGCTCACTTCCTCAACTATCGCCGCCCCGCCTTGGCACTGTGCACGGCCACATTGCTCGGCGCCGTGCTGTCAGGCTGCATGTCGGGCGCCGAGCGCCGGCAGGTGCATCTGCAGGAGGATGCCGGCACGTGTCAGAGCTACGGAGCGTCGTATGGCTCGCCGGCCTACACCGCGTGCATGCTGGAGCAGCAGCATCGGCGCGACACGGCGCAGCGGGATTCGCTCGAGCGTACCCGGATGACGACCGATATCGCCCGCGATTCGCAGATCATGGCTGATCGCGCGCGCAAGGATCGTTGCGACCGGGATCCCGATCGGCGTGAATGCCGGCGCTGATCGGCGGCATTCACGACGTGCGTCTCACTCGGGCCGGATGCCGGCGGCGTTCAGCAGCGCGCGGTAGCGCTTGGCCTCGGCATGGTTCATGTCGGTGAACTGCCGGCGCGTCATGGCGGGAATCTCGCCCCCCATGGCTTCGAGCCGTGCGCGGGTGGCGGGGTCGTCCAGGGCGGCCTGTAGTTCCTGATGAAGCCGGTCGAGTATGGATGCCGGCGTGCCGGCGGGCGCATAGATGCCATACCAGGTCGTGATGTCGACGCTCGGGTAGCCGATCTCGCGCATGGTCGGCACGTCCGGGAACAGCGGCGAGCGCGTCGCCGTCGTGATGGCCAGCGCGCGCAGCGTACCGGCCTGCACCTGCGGCAGCGCCGACGAGGTCGTGTCGACGATCAGCTGCACCTGGCCGCTGATGAGGTCCGGAAACGCCGCGCTACTGCCCTTGTACGGAACGTGGCTCATCTTGACGCCAGCAGCCTGGCTCAGCACTTCGCCGGCGACATGCTGGGTGCTGCCGATGCCCGCCGATGCATAGTTGTAGTCGCCGGGCCGTGCCTTGATCCGCGCGATCAGCTCGGCGGCGCTGGCGGCCTTCTGTCGCGGCCCGACCAGCAGCAGGTGCGGCACCACCATCGCCATGCCGATGGGCTGCAGGTCCTTGAGCGGGTCGAAGGGCAGCTTGAGCAGCAGCGGCGCGATCGATTGCCCGGTATTGGTGGCCAGCAGCAGCGTGTAGCCATCGGGCGCCGCGCGCGCCACCGCGGCGCTGGCCAGCGTGTTGGCGGCACCCGGCCGGTTTTCGACGATCACGGGCTGGCCCAGCGTCTGCGACCAGCGTTCGGCCAGGATGCGCGCCAGCAGATCGCTGCCGCCGCCGGCCGAGGCGCCCACCATCACGCGTACCGGCTGGCTGGGGTAGGCCGGTTGCGCGCTCGCTCCCATCGGCAGCAGGCAGGCGATCGACAAGGACAGCCGCGCGAACCAGTGATAGGCCCGATCGCCGCGGCGCGGACGGACCCGGCTGCGTGGCCTGGCCGTCGCGTCGGTGGCGGAAAGGTTGCGGATCCATACGCCCTTGCTGCCGGCGCTGCTCAGAGGCTTGCCTGTCATCGCTGTCTCCTGGTGTTGTCGTCTTGTCGCTTGTCGCTTGTCGCTTGTCGCGTGTCGTCTTGTCGTCTTGTCGCGCTGTCGCGTCGCCGTGACGGCTGCGCCGCTACGGCGTTGCCGTGGCCGGCTGGATCGCGGCTTGCGCCATCCGGCAGGCCAGGCCGAAGGCCTGCACCATCGCGCTGGGATTGGCCCAGCCCTGGCCGCTGATGTCGAAGGCGGTGCCGTGCGCGGGCGTCAGGATCGGGATGGGCAGGCCACCCTGCACGGTGACGCCGCGTGAGAAACCCATCAGCTTCATCGCGATCTGGCCCTGATCGTGGTACATCGTGACCACCCCGTCGTACTGGCGCGCGTCGGCCTGCACTTTCAAGAAGATCGTATCGGCGGCGAACGGGCCATCGGCCGGCAGGCCGCGCGCGCGGGCAGCCTGCACGGCCGGGCCGATCACGTCGATCTCTTCGCGGCCGAACGAGCCGTTGTCGCCGTTGTGCGGATTGAGCCCGCATACCGCGATGCGCGGCCGCGGATTGCCGGCCTCGACGATGGCGCGGTGGATCAGTTTGATGCCACGCGCGACGCCGTCGACGGTGATCTGGCCGGCGACATCGCGCAGCGGGATGTGCGAAGTCACCCGCGAGGTCCACAGCCCGTCCAGCACGTTGAATTCGCAGACCGGTCCGTCGTGGCCGAGCTGCCGCGCGAACCAGTGCAGCTCGTCGCTGGTGTCCATGCCGCCCAGGTGCAAGGAGTGTTTGTTCAGCGGCGCGAACAAGATCGCATCGGCGCGGCCCTGCTGCACGGCCTGCAGCGCCAGCGCCAGGGTCTCGAGGCAGTAGCGTCCGCCCTCGGCGCTGCTGTGGCCGCGCGTAAATCCCTGCTGCGGCGTCGCGTCGGTATAAGGCAGCAACAGCGGCCGGCCGCGCGCGCCGCGTCTGGCGAAGTCCAGTGCCGCCAGCGAGTCGATGCGCAGACAGGGCGTATGCAGCCCGGCCACGTCCATGCCGTGGTCGAGTTCGTCGGGATCGCCGATCAGCAGCAGATCGGCTTGCGCGCTGGTCTCGGCGCGCGCCAGCAGGCGGGCGACCAGCTCGGGTCCGATGCCGGCGGGATCGCCGAGCACGACGGCGATGCGGGGCTTGCGGGTGGCGGGTTTCATGCGCGCTCCGGGTCGGCGGCCGGCGTGGGGCAGGGCGCGGCGGTGCCGGCGGCCCACACCGCGCCGCTGGGGAATTCGTGTGCGTCCAGGGTGGCGGCGTGCAGCGCGATGCTGTAGCCGGGCCGTTGCGGCGGCAGGTAGCGGCCGTTGCGGATCACGACCGGATCGACGAAGTGTTCGTGCAGATGGTCGACGTACTCGAGCACGCGCCGGTCCAGCGAAGCCGAGACGCCGATGTAGTCGAACAGCGCGATGTGCTGCACGTATTCGCACAGTCCCACGCCACCGGCATGCGGGCAGACCGGCACCTCGAACTTGGCCGCCATCAGCAGCACCAGCAGCACCTCGTTGAGCCCGCCCAGCCGCGCCGCGTCGACCTGGCAGAAGTCGATCGCGCCGGCCTGCAGCAGTTGCTTGAACATCACGCGGTTGTGGCAATGCTCGCCGGTCGCCACGCCGATCGGCGCGGTGCGCTGGCGGATCGCCGCGTGGCCGAGGATGTCGTCGGGGCTGGTCGGCTCTTCGATCCACCAGGGCGCGTAGGCGGCCAGCCGGCGCATGTTGACGATGGCTTCGTCGACCTCCCAGACCTGGTTGGCGTCCATCATCAGCTTGCGTTGCCAGCCGATCTCTTCGCGCAGGATCGCGGCGCGGCGCAGGTCGGCGTCGATGTCGCCGCCGACCTTCTGCTTGAAATGCGTCCAGCCCTCGGCGACGCCGGCGCGCGCCAGGCGACGCACCTTGTCTTCGTCGTAGCCCAGCCAGCCGGCCGACGTGGTGTAGGCCGGGTAGCCCGCCGCGAGCATCTCGCGCTCGCGCTCGGCACGGCCCGGCAGATGGCGGCGCAGCAGCGCGATCGCTTCGTCGGGCGTCAGCGCGTCGGTGACGTAACGGAAGTCCAGGCAGCGCACCAGGTCTTCGGGGCTCATGTCGGCCAGCAGTTTCCAGACCGGCTTGCCGACCGACTTGGCCCACAGATCCCAGACCGCGTTGACGATCGCCGCGGTCGCCAGATGGATCACGCCCTTGTCGGGGCCGACCCAGCGCAACTGGCTGTCGCCGGTGGTGATCTGGCGCCAGAACGCACCCATGTCGGCGGTGATGTCCTCGAGACAGCGGCCGACCACGAAACCTTGCAGCGACCGGACCGCGGCCACGCACAGTTCGTTGCCACGGCCGATCGTGAACGTCAGGCCGTGGCCTTCCAGATCAGACGAGTCCGAGTGCAGTACGACATAAGTGGCCGAATAATCGGGCGCCTCGTTCATCGCGTCGGAGCCGTCCAGCGAGCGTGAGGTGGGAAAACGGATGTCGCGCACGGTGAGGCGCTGGATGACGGTGGGCATGGCGGCTGGGGATCGAGTGGCGATGCGCCATCGTAGGTGGCTGATGAATAGCGGAAAAATAGATATTCTTGATTCGTCGATAACCCGTTCTTATCGCTGGCCATGACCCGTAATCTGCGCGAATCGCAAGAGGCCTTCCGGCGACTGCGGCTCAAGAGCCAGCAGGTGATGCTGCTGGACGCGCTCGATCGGCACGGCAGCCTGCACCGCGCCGCGGCGGCCATCTACGTCACGCAACCGGCCGCCACCAATCTGTTGCGGCAGCTCGAGGACGGGCTGGGCGTGCGTCTGTTCGATCGCCATGCGCGCGGCATGACCCCGACTGTGTTTGGCCAGACGATGATCCGCTACGCGCGCGGCCTGCTGCACAACTTCGATCACGCACGCGAAGAGATGGCCGCCTTCGCCGATGGCGCGACCGGGCTGGTGCGCATCGGCAGCGTCAGCGGCGCGGTGCCGGCCTTGCTGGCGCCGGCGCTGACGCGTTGCAAGCTGGCGTCGCCGCGCCTGCGGATCTCGGCGTTGATCGATACCAGCGATCTGCTGCTGCCGATGCTGCTGGGCGGCGAGCTGGACGTGGTGCTGGGGCGGCTGCCCGACCATTTTGTCGACGATGGCCTGGCGGTGCAGTTGCTGACCGGCGAGCCGATGAGCGTGGTCGCGCGGCCAGGCCATCCGCTGCTGAAAAAGCGCCGGCTGGCGCTGAGCCATCTGTTGGAATGCGCATGGGTGCTGCACCCGACCGGCAGCCCGATGCGGCGCCGCGTCGACCAGGCCCTGATGGACGCGGGGCTGGCGCATCCGCCCGACGTGCTCGAGTCGACGTCCATCTTGCTGGCGACCACGCTGCTCGAGCGCAGCGAGATGGTCTCGGTGCTGCCGTCCGACGTGGCGCGGCACTATGCAAGATTCGGCCTGCTGAAGATCCTGCCGGTCGCGCTGCCGCTGCCAATGGCGCCGCTGGGCATCATCACGCGCCGCGGCCACGACGGTTCGCCGGCGCTGCAACGGCTGTTGGGCATGTTGCGCGACGAGCTGGCGACGTTGCCGGACTGAGACCGCGGCGTTGGATTAGAGCAGGGCGTTCAAGTCGCGGCGGCGTTTGCTTGGCCGCCACGCGTCACGGTGGGCCGGGCCACGCGTCCCACGACACGACGCAGTGATTACGCCGCGCCGCGCCGCAGCGCTGATGACGAAACGACCGCGTCATCGATCAGCGCAGCGATCGCGCGCAGCTGCGCCGGCAGGCCGGGCGCCGAGGCAGGGAACACTTCGTCCAGCGCCGCGGTGCCGACCGTGAAGCCGGCGGCCCGGCTACCGGCCACCATCGCGACCCGCTCGGCCCGGTCTATCGATCCGGCGATGTAGACGGGTTTGTCGACCGCCGCGCAGACCGCTTCGATCAGTGCCGGCACGTCGCCCGCAAAGCGATAGGCCAGCAGGTCGAGGCCGTCGACGCCGTCCATCGCCGAGATCCGGCGCGCGCTGGCGACGATGTCGTCGATCGGACCGTTCAGCACGCTGGGGTGCCCGGTCACGCGGCCCGGGAACGGAAAATAGCGGATGCCGCTGCCGGCGATGATGGGCAGCACCGCATCAGGCCGGGTGCCGCCCATCAGTACGTCCACGCGCAGCGCCAGCGCGGCGCGCGCCGAATCGGTCTCGCTGGCCTCGTCCTGGCTGACGACTTCCAGATAGGCCGTCGCGCCAGCCGCCTGGATCGTGCGGGCCAGCCCCTGCAGGCGCTCGAGCGGCAGCCCGATGTCCTTGAAGCCGATATGCCGGACGCCCTCGGCCAGCGCTTCATGTAGGCGTCGCTCGGCGTCCTCGATGGTGCGGTCCTGCCGCGTCAGCATGAAGATGAATTCGGGCCGGCTGCGAGCGTGCGTCGACCGCTTGGCCGACACGCCGGCCATCGCCGCGGCCTGGCGCAGCGCGCAAGCCAGGCTGGCATGGTCGGCCAGGCCCTTGCCGGCGATGTCGAACGCCGTGCCGTGGTCGACCGAGGTGCGCACGAATGGCAGGCCGACCGTGATGTTGACGCCTTGCTCGACGCCCAGGTACTTGACCGGGATCAGCCCCTGGTCGTGATACTGCGCGACCACCACGTCGAATTCGCCGCGTCGTGCGCGCATGAACACGGTGTCGCCCGGCCATGGGCCGGAGACGTCCATGCGCGACGCGCGGGCGGCGGCGATGGCCGGTTCGATGACTTTGCGCTCGTGTTCGCCGAACAGGCCGTCCTCGCTGGCGTGCGGGTTCAGGCCGGCGACCGCGACGCGCGGCGCGGCGACGCCGAAGGACAGACAGGCCTGGTGCGCCAGCCGGATCGCCCGCAGCTCGTTGTCGAAGGTGACTGCGGCGATGGCTTGCTGCAAGGACACATGGATGGACACCAGCAGCACGCGCAGCTCGTCGTTGGCCAGCATCATCGCGAAGTCATTGGTGCCGGCGCGATCGGCGAGGATCTCGGTGTGGCCGGGATAGTGGATGCCCGCCGCCCGCATCGCCGCCTTGTTGATCGGCGCGGTCACGATGCCGCTGACCTGGCCGGCCTGCACCAGGTCGATCGCACGTTGCACGTAGGCGTACGACGCCGCGCCGGCACGTGCATCGACGCGGCCCAGCGGCGCATCGGCCGGAAACGCCGGACCGGTCTGCAGCACCCGCAGCTCGCCGGGCTGGCAAGGCGTGGCCGGCGTCAGATCGGCGGGCTCGACGCAGCGCACCTGCAAGGGCAGCTTCAGCGCGCGCGCGGCGCGCTCGATGCTGCCGGCATCGCCGACGACCGCGTAGGGCAAGGCGGCATAGCGGGGATCGGCGGCCAGGCGGGCGACGATCTCGGGCCCGATACCCAGCGGGTCTCCCATCGTCAGGGCCAGCGGCAAGGACAAAGGCATATCAGCAGGATGCATGGTTTTCTCTCGGGTCGCAAAGCGGTGTGCGCAGGCGATCGACGCAGCGCAACAAGGTGTCGGTGCTGCCAAAGCCGCCGGCCTTGGTGGCGAAGGGGATGTCACGCAGCGGACTGCACAGCACGCCGTAGGGCACGCCGGGCTCGACCTCGCCGCACAGGTCCAGGCGCGAGGCTTCTAGTGCGTCGGCCACGTGTCGCGCGGTGTCGCCACCGGTCACCACCAGTCCGTCGTACAGATCGGCGTGGCGCCGCGCGAGCCGGCCGGCCTGCTCGGCCAGCCGCAACGGAAAGCCGGGGTCGCCACTGATGGTGCGCGGCGACACCAGCGCCACCACGCGGCTTTGGGCATAGGCCTGCTGCAGCGCCGCGGCGACGATTTCGTGCTGGCGCGCGCCGGTGTCCGGTCCCATCGACAGCAGCGGCACGCCGGCCTGCGCCAGCGCCGCGAGTTGCACGTCGTTGGCTGGATGCACGCTGCCGATCAGCAACAGCACCCGATCGGCGGCGCGCGGGGCGACGGGCTTGGCATGGGGCGCCGGTCCGAGCGCGCGCGCCAGCGCCGCACCGAGGCCTGGCGAGCCTACGTACAGCAGCTCGGGCTGCAGGCCGTGGTGGGCGATCAGGGCGTCGAGCGCCGCATCGTCTCCCGCGTCGTGGACGATGTAGTCGCCGGCATCGAGTTCGGGCAGCAGATCGTCGATGCGGCTGGTGTGGACCGGCGTACGCGGATCGAGCGCAAAGGCGGTCAGGTGGACCGGCTCGCCATGGACGCGCTGGCAGCCGTCGACGGTCGTACGTCCGGCAGCGGGGAACGCCGGGGCGATCAGCGCCTTGCTGCGGCCCGCCGCGCTTAGCGTGGCATGAGTCTCGGCGCCCAGATGCCCCCGCAGCGTCGAGTCGACAGTCTTGTAGAGCAACGCTGCACCGCGCGTGCGCCGGGCTGCTTGCTGGAAACGCCGCGCCGCGACTGCGACATCGCGCACCCGCGTATCCAGGTCGAAGGACAGCAGTTGCGCGTCGGCGGGCAGCGTGGCGGTGGCGTCGAGCAGCACGCTGGCCCGCCAGCCGCGGGCCGCGAACGGCGCCGCGCCATCGAGCGCGCTGGTCAGATCGTCGGCGAGGATCGCGATCAATTGGAGTTTCCTGTTGGTCAATCGATGTCGATACTTTGAAGCCGGATATAGAATATGAATATCGATTTATCTGGCTGTTTTGGTTGAGTAATGCTCAACAAAAACTCGATCCCAAATGATCCGACCCAACATCTCCGCTCGACTGCCTGCGCTGTCCGCCTTGCGTGCGTTCGAAGCGACCGCGCGCCTGGGCAGCGTGTCGCGCGCCGCGCAAGAGCTCCATCTGACTGACGGTGCGATCAGCCGCGCCGTGCGCGAACTCGAGGATCAGTTGGGTTTCGCCCTGTTCGTGCGCGGCAACCGCTCGGTCGTGCCGACGCCGGCGGCCCGGGCGCTGGCCGATGACGTCGGCGGCGCGCTCGACCGGCTGCACGAGGCGCTGGCGCGCGTGCGCCGCGAGGCGGGCCCCGACCGGCCACTGGTGCTGTCGTGCGAACCGACACTGTTGATGCGGTGGTTGATCCCGAGGTTGGCGGATCTGCAGGCGGCGCTAGGCCCGGCGAGGGAACTGCGGCTGGTCGCGGCTGGCGGGTCCGTGCCGTTCGCGCGCGAGGGTATCGACCTGGCGATACGCCGCGCCGACTTTCCGATCAGCGAAGATGTGCGTGCCGAGCCGTTTCTGGATGAGCGGGTCGGCCCGGTCTGCCGGCCCGAGCTGGCCGGCGCGCTAGCCGAAGAGCCGGCGCTGACCGGCGTGCTGCTGCATGCCGGCACGCGGCCCGATGCCTGGGCGCAGTGGGCCCAGGCCGCACAGGTGGCGCTGGCCCCCACCCGGGAGCTGCACTTCGAGCATTTCTATCTGAGCCTGCAGGCGGCCACGGCCGGCGCCGGTATCGCGATCGGCCCGATTGCGCTGGTGGCTGACGATATCACCAACGGCGTATTGTGCGCGCCGCGGGGATTCATCGAGGATGGGTCGAGGTATGTGTTGATGGCGCCGGTTGGCGGGGGGGATGGGGAGGCGTATGAACTGGTGTTGAGTTGGCTGCGAGCCAGCGCCGGCCATCTGTGACAGGGTCGGCGCGGCGCAGCAAGGCTCAGTCCCGGTCAGTTCGATAGCGGATCATTGCTGCCGTGAGCGATCCGCCCGGCTTGCCACGCGTGTCCCGCTTTTAACAACAAGGCCGCCGCCACCGACTTGATCACGCCACCAAGCAAAAACGGCACCACCCCGCGCATCAACGCTTTCTCCCAGCCAATAGCCGTCGCCAACCAAGCCCCACCGAACAGCAGGCACAGCGCCGTCGCCGCTAGCATTGCCAGCACGGCACGCAGCAGATTGCGTCCATCACACCCCCGCTGTGCCAACCAACCCGCCAGTGCCGCTGCGAGCGGAAAGGCGAACAGATAACCCGCAGTCGGCCCCTGGAATTTCTGCAGGCCCGAGCTGCCGTCGGCCAGTACTGGCAGGCCTGCCGCGCCCGCCAACAGCCACAAGGCCACCGTGAACGCGCCGAGCCGCCATCCATATACTGCGCCGATCAAGGTCACGACCAGCGTCTGCAAGGTGATCGGTACCGGCACCATCGGTATCGTCAGGTAAGACGACAGGGATAGCAGCAGCACGCCGATCAGCACGGCGGCCAGATAGCCGGCGCTGGAGTGGGGCGTGATCGCCGGTGAGCGGCGGTATGCAGAAGAGGTGAGCATGGCAGCATCGTCGTGAATGAAGAGGGCGCCAGTGTAGAGCAGCGCAATAACAGAGCTGCTTCCGACAGGCAAGCTGCGAAACGTCTGGACATGCAGACTGTGCGCTCAGGGGAAAGAGACACATTTGTTCATCGGCAGGGCAGATCGCATGCAGTAGGATGATTCAAATCCTTAAGTCTCAAGGCCCGGGCGGCCATCATCCGCCTGCGGCCCGCACCATTCCATGCTCTCCACCCTCATCTACCGCAGTCGCTCGCGCGACACTCTATCCACGGCTCAGCTTGAGCAGCTCGAGGCGCAGGCCCGCGAGCGCAACCAGGCGCTGCAAGTCACCGGCATCCTGCTGTTCGACGGTACGCATTTCTTCCAGGTCCTCGAAGGTCCGGATGCCGTCATCGATGCGCTGTACGCGCGCATCTGCCAGGACCCGCGCCACGTCCATATCGTGCAGATCCTGCGTGATTACGCGCCAACGCGGCGCTTCGGCGAGCGAGGCATGGAGCTGTTCGACGTGCGCGAGTTTCAGCGCGCCGATGTGCTGGGCGCGCTGGCGAGCAAGGTCACCGGCCGCCGCAGGCTGCCCTATGACGACCGGGTGATGAAGATCATCGGCACGTTTGCGCAAGGCAATTGGCAAGCGCATTTTGTCGAGGGCGATCACTGTTCTTCGTGGCGTGTCGACGACGCCGAGCAGATGTTCCTGCCGCAGGCGAGTCCGACCGCCGGTGCGTCCTGCCAATTCGCCTTGCAGCCGATTGTCGAACCGGGGCGCCGCCAGATCAGTTCGCTGGAGGCGCTGATTCGCAGCGCCGATGGCGGCTCGCCGGCTGAATACTTCGCGACGATTCCGGCGGCCAGCCTGCATGAGGCCGATCTGGCCTCCAAGACGCATGCTTTCGAATTGGCGCGGGCGGTCGGCATCGGCCATTGCAAGCTGTCGATCAACCTGTTGCCGATGTCGCTGGTGACGGTGCCGCAGGCGATCGATCGCCTGCTGGCGGCGACGGAGGCCAACGCATTGGTGCCCGAGCAGATCATCGTCGAGGTGACCGAGGAAGAGGTGATCCCCCGGCACGACGAGTTCGCCAAGGCGGTGCGCGAGTTGCGCGGCGCAGGATTCGGCGTGGCCATTGACGACTTTGGCGCCGGTTTTGCCGGGCTGTCATTGCTGGCGGAGTTTCAGCCCGAGAAACTCAAGCTCGACCGGCGCCTGATCACGGGCATTCACGCCGACGGGCCGCGGCAGGCCATCGTGCGGGCGGTGCTGCAGGCGTGCAACTCGCTGGGCATTTCGGTGGTCGCCGAAGGCGTCGAGACCATCGACGAATGGTGCTGGCTCGAGGCGGCCGGCGTCGAGCGGTTTCAGGGGTTTCTGTTTGCCGCGCCCAAGCTCAATGGCGTGCCGGTGATCCAGTGGCCGCGTCAGCGCTGAGGGACCGGGCAGGGCGCCGTGTGGAGAGCCGCGACGCCCGCATTGTTGTGCTGCTTGTGCGATCCAAAAAAACGATGTTATAGTTACGGGCTTGGCGGTTGATGCATCGCACGGCACCAAGCACATCAAGCAGTCGGTTGTTCGCAACACGCTGTTTTGTGCAAAGAGTCAAAAATCTGTTATGATTTCGCCTCTTCGCAGTTGAAGTGATCAGTGAAGCAGAGACGATCCATCGTAGTCGTTTCTGGTGCCGCCGAAAGGTGGCGAAAGCAGTACACAGCGCCCGTAGCTCAGTTGGATAGAGTACTTGGCTACGAACCAAGGGGTCGTGGGTTCGAATCCTGCCGGGCGCGCCAAATTCTAAAGGGTCTCCAGACGGAGACCCTTTTTCTTTTGCACCATTCCCAGTGCATTGCACGATTCACGCTGCCCCTTTCAAGAGGGTGAGGCGCCCGAGCCCGCTAGCGCTTGCCGGCCGCGGCCAGCGCCTCTTGCCGATGGGCGAGCAATTCGACATCGGCCGGCGCGATCGCCAGCGCTGCCTCAATATCCCGCAACGCGCCGTCGGCATCACCCAGCCCCAACCTGATCATGCCGCGCGTATCCAGCGCATGATGATTGCCAGGCGATGCCGCCAGCGCGATGTCGATGTCCGCCAGCGCCTGCGGCAAGCGGCGATTCGCCCGCACGCACAGCCACGACCGATCGTTCAGCAGGCTCATGTCGTCCGGCGCCAGCGCGACCGCTTCATCGTAGTCGCGCAGCGCTTCGTCGTAACGGCCCAGGTCTGCCAGCACGTTGCCCCGCCCGGCCAGATGCCAGGCATCCTTGGCGCTGAGCGCGATGGCACGATCGTAATCGGCCAGCGCCAAATCGAGCTCGCCGCGCAGCCGACGCAGGGCCCCGCGCAAGCGCAGCAAGAAGCTGCGTTGCGGATCCAGCGCCAAGCCGGCGTCGTACTCGGCCAAGGCCGCGTCGAGGTCGCCGCGCGCCTTCTCCAACAGCCCACGTTGTGCCCGGGTCGAGACATCCTCGGGATGGCGCTTCAGGCTCTCGTCGAGATCGACCCGCGCGCCTGCCAGGTCGCCCGCCAGTCGGCGGGTCTTGCCGCGCTCGCGCCAGATCGACGGACAGTCCGGATCGGTAGCGATCGCCTGGTCGTAGGCCGCCAGCGCTGGCTGATAGTCCTTGCGACGCACCCGTGCATCGGCCAGGTTGTGCCAGGCATGATGGTGACGCGCATTGAGCGCCACGGCGGCTTCGAAGTCGGCGATTGCCGCATCCAGATCGCCCCGGCGCTTGTGACATAGCCCGCGATTGCTCAGGCGCAGGCTGGTCGCGCGGATCGCGATGGCCGCGCCGAAGTCGGTGATGGCCAGATCGTCTTGCCTGAGGCGGCTATGACAGAAGGCCCGGTATTCCAGTGCGTACTCGTGGTCCGGTTCGAGCGCCAGCGCCTCGTCGTAGGCGCTTACCGCGGCGGCGTAGTCCTTGCGTTTGCGCAGGGCATCGCCGCGATCGCGGCGGTAGCGGGCGCGGTCGGGGGCCAGCGTGATGGCGCGATCATAGTCGGCCACGGCCGCGTCGTAGTGGCCGAGCATCTCGTGGCACAGGCCGCGCTGACGCCAGCCATAAGCGGCGTCGGGCGCCAGCGCGGCGGCTTGGCCATACGCGTCGATGGCTGCTGCGTAGTCGTCGAGTTCGTATTCCGCATCGCCCAGGTCGGCCCAGATGCGCGCGGCGTCGGGCAGCCAGCGCAGCGCCTGCCGGTAGTCGTCACGCGCGCCGGCCCAGTCGTGGCCGTTCAGGCGCAGCCGTGCCAGGCCACGCCGATGATAGGCCTCGCCGTGTTCGGGGATCAGTCGGAGAGCCTGGTCGCAGTCGGCGATGACCAGCGCGGCGTCGCCACGTGCTTCGTGCACCTGGGCCCGCACGTGGTAGCCGGCATGCAGCGCGGGGTCCAGGCGTAGCGCGGCGTTCAGGTCGGTCAGCGCCAATCCCAGGTTGCCGGCGGCCAGGCGTGCCTCGCCGCGATGCACCCGCAGCAGGGCGTCGTCGCCATCGTGCGCGATCGCGGCATCAAAATCGGCAATGGCCTGCTCGTATCGGCCCAGCCGGCGGTGCAGCCGTCCGCGGTCGAATCGCATGCCGGCATGCCCGGGCGCCAGCACCAGTGCGTCGTCCAATTCGTCGAGCGCGGGCTGCAACTGGCCGCGCTGTTCGAGGCTGAGCGCGCGATGATGGGCGTGCAGCGCTTCGAGCGCCTGGTCCGACGCGGCGTCATCATCATCGTGCAGGAAAGGAAAAGGCCAGGTCATGCGCGGCTCGGCGAGGCGGTCGGGTCGGTAGGACAGGTGTCGTCCGGCAACCGTATCATAAGCACTTCGTCACCCGGAGAGCCGCATGTTCGACAGCCCCGCAGTCGCCGCCGATGCTTTGGCGCAATGGTTCGAGCCACCCCTGGCGCAGGCAGTTGCCGAGGGGCTGGTGCCCGCACTGGTGCTGTACCCGTCGACGGCCGCGCCGGCCAAGGGCGCGACGCGGCTGGGTGGCACACCCGATGCGCCCGAGGGTTTTGTGTGGCCGCGGCCGACCGAGGCCATCGATGCCAACGAGGCGGCCAAGCTGTCGCACCCCGATACCGCCAAGGAGCTGCGCGAACACCTGGCGCGCAAGCTGCCGTTCGCGTTCATGGCGCAGATCGATCTGGCCGAAGCGGCGCGCCTGGGCAGCGTTGCAGCCAGCCTGCCCGACCAGGGGCGCCTGCTGTTCTTCTATGACAATGCGATCGGCCCGTGGGACACCGGCACGCGCACGGCCAAGGTGCTGTGGGACCGGTCGCCGCGCGAGGCCTTGCAGACGGTGCCCATGCCGCCAGACCTGGCCGAGGCGGCGCGCGCCGACCGCGAGCAGATGGCTAGCGTCGAAGCCGAGTTTGGCGAGCAGGCGGCCGACGGCGACGAACGCGGATCGGTCTACGGTGCCCCGGCCCGCGCGAAGACGCTCCAGCTCAGCTATCGGCTGCCCGATCCGGCGTCGGTCGAATTCGAACGCCTGCCCGCCGACCTGTTGGCTGGCAGCCAGGACCTGAGCGGGCAGGGGCCGGCGGCGCGATTGTTCAATCGCTACACCAAGGCCATGCAAAAGCATCATGACCAGTATCCCGAGGAAAGCTGGCGGCGCCAGCAACTGCTGGGCGCGCCGCTGCCCGAGCAGGACGATCCACGCTACGGCGCGGTGGTCGTGACGGGCTGGCAGCAACAGCATCTGTCGCGCGAACAATGGCAGGCTCACCGCGACGAGATCATGCGGCGGGCACACGATTGGGTGTTGCTGCTGCAGGTCGATATGAAGGATTGGATGCAGGCGCCCTACGTCGAGGGCAGCGTGTATTTCGTGATCCAGCGCGACGATCTGGCGCAGCGGCGTTTCGACAAGGTCGTGGCGGTCTATCAGCAGACCTGACCGCCGGACGCAACGACGCCCCGATCACGACGGCGCACAGACGCCTTCGACCTGGGCATTGACGTAGCGCGTTTCGAACTGGCTGGCCGGCTGCGGCCGGCCGTACAGATACCCTTGCGCGAAGTCGCAGCCCTTGCGGCGCAGGAAGGTTTCGTGCGCCGGCGTTTCGACGCCTTCCGCGACGACCTTCAGGCCGAAGTTGCGGCCCAGGTACAGGATCGCGCGCACCACCGCGGCGTCCTCCTTGTCGCAGACGATGTCGTGCACGAAGGACTTGTCGATCTTCAGGCGGGTGACCGGCAGGCGTTTGAGCAGGCTCAGCGACGCGTAGCCGGTGCCGTAGTCGTCCAGCGAGATCCCCACGCCCAGCGTCTGGATGTGTTCGAGTGACTCGAGAAAGTCGGCGCTTTGCTGGATCAACGTGTTCTCGGTGATTTCCAGCTCCAGGCCCCCGGGCGGCAGGCCCGTCTCGGCCAGGATGTCCTCGACCGCCCGCGCCAGCCGGCCGTCCTGCACCTGGGCGCCGAACAGGTTCACCGAGATGCGGAAGTCGGGCTGCTGCGCGCGCCACAGCAAGGCCTGGCGGCAGGCGGTGCGCAGGATCCAGTTGCCGACCGGCAAGGCCAGCGGACTGGCCTCGAGCACGTCGAGAAAGTCGGCCGGCAGCAGCAGGCCGCGCTTGGGATGCCGCCAGCGCAGCAAGGCCTCGGCGCCGACCACGCGCATGGTCTGCAAGTCGACCTGGGGCTGATAGTAGAGCTCGAACTCGGCCTGGCGGTGCGCGTTCTGCAGCTCGGCTTCGAGCTTGCGCCGCTGCAGCAAGGCTTCGCGCAGTTCGGCGACGAAAAAGCGCAGGGTGTTGCGGCCTTCCTTCTTGGCCTTGTACAGCGCCAGGTCGGCATTGGCCATCAACAGTTCGCGGGTACTGCCGTGACAGGGATGCAGCGCGATGCCGATGCTGGCGCCGACCTGCAACTGCAGCGGCCCGACCTCGATGGGCAGCGTGATGGCATGGATGGCCTGCTGCGCGGTGACGTGCAGTTCCTGTTGCGACAGCGGCTGTGGCGTCAGCACGGCGAATTCGTCGCCGCCCAGCCGCGCCACCATGGCCGGCGCGGGGAAGATCTCGCGCAGGCGCTGCGCCACCTTCTTGAGCACCGCATCGCCGGCGTGATGGCCGTGGTCGTCGTTGACGTCCTTGAAGTTGTCCAGGTCGATCAGCGTCAGCGCCAGCTTGCTTTCGTACTGCAGCAGATGATCCAGGTGCTGGCCGAAGGCCTCGCGATTGGCCAGTTCGGTGAGCGGGTCCAGATGCGCCAGACGGAACAGGCGCTGCTCGAGTTCACGCCGTTGCGTGAGGTCGCGCAGGATGGCGCCGAAGGCGGCCTCGCCTTGCTCCTGCCAGATCGACAGGGACAGCTCGAGCGGAAAGACCTCGCCGTTGGCGCGCCGGCCCGACTGTTCGACGGTCTTGCCGACCATGGTGGGCTCGCCGCCCGCCGCCACGCGCAGCAGCGCACGCTGGTAGCGCTCGCGGTTCTCTTGCGGCACCAGCAGTTCGAAGCCCTGGCCCAGCAACTGGTCCTGGCGATAGCCGAACATCCGCGTGAGTGCGCTGTTGGCGAAGGTGATGCGGCCCTGGGCGTCGGTGCACAGGATGCCGTCGGGCGAGGTCATGGCGATGTTGCGCAGCCGGGTCTGGCTCAGGCCGCCGGCGGTGTGCAGGCGCCTGAGCTCGAGCCGGTCCATCGTCAGCGCCGCCAGTTCGGTGAGGATGTGCAGTTGCTCGTCGCTGAATTCGCGTGGCTCGCGGTCGATGATGCAGAAGGTGCCGAGCCGCTCGCCGTCCGGCGTGCGCAGCGGCGCGCCGGCATAGAAGCGGATGTGCGGCTCGCCGGTGACCAGCGGGTTGTCGGCGAAGCGCGGATCCTTCCACGCATCCGGCACGACCAGGATGTCGTCGTGCGCCAGCGCGTGGCGACAGAAGGACAGTTCACGCGAGGTTTCGGCCACATCCAGGCCGACCCGGGCCTTGAAGAACTGCCGTTTGTCGTCGACCAGCGATACGAGTGCGATCGGCGTGCGGAAGATGCGCGCGCCCAGCCGCGCCAGCCGATCCAGGTCTTCCTCGGCGGGGGTGTCCAGCACTTCGTAGTCCCACAGCGCCTGCAGGCGCCGGGCTTCATGCAAGGAGTGCGCGGCGTTCATCGGCGTTCCGTTGGGGATCTGAGACCCCTCCTTGTGTGTCCATCCATCGTATAGGGCGCCGCATTGTTTTGTAGCAACCATTTCTGACTTTAATGCCATTTATGTATCTTAATGCGACATAAGGGGCAACAGTCTATGGGGCCGTTTCGCCGGGTAATTGATCGATACCCGAGACGTTTGCGGCGGGCGCCGGTGCTAGAGTGGACTGGTCGATAACCCACACGAGGTGCTATCCATGCCTGCCAAATCGAAAGCTCAGCAAATGGCCGCGGGCGCGGCGCTGTCGGCCAAGCGCGGCGAACGCAAGGTCTCTTCCTTGAAGGGCGCATCGGCGTCGATGCATGAGTCGATGTCCAAGAAAGAGCTGGAAGAATTCGCGTCGACGTCCCGCAAGGGCAAGCCGCAACGCAAGACGCATTGATGGACAGATGCAAGAAAGGCCGGTCCGCGCGTGGCGGGGCCGGCCTTCCTGGACTGCCAAACACGGCAGGCGATGCGTCTCAGGCGCGCCCGGGCCCGGGTCCGATCGACAGGTCGCCCTTTTTCTTTTCTTCCTTGGCATGTTCAGCGGCCGCTTTGTCGGTCTGGCTGGCGGGGCGCTGGCCCTGCTGTGCGATACCGCGTTGCTGCTGCTCGCGTTCCTGCTTGGTGGCCGAAGGTTCCTTGAACAAGGCTTCGTCTTGCGGTTTCATACGCGTCTCCGTTGGGGGTGCCGCGGGCGGCACGACCCATACAGGCTAGCGCCGCCGGCGCGGCCCACGTATCTCGCTTGATGCGCATTGGTTACCAAGCGTAGAGCCTGCCAGGCTGCCTGCCCTGTCAGCCGGGGCTGACAGGGCAATGGCGTAGCGGCCGGTTGCCAAGTTTCGCGCGGCGCGCGTCGTGCGCGCCTCAGCCCGTACGCAGCAGACCGTGCGCATCAGAAGCGCGACGACACCTGCAGGCCGATGATGTTGCCCTTGCTGCGGTATTCACCGGCGATGCGGCCCTTGGTGGCGAGGTCGTGGGCGTTGTCGATCTTGGTGTCGTCCAGGTACAGGTAGGTGTAGCCCAGGTCGACCGTCGTGTTGGCGGTGGCCTGGAACTGCACGCCGGTCGAGAACCACCAGCGGTCGTTATCCGGCAGCGAGGTCGGCCGGTCGGCCGCTTCGTGCACCGGCGATTGATCCCACGCCACGCCGAACTTGAGCTTCCACGCGTCGTTGACCTTGTAGTTGGCGCCCAGCGCGATGCGCCAGGTGTCGCGGAAGTCGAGGTCGAGGCGGTCGCCGGGGATGCCGGTGTTGCGGATCTGCAGTTCGGGGATGCTGCTCCAGCCGGTCCACGATACGTCGGCCAGCAGTTCCCAGCGGCTGTTGAGCTGGTGGAAGGCGCTGAACACCACCGTGTCGGGCAGGTCGACGTCGGCCGCCGCGTTGAAGGTACCGACGTTGCGCAGTTCAGTGTTGCCGTCGACCGAGTGTTTGATCTTCGAGCGGTAGGACAAGCCGAAGCGAGTGCCTTCGACCGGCTGGAAGATCGCGCCGGCATTCCAGCCCCAGGCGTCGCCGTCCATGTCGACGATGGCGGTGCTGGTCACGCCCGGCGCCACCACGGCGCGGCGCGAGTACTCGGCATCGATGCGCTGGTAGTTGAGGCCCGCGCCCACCGACCATTGTTCGTTGACCTTGTAGGCCACCGACGGGTTGATGTTGATCGTGACGATCTCGAACTTGTTCGAATGGAATTCGCCCAGCCAGTTGTCGTCGTAGTCGGTCATCAGCCCGAACGGCGCGCCCACGCCCACGCCCAGGCTCCAGCGGTCGTTGACGCGCCAGGCCAGGTAGGCATTGGGCACGATGCCCCATTTGCCGGCGTCGCCGCCGCTATCCGCGCCCGCCAGGCTGCCCGGTGCGCCCAGCGGCGCGGTGGTGTTGCCGTTGTTGCGGAACTTGAACGAAGGCTTGATGGCGTTGACGCCCGCCGACACCGACAGGCCGCTGAGGTAGGACATGCCGGCCGGATTGAAGTAGATGGTGCTGGCGTTCTCGGCGATCGCGGCCGAGCCGGCATAGGCGTTGCCCAGGCCGCTGGCGTTCTGTTCGAGCAGCTGGAATCCGGCCGCATGGACGGTGCTGGCACCCAGGCCGAGTGCGAGCAAAGACAGCGGGTAGAGCAAGGCGTGGCGTGGCGTGTTCATGGTGTCTCCTCGGGGGTGGAAGAATACTGCGCCGATCGCGTGGCCGGCGCATGTTGTTGTGTGCTTGCCGCAGTCTGGCGTGCGTAATGCAGCGGGCCGCCGCGAAAGGGCGCGAAGCCGGTGCCGAAGATGACACCGGCATCGGCCAGTTCGTCGTCGGCGACGACGCCGTCGTCGACCTGCTTGCGGGTCTGGGCGATCAGCGGCGCGACCAGCCGATCGGCCAGGCCAGCCGGTGCGGGGTGGGCGCCGCTGCGCTGCGGCTTGTCGTCTTCCCAGATGTAGAAACCCTTGCCGGTCTTGCGGCCGAGCTTGCCGCCGTCAATCAGCCGTTGCAGGCAGCCGGGGATGTCGGCGCCGCCCGACAGTTGCTTGCCCGCGGCCAGCGCGATGTCCAGGCCGACGGTGTCGGCGAGTTCGAGCGGGCCCATCGGCATGCCGAACGCGACCATGGCCGCGTCGATGGTGGCCGGGTCCAGGCCTTCGTCGACGCAGCGCATCGCTTCGAGCATGTAAGGGGCCAGCACCGCGTTGACCACGAAACCCGGCGCGCTGCGCACCGGCAGCGGCAGCTTGTCGATCGCACCGACAAAGGCGAGTGCGCGCGCGTGGCTGGCCGGATCGGTGCCCTGATCGTGCACGACCTCGACCAGCGGCATCTGCGTGGCCGGGTTGAAGAAGTGGATGCCGATCAGCCGGGCCGGCCGATCCAGCTGGCTGGCCAGCTCGGCCAGCAGCAGGCTGGAGGTGTTGGTGGCCAGCAGCGCGTCGGCTTTCATGCGCGGCTCGAGCTGCGCATAGAGCGCCTGCTTGGCCTGCAGGTTCTCGCTGATGGCCTCGAGCACCAGGTCGGCCTGCGGCACGCCGGCGCCTTGGGGATCGGGGATCAGCCGGTCGTGGGCGGCGCGGATCGCCCGCGCATCGCGCCGGAATTTGCGCTGGAACAGCTTGCCGGCCCGCTGGATCGCCGTGGCCAGACGGCTTGCGTCCTGGTCTTGCAGTGTCACCGTCAGGCCCTTGTAGGCACACCAGGCGGCGATGTCGCCGCCCATCGCGCCGGCGCCGACCACGTGCACGCGCCGTACCGGGTCGCTGCTGTCGCGGCCCTCGGCGCGCAACCGTTCGCGCAGCCGGAACACCCGCATCAGATTGCGTGCGGTGTCCGAGGCGATCAGCGCGTCGATCAGGCGCGGCGCGGCCAGCGCGTTGCCGCCGTGGCGCGACCAGATCTGCACGATCGCGCGTGGCGCCGCATAGTGGTGGTGAGGGTCCTTGGCTTCGACGGTCTTGAGCGCGCGCTTGGCGACCAGCAGCTTGAACGGCCAGGTGTCGAGCAGCGCCAGGTGGGGCGGGGCCTTGCGCCGCGGTGGCCGCGTGGCCATCAGGTGGCGGGCGGTCGCATCCATGACACGCGGCGGCACCGCATGATCGACCAGGCCGAGCGAGCGGGCGCGCCGCGCATCGACGGTCTTGCCGGTCAGCATCAGATCGAGCGCGGCGGGCGGGCCGATCAGCGCCGGCAGCCGGCGCATGCCGCCCCAGCCCGGGAAGATGCCGAGCATGACTTCGGGCAGGCCCAGCGAGCAGCCCGGCTCGTCGACCGCGATGCGCCAGCGGCAGGCCAACGCAAGCTCGAGCCCGCCGCCCAGACAGTGGCCGCGGATCAATGCCAACGTCGGATAAGGCACGCCGGCCAGCCGCTTAAACAGGTCCCAGCCGCGGGCGACCAGCGCGCGGGCCTGTTCGGCGCTGGCCAGCGTGGCGAACTCGTCGATGTCGGCGCCGACGATGAAGTTGCCACGCTTGCCGGAGCGGAACACCAGCCCCTTGGGCGGCTGGCGATCGAAGCCGTCGAGCAGCGTGGCGAGTTCTTGCAGCACCGCCTGCGACAGCACGTTGACCTTGACGCCCGGGCTGTCGAGCGTGAGCCAGACGATGCCTTGTGCGTCGGTATCGGCCTGCCAGTGTTGTGCGATCAAAGCGCCGGTATTCATACGCGAGCCTCCGGCTGCAGGGTTTCGACCAGCATCGCGCCGCCCTGGCCGCCGCCGATGCAGATGGCGGCCATGCCGCGCCGCAGGCCGCGGGCTTGCAGCGCGCGCAACAGGTGCAGCACGATGCGGGCGCCCGACGCGCCGACCGGATGGCCCAGCGCGATCGCACCGCCATCGACGTTCAGGCGCGCTTCGTCGAGCAGGCCCAGCGCTGGCGTATCCAGATGCGTGCGGCAGTATTCGTCGTCGTTCCAGGCCGCGCGGCAGGCCAGCACCTGCGCGGCGAATGCTTCGTTGATCTCCCACAGATCGAGGGCGTCGAGCGACAGGCCGTGGCGTTGCAGGATCGGCGTGGCGGCATGCACCGGACCGAGCCCCATCTGGGCCGGATCGAGCGCGGCCCATTGCACGTCGACGATGCGGCCCAGCGGCCGCAGGCCCCATTGCCGCACCGCCTGGGCGCTGGCCAGCACCAGCATCGCGGCGCCGTCGGTGACCTGCGAGCTGTTGCCGGCGGTGATGCTGCCGGCGGGCTTGTCGAACACCGGCTTGAGCTTGGCGAGCCGGTCGAGGCTGGAGTCGTCGCGGATGCCGTCGTCGTGCGGAAAGTGGCGGCCCTGGCTGTCGTAGAGCGCGGCGACTTCGTCCAGCCGGCCTTCGTCGCGCGCGCGGGCGGCGCGCTGGTGGCTGCGCACCGCGTATTCGTCCATCTGCGTGCGGGTGATGCCGAAGCGCCACGCGAGGTTTTCGGCGGTCTGGCCCATCGACAGGCCGACCACCGGATCGGTCAGGCCCTTGAGCAGGCCGATCACAGGCGCCAGCAGGCGTGGCCGGAACGCGCGCAGCTGCGCGAGTTTCTGGCCGGCGCCGCGCGCCGCGTACCAGCGGCCCAGCCAGCGCGCCATGTCGTCGGAGAACAGCAGCGGCGCGCGCGATAGCGCGTCGGTGCCGCCGGCCAGCACCAGTTGCGAGCGGCCCAGCTGGATGTCGGTGATGGCGCTGTCGAGCGCCTGCATGCCCGAGGCGCAGTTGCGCATGACCGTCCAGCCCGGCACCTGGTGGCCGCAACCGGCGCGCAGGGCCAGCACGCGGCCGATGTTGGTCTCGTCGGGCGAGGGCGCGGCGCAGCCGAGGATGACTTCGTCGAGACGGTCGGGGGTGAACGGTTGGCGCAGCAGCAACGCGCGGCTGGCCTGCAGGGCGAGGTCTGATGCCGAGAACGGCCCCGGTTCGTTGCGCGCCTTGAGGAATGGCGTTCGGGCGCCATCGACCACATAGACAGGTTCAAAGGGCATGAGCAGGGTCTCTTTGCAACTGGGAGCGGCCCGCCGGGGCGATGGCCCGTGGGGCCAGCGGCCTGCGGGGCGATGCCGTGATTCTGCGTAGTTCGACCGATGAGCGCAAGCAGGGTTTCTGCCAATCAGGTACCGCGCTCGCGCCGCAGCAGATAGCCCAGCCCGCGCAGCGTGAGGATCTCGGCGCCGTAGGGTTTGATCTTCTTGCGCAGCCGATGGACGATGACCTCGATGAATTCGAGCTGGGCCTGGCCTTCGTTGGGATAGACCTGCTTGAACAGCTGATGGCGCGAGACCGCCTCGCCGGCGCGTTCGATCAGGGCCTTGAGCAGGCTGCTTTCGCGCGGGCCGAGTTCGATCGGCGAATCACCGCCGAAGAACGCACCGGTGCCCAGGTCGAGCCTTAGCCGCGCGCAGCGCAACTGCTGGTCCTGGGCCTGGACCGCGCGCCGGCCCAGCGCGTGCAGCCGGGCTTCGAGTTCGCCCAGGTCGAAGGGCTTGCCCAGGTAATCATCGGCGCCGGCGTTCAGGCCGCTGATGCGGTCGCCGACCGCGCCGCGCGCCGTCAGCAGCAGAATGGGCGTGGTGATGTTGAGGCTGCGCGCGCGTTGCAGCACGTGCAGGCCGTCCAGTCCGGGGATGCAGACATCGAGCACGACGACGTCGTTCTGCTGCTCGCGGATCTTGGTCAGCGCCGTGTGGCCGTCCAGGCACAAGGTGATGTGAAAGCCGCGGCGACTCAGGGCTCGTGAGATCGCCGCGGACATATCCAGATCGTCTTCAACCAGCAGGATGCGCATGCTCGGGTCCGGTGCTCCCGGCGGCGCGGTGCCGGGGAAGGCCGATATCATAGGTCGCCGGCGCGGCTGTGGCGACGAGCTATTCGTGCAAGCGTGGTGTTGTTAATTCAAACGATCGCGGCGCGAAAATAGTGAAGCGTTAGCGTGTCAATTAAAACGGGCGCGCCAGGCCAGCCCGAGCCAGATGCCGGCCACGCAAAACGCCAGGAAGATCCAGCCCGACAGCGCGCCGGCCATGATGCCCGACAGCAAGGTGCCGACCGTGCAACCCAGCGCGATCATGCCGCCCCAGCCCATCAGCACGCCGCCCGCCAGATTGCGCACGATCTCGGCCAGTCCCGGCCGGCGCGGCTTGAAATCGCCAGCCGCCAGCGCGCTGGCCCAGGCACCGGCGACCAGGGCCAGCACAAACACGCCATTGCGCGACCAGAGGGCTTCCTTGATGACGGTGGCGCAGCCGGCAAAGCCGTCCAGGCCTTCGAGCCGGGCCGGCAGCCAGCCGTGCGCATCGGCCGCGGTGCGCGCCAGGCTGCCGAGTTCGGCGGTAACGCCCAGCGGCGCATTGCGCAGATAGGCCAGCACGCCGATGAAGCCGACCAGGATGCCGCCGACATAGGTCGGCCAGCGCTGGCCGAACAGCAACTGCCACAGGGCCGGCGCGCGGGTCCTTGCATCGGCCGGGGCAGCCGGACTCGACGACGGGTCGCCACGGTGCGCCGCCGGCCGTCGCTTGCGCGTCAGCCAGGCCGCCAGCGCGCCCAGCAGCAGCAGTTGCAGCAGCAGCGAGCCGCCGTAACCGAGGCGGTGCGGCAGCCAGATCACCGGCGCCTGCTGGATCGCGGCGAGATAAAGGCCGTTCCAGGACGCGAAGCCCAGCACGAAGCCGATCGCCGCGCCCAGCAGCGCGAACGGCGATGCCAGCGCGCCTTCGCCGAGGCGGTACAGGTGCGCGCTGATGCACGAGCCGGAAATCGCCATGCCGATGCCGAACACCAGCGCGCCCAGCGCCAGCACCCAGCTGACCGGGCCGATGTGCGCACCCGGCGGCAGGCGCGGCTCGGCCGGGATCGGCAGAAAGGCGCCGAACAGCGCGTGATAGCCCAGCGTGCCGACCGCCAGCGCGGCCAGCAGGCCGAGCAGGCCGCGCGCGTCGCCGCCTTGCAGGTAGTCGCGCGTGATGCACTGGAAGCAGAAGCGCGAGCGTTGCAGCACCACGCCGAAGGCGCCGCCGCACAGCAATGAAAACGCCAGCAGCCTACCCTCGGTGGGCAGGCTGTTCAGGTGCCAGGCAAAGAGAAAAACGGCCGCCACGATCAGGGCGGCCGTCGTCAGGCGCAGCGCGGGCACGTCAGGTGCGGCCCCAGACGGTGCCGGCCGGATTGCTGATCGGCGCGCCGACGCTGTTGCCGTACTCGGTCCACGAGCCGTCGTAGTTGCGCACGTCGTAGCCCAGCAGCTTGCTCAGCGCGAACCACGAGTGGCTCGAGCGTTCGCCGATGCGGCAGTAGGTGATGATCGGCTTGCTGCCGTCCACGCCGACGGCCTGGTAGATCGCCTTGAGCTCGTCGACCGACTTGAAGGTGCCGTCTTCGGCGACCAGCTTGCTCCAGGTCACGTTGACCGCGCCGGGCACGTGGCCGGCGCGCACGGCCAGCTCGGGCACGCCGTTGGGGGCGAAGATCTTGCCGTTGTATTCGTCGGCCGAGCGGATGTCGACCAGCACGGCGTCCTGTTCACGCTTGGCCACGGCCAGCACGTCGGCCAGTCGCGCGCGCAGTTGCGTGTTGGCGGGCTTGACCTGCACGTTGCCGGCTTGATAGAGCTTGGCGCTGTTGGACAAGGGACGGCCTTCGGCTTCCCATTTCTTGCGGCCGCCGTCGAGCAGCTTGACGTTCTGGATGCCGTAGACGTCGAAGATCCAGGCGCCCCAGGCGGCGAACCAGTTGTTGTTGTCGCCGTACAGCACGACCGTGGTGTCGTCGTTCACGCCGCTGCGCTGCAGCAACGTCTGGAACTGCTGCGCCGACGCGATGTCGCGCTGCACCGTATCGACCAGGTCGGTGTGCCAGTTGTAGTTGACCGAGCCGGGGATGTGGCCGCGCTCGAACAGGCCCGGGTTGACGCTGACCTCGACCACGCGCAGCTTGGGATCGGCGAGGTTCTTCTCGAGCCAGTCGGTCGAGACGAGGTGAGGGTTGGACTGGGCCCAGGCCAGGGGGGCGGCCAGGGCCGCCAGCGCGGCGGTGGCCGCGGCGAGCAGGCTGCGCAGGTTCATGTGTGCTCCGGGAAGATTTATCGATGTTCTTTCGCGTTTCGTGCGAAGCGCAAAGATAGACAAAGCCCGGGGCCGCCGGAACGACATTCTGGCGATATGTTGATTACCGATTCAGGTGATGTTCAGCTGCGCGGGGCGCGGCCCATCGCACGGCCCACCGCGACGATGCGGTGGCGCAGCCAGCCCAGCGCCGCGTCGCCACGCGCGCGGGCGCCGCTGACCAGCTCGATGTCGAAGGGCGGGGCCTGCAGCCCGCGCGGCAGCGGATGGATGGCCAGTTGGGGATGTCCGAGCGCCAGCGCGGCGCGTTCGGCCAGCGTCGCGACCAGATCGGTGCCGCGCACGGCCAGCGGGATCGCCGCGATGTGCGTGAAGGTCGCCACGACGCGGCGCTGGCGGCCGATGGCGGCCAGGTGTTCGTCGACGATGCCACGCGCCGAGCCGTCGTCGCCGGGCGCGAACAGCGCGTGCGGCAGCCGCAGGTAGGTGTCGAGCGTGAGCCGGCGCCTGGGCGCGGGCGTGTCCGTCGCTGGAGCGTCGGCCGCCGGGTTGTCGCGGTCGGTGATACAGACAAAACGTTCGGCATACAGCTTGTCGACCGTCAAACGCTTGGGCGCCGCCAGGTGGCCGCCGACGACCATGTCGACGTCGCCGCGGTCGAGTTCGCCGGCGTAGCGGCCGCGGTCCAGCCGGGCCACGCGCAGGTCGACGTGCGGCGCCGCCACGCGCAGGTGCGCCAGCAGAGCCGGCACGAACACCAGCTGCGCGTAATCGCTGGCGGCCAGCGTGAAGCGCAGTCGCGCGCTGGCGGGATCGAAGGGGCGGCCGGCCTGTAAGGCCTGGCGCAGCTGGTCGAGCGCCGCGCCGATCTGCGGCATCAAGGCTTGCGCGCGGGCAGTCGGCAGCATGCCGTCGCGGCTGCGGACGAACAGCTCGTCGCCGAACAAGGCACGCAGGCGGCCCAGCGCGTTGCTGACCGAGGGCTGGGCACGGCCGATGCGCTGTCCCGCCTGCGTGACGTTGCGGGTGAGATAGAGCGCTTCGAAGGCGACCAGCAGGTTGAGGTCGACGGCAGCAAGATTCATGACATCAATAGTACGAATATCCATAATCCATTTCAACAATGTCGATGCCGTCTTTAGCATAGTCGTATCGTCATCTGAAAGAGGGGCCGCCGAGCGCGGCTGGCTTATGGATATTTCCCGAGCACTGCTGGCGCGGGGTCCGGCGCTGCTGGCGCTGGCCGTCGCGCTGGGCCTGCTGTTGCCGCCGCTGGCCGCGCTGGCGCGCGAGGCCATGACCGTCTGGGTGTTCGTCTATGTGACCGGGACGTTCCTGCGCGTCGACCTGTCGGCCTTGCGCGGTGCCTTGCGGCGCCCCTGGCTGTACCTGGCGCTGCCCTTGCTGTTGATGGTGGCCTTGCCGCTCGCGGCCTTGCACGGGCTGCTGGCGCTGGGACTGACCGGCGGCCTGGCGATGGCCGCGGCCTTCGCCTTGTGCGCACCGCCGTCCAGCGGCAACGCCGCGGTGGCGCGCATGCTGGGCTCGGACGCGACGCTGCCGTTCGCGGTGACACTGGTCTGTACCGCCGCGGTGCCGTGGCTGGTGCCGCTGGTCAGCCAGGCGCTGGGCCAGGTCGCCTTCTCGCCGTGGGACCTGTCGTGGCGGCTGGCCGGACTGCTGGGATCGGCGGTGCTGGTGTCGGTGTTGCTGCGCGGGCTGGCGCCGCGGCAGGTGGCGCGCCACGCGACCCATATCGACCTGCTGGTGTTGTGGGCGCTGGCGGCCTTCGCGCTGGGCGCGATGGCCGACGTCCAGCGACGCCTGCTGGCCGATCCGCTGGACGTGCTGCAGGTGATCGCGCTGGCCTGCGCGATGAACGCGGCGTGCCAGTTGCTGGGCGCGGCATTGGCGCGCCCGGGCGAACGGCTGGGCACGGCGCTGGTGCTGGGCAACCGCAACGTCGGGCTGCTGTGGGGGGCGATGGGGGCGGGCATCGACCCGCGCATCGCCCTGTATTTCGCCGCCGCGCAACTGCCGATCCACCTGTCGCCGTGGCTGCTGCAACGCGTGCTGCGGCGCGGCAATGGGCCGGCGGGCGCCCCGCAGGCCCGGTGATATCATCGACGGCGCCCCAGTCCTGGACAGGTTCGCCGCATGGCCTCATTGCAGAACGAAGCGGACGATCGGCCGCAGAACGAGACGGATGGTCGGTCGCGAGACGAGACCGGCAGCGGCGCGCGCGGCGATGAACCCGCTGCGCTCGCCGTCGATGCGACATCGGCGGACGCGGCCGCCGCCGACGAGCACAGCGCCGAGATCATGGCGTCGATGGCCTACCGGCAAGGCCGCGGCGGGGTGCATGTGCCGATGGCGGATCTGCACCGGCACGTCGGCGAGCAGGATGGCTTCTTGTGGGTCGGCCTGAAGGACCCGCATCCCGACCTGCTCAAGCGCGTCGGCGCCGAACTGTCGCTGGACGCGCAGATCATCGATGAGATGCTGGCGCCGCATCGCCGCCCCAAGATCCTGGACTTCGGTCCGGTGGTGCTGGTGGTGGCGATCACCGTCGAGGTCAATGGCGACCGGCCGGCCTTCGGCGAAACGCAGCTGCTGATCGGCTGCGGTTTTCTGGTCACCGTGCGGCGCGGCGCCACCGCCAGCCACCAGGCCCTGCGCGCGCGGCTCGAGACCTTGCCCAAGCAGCTGGCGCGCGGCAGCGATTTTGTCGCTTCCGAGATCCTCGACCTGCTGGCCGACCGCTACGTGGCGGCCGCCAAGCGTTTCGAGGACGGCGTCGAGGGCGTCGAGCAGAAGCTGATGCTGCGTGGCTTCAAGGACAGCGAGATCCGCCGCCTGTACCGGCTGCGCCGCGACTTGCTGCGCGCGCATACGCTGGTCGCGCCGCTGGCCGAGATCTGCCGGCGCCTGTCGCGGGTCGAGATGGAGCCCATCGACCGGCAGGCCCAGCCGTATTTCGGCGAGGTGGCCGACCGCATCCTGCGCGTCGACGAGATGCTCAACTCGCTGCGCGAGGCGCTCGCCTTCGCGTTCGAAGCCGGCCTGATGATCGGCCAGGCCCAGCAGACCGAGACCACCCGCAAGCTGGCCGCCTGGGCCGCCATCCTGGCCGTGCCGACGGCCATCGCCGGGATCTACGGCATGAACTTCCGCCATATGCCCGAACTCGAGTGGTCGTTCGGCTACCCGCTGGTGATGGGCATCATGGGCGGGCTGTGCGGCACGCTGTTCTGGAGCTTCCGCAAGGCTGGCTGGCTGTGAGTCAGGGGCCTGACGGTCGCGGGCGGGGCCGCGGCGGGCGATCGCGCGGCGCGCGTTCGGGTGGCGGTGCTGCGGATGGCGCAGGAGCCGGCGGCGCAAAACCGGGTGGCCGACAGCCGGGCGGTGGCCGCCTGTTCGGCCGGCGGCCGCGCAGCTGGCTGAGCCTGCTCGCGGCCCTGGTCGCGGCGCTGGCGCTGCATCTGTGGCCGTCGACAGACCCATCGCCCGAGCGCGAGCCGCGGGGCGGCGCACCCGCCACGGATACCGCCGACCGCAGCGGCGACCGTAGCACCGATCGCAACACCGACCGCAACACCGACCGCAACGCCGCAGCCTCGCAGCCCGCCTACACGCTGCGCGGCATGGCCGCGTCGGTCACCGACGGCGACACCATCGTATTGTCGGCGGACGGTCAGCGCCAGCGCATCCGGCTGGCCAGCATCGATGCGCCCGAGACCGGCGATGGCGGCGAGCGGCCCGGCCAGCCCTACGGCCAGGCGGCGCGGCGCGCGCTGTCGGCGCTGCTGGGCAGCGCCACGGTGCAGGCGCAATGCTACGAGCGCGATCAATACGAACGCCATGTCTGCGACCTGCTGTTGCCGGACGGCCGCCAAGTCAACCGCGCCATGGTCGAGCAGGGCATGGCCTGGGCCAACCGGCAAGGCCGCGACCGCCACCTGCGCGATCGTGGCCTGATCGACCTCGAGCGGCAGGCCCGCGAGGCCCGGCGCGGCCTGTGGGCCGACCCGCAGCCGCGCCGGCCATGGGCCTGGCGCCATGAATGCTGGCGCGAGCAGCGCTGCTGAAAGGTGGCGCAAGCAGTACGCAGCGCCCGTCGCTCAGTTGGATAGAGTACTAGGCTACGAACCAAGATGTCGTGGGGGCGCGCCAGCGCCAGCCCGGAACTTTGCCGCCGGCGCCATATCCATGGAAGACCCCCGTGCCAACGGTTTGATATGCTTGCCGTCGATCTGGCGCGCGGGCCGGGGCAGACAAGAACGGGGGATGGGCATATGCGCGGGGTTCTGAGAGCGATGGGTCTGGCGGCGCTGGTGGCGCTGGCCGGCTGTTCGCGCGACACCCCGATCAACAGTCCCTACGAGACCGGCGCCGAGACGCAGAACACGCTGTACACCGCGTTCGCGCAGCGCTCGCCCAAGTATCTCGATCCGGCCAGTTCCTATTCGACCGACGAGACGCCCTATACCTACAACATCTACGAGCCGCTTTACGGTTACCACTACCTGAAGCGGCCCTACGAGCTGGTGCCGCGCGCCGCGCAGGCGATCGCCCAGCCGCGCTATTACGACAAGCAGGGCGCCGAACTGCCGGCCGACGCACCGGGCGAACAGATCGCCGAGAGTGTCTACGACATCACGCTGCGCCCCGGCATCCAGTTCGCCCCCCATCCGGTGTTCGCGCGCGAAAGCGACGGCCGCTACAGCTACTTTCCGCTGGACGCGGGCGCGCTCGAAGGACGCCACGCGATTCCCGATTTCGACAAGACCGGCACGCGCGAGCTGACCGCGCACGACTACGTCTACGCCTTCAGGCGGCTGGCCAGTCCGCGCGTGGTCTCGCCGATCTATTCGGTGATGGCCAGCCATGTGGTCGGCATGCAGGCCTATGGCACCCGTCTGCGCGAACAGGAAGCGGCGCGCCGCCAGTCCGGCGAGGCGGCCGGCTGGCTGGACTTGCGCCGCGATGGCTTCGACGGCGTCGAGGCGCTCGACGACCATACGCTGCGCATCCGCGTGATCGGCAAGTATCCGCAGTTCCGGTACTGGCTGGCGATGACCTTCGTCGCGCCGATCGCCTGGGAGGCCGATCGTTTCTATGCGCAGCCCGGCATGGCCGAGCGCAACCTGTCGCTGAACACCTGGCCGGTCGGCACCGGCCCGTACATGCTGGTCGAATCGTTGCAGAACCAGCGCCACGTGCTGGCCCGCAATCCGAACTTCCGCGGCGAGCCCTATCCCTGCGAAGGCGAGCCCGGCGACCGCGAGGCCGGCCTGCTGGCGGCCTGCGGCCAGCCGACCCCTTTCATCGACCGGGTGGTGTTCAGCATCGAGAAGGAAGCCATCCCGCTGCAGGGCAAGTTCCTGCAGGGCTATTACGACATCCCGCAGGTCGAGCGCGGCGAGTACGGCGTGGCGATGCTGGTGGCCGCCGGCGATTCGCAGGACAAGGCGCAGCTGTACGCCGATCGCCAGATCCAGCTGCCGACCACGGTCGAGACGCAGACCTGGTACATGGGCTTCAACTGGAAGGATCCGGTGGTCGGGCACGGCGATACGCCCGAGCAGCAGGCGCGCAACCGCAAGCTGCGCCAGGCCATCAGCATCGTGTTCGATTGGGAAGAATACGTCGCGATCTTCGAGAACAGCCAGGGCCAGGTGGCGCACGGCCCGGTGCCGCCCGGGGTGCTGGGCCACGACGATACGCCGGCCGGCATCAATCGGCAGGTCTATGACGTGGTCGATGGCAAGGCGGTGCGCAAGAGCGTCGACGAGGCACGCCGGCTGCTGGCCGAGGCCGGTTATCCGGGCGGCCGCGACGCCCGCAGCGGCCAGCCGCTGGTGCTGCATTACGACGCGATGGGCGGCATGAGCGCCAGCCCGACCTTCGACTGGATGCGGCGCAAGCTGGCGCAGATCAACGTGCAGCTGGACGTGCGCTCGACCGACTACAACCGTTTCCAGGAAAAGATGCGCAGCGGCGTGGCGCAGATGTTCCTGTGGGGCTGGGTGGCCGACTATCCCGATGCCGAGAACTTCCTTTTCTTGCTGTATGGGCCCAATGCCAAGGCCGATGGCGGCGGCGAGAACGCCGCCAACTACAGCAGCCCCGAGTTCGACGCGCTGTTCGAGAAGATGCGTTTTCTCGACGACGGCCCTGAAAAGGAAGCGGTGATCCACCAGATGGTCGAGATCACGCAGCGCGACGCGCCGTGGATGTTCGGCTACTCGCCCAAGTCGGGCGGGGCCTATCACCACTGGGTCGGCAATGCCAAACCGACGCAGATGGTGCGCAATACGCTGCAGTATCTCAGCATCGATCCGCAGGCCCGCGCGCAGAGCGTGGCGGCCTGGAACTCGCCGGTCTGGTGGCCCTTGCCGTTGCTGGCGCTGCTGCTGGGGCTGGCCTTGTGGCCGGCCTGGCGCGCCTTGCGGCGGCGCGAGCGCCAGACCGCGTTCGGCGAACTGGCCGACGCTTCGCAAGCCCCCGACCGTACGGAGTCCCCGCGATGAGCGCCTACATCCTCCGCCGCCTGCTGTATGGCGTGGCGATCCTGATCGGGGTGAATCTGTTCACCTTCGTGCTGTTCTTCGCGGTCAATACGCCCGACGACATGGCGCGGCTGTCGATCGGCGGCCAGCGTGTCAGCCAGGAGGCCATCGAGACCTGGAAGATCGAGCGCGGCTACGACAAGCCGCTGTTCTTCAATACCCAGGCGCAGGGCAGCGACAAGTTCACCGACACGATCTTCGCGGCGCGCTCGCTGCCCTTGCTGCGGCTGGATTTCGGCGCGTCGGACGGTGGCCGCGACATCGGCCGCGAGATATCCGCGCGCATCGGCCCGAGCCTGGCGCTGGCGCTGCCCAGCTTCACGCTCGGCCTGTTCGCCAGCGTGGTGTTCGCGCTGGTGCTGGTGTTCTTTCGCGCGACCCGGCTCGATTTCTGGGGCGTGGTGCTGTGCGTCGTCATGCTGTCGATCTCGGGGCTGTTCTACATCATCGCGGGGCAGTGGCTGTTCGCCAAGATCCTGCGGCTGGTGCCGTATTCGGGCTTTGGCGGCGGGCTCGACATGGTCAAGTTCCTGGCCCTGCCGGTATTGGTGGCGATCATCGCGCGGCTCGGTCCCGAAGCGCGTTTCTACCGCGCGCTGTTCCTCGAGGAAAGCGGCAAGGACTACGTGCGCACCGCGCGCGCCAAGGGCCTGGCCGAGCGGGTGGTGCTGTTTCGCCACGTGCTGCGCAACGCCATGCTGCCGATCCTGACCGGGACCGTGTCGGCGATCCCGCTGCTGTTCATGGGCAGCCTGATCGCCGAGTCGTTCTTCGGCATCCCGGGGCTGGGCAGCTATACGATCGACGCGATCAACGCGCAGGATTTCTCGATCGTGCGCGCCATGGTGTTCCTGGGATCGGCGCTGTACATCGTGGGCCTGATCCTGGCCGATATCTCCTACACGCTGGCCGACCCGCGTGTCCGTTTCGAGTAGCGCCATGCCCAAGCTTGTGTTCCTGTGGACCGACATCGCCCTGTTCCTGATGGGGGCGGGCGTGCTGGCGTATGCCTGGTACGCGCGGCGTTCGCCCAACCTGCGCGCCACCTGGAGCCAGGTCGCGCGCGACGTGCCGGCGATGTGCGCGGCCGTGGTGCTGGCGGTGTTCGCGGTGGTGGCCTTGCTCGATTCGGTGCACTACCGGCCGCTGTTGCCGCCGGCCGAGGGCGCGCCCGCCGATGCGCCGCGCATGCATGCGCCGATCGTGCGCTCGGCGCTCGACGCGGTGCTCGATTTTTCGACGCTGCAACGTACCGAGAAGACCTATTCGGCGCCGCTGGCGACGCGCCAGTTCACCAAGGAGACGCTGCCGGGCGACGGGCCGCCGGTGCGGGATTTTCCGCGTCTGCGTTTCGGCGGCGCGCATCTGGGAGAAAACGAACAGCGCCATGCCGGCGACGTCGGCGCGCGGCTGGCCGCGGGCCTGGCGGGCAGCGCGGCGGCCGCCTTGCTGGGCGGGCTGGTGCTGGGCTGGGCCTTGGGGCGCCGGCGTGGCGGCTGGCGCGCCGGCCTGCGCGATCTGTGCGCCGGCCGCAGCGACATGCCGTGGCGGGCGATGTGGCTGACCTTCGCGGTGCTGTGCCTGCTGGGCGGCGCGGTGGCCGGGCTGGCCAGCGGCTATCACGTGCTGGGCACCGACCGCACCGGCAACGACGTGCTGTGGCAGGCGCTGAAAAGCATCCGCACGGCGCTGGTGATCGGCAGCCTGACCACCATCGCGATGCTGCCGCCGGCGCTGCTGTTCGGTATCGCGGCCGGTTATTTCAAGGGCCGTGTCGATGACGTCATCCAGTACCTCTACACCACGCTGACCTCGATCCCCGGCGTGCTGCTGGTGGCGGCCTGCGTGCTGATGATGCAGGTCTACATCGACAACAATCCGACCAGTTTCCCGAGTTCGGCCGAACGCGCCGACCTGCGGCTGTTCCTGCTGTGCATGATCCTCGGCCTGACCGGCTGGGCCGGGCTGTGCCGGCTGCTGCGCGCCGAGACGCTCAAGCTGCGCGAGCTCGAATACGTGCAGGCCGCGCGCGCGTTCGGGGTGTCGCACTGGCGCATCATGGCGCGCCACCTGCTGCCCAACGTCATGCACATCGTGCTGATCACCGCGGTGCTCGAGTTCTCGGGTCTGGTGCTGTACGAGGCGGTGCTGTCGTATCTGGGCATCGGCGTCGACCCCAGCATGAATTCCTTCGGTTCGATGATCGACAGGGCGCGCCTGGAGATGTCGCGCGACCCGATGATCTGGTGGAACCTGCTGACCGCTTTCCTGTTCATGGTCGCGCTGGTGCTGTCGGCCAACCTGTTCGCCGACGCGGTGCGCGACGCCTTCGACCCGCGCAGCCGCAAGTACCGCATCCTGCGGCGGCCGCCCGATGCGGCCGGACCGATGGCGGCCTCGGCCTCGGCCGCGCCGGCCGCCGCCGGCAGCGCGCCGGCCACTGTGGAGGGCCGGCCATGACCCTGTTGCAAGTCAAGGACCTGCGGGTCGACATCGCCGGCGAGCAGGGCCTGAACACCGCCGTGCGCACGCTCAGCCTGGCCATCGAGCGCGGCCGCACGTTCGCGCTGGTGGGTGAATCGGGTTGCGGCAAGAGCATCACCGCGCTGGCGCTGCTGCGGCTGCTGCCCGACGCCGGGCGCATCGCGGGCGGCCAGATCGCGCTGGACGGCACCGACCTCAATCACCTGTCCGAGACCGACATGCGGCGGGTGCGCGGTGCGCGCATCGGCATCATCTTCCAGGAGCCTGCCACCAGCCTGAATCCGGTCATGCGGGTGGGCCAGCAGATCGTCGAGACCATCGTCGCGCATACTCCCTTGCGCGGCGCGGCGGCCCGCGCCCGGGCGATCGAATGGCTGCAACGGGTCGGCATCCCCGAGCCGCAACGCCGCATCGACGACTATCCCTTCCAGTTCTCGGGCGGGCAGAAGCAGCGCGTCATGATCGCGATCGCGCTGGCCGCCGAGCCGGCGCTGCTGATCGCCGACGAGCCGACCACCGCGCTCGACGTGACGGTGCAGGCGCAGGTGCTCGAGCTGCTGGCCGACATCCAGCGCGACTTGGGCATGGCGATCCTGCTGATCACGCACGACCTGGCGGTGGTGCGGCAATTCGCGCACGACGTCGCGTTGATGCGCGCCGGCGAAGTGATCGAGGTCGCGTCGGCCGAGGATTTCTTCACCGCGCCGCGCCATCCCTATGCGCGCGAGCTGTTCGACGCCATCCCCAGCTACGCCAAGCGGGGGCGGCCCCTGTCGGCCGCCGGCCGGGCGCAGGCGGCGGCCGGCCAAGACGGCGCGCGGGTCGCGGCGCCGACGACGGCACCATCGGGCTCGGCGCAAGCCGAAGCCATGCCGGGCGCGCGGCAGCACGCCAGCGCAGCCGATCGGTCCCAGCCCTTACTGCAGGTGCGCGGGCTCGAGGTGCATTACCCGATCCGCAAGGGGCTGCTGCGCCGCACCGTCGATCACGTGCGCGCCGTGGACGGCCTGGACTTCGACCTGCACGCCGGTGAGACGCTGGCGCTGCTGGGCGAGTCGGGCTGCGGCAAGACCACCACCGGCAAGGCGCTGCTGCGGCTGCTCGATGCCAATGCGCGGATCCGCGGCCAGGCCAGCCTGGACGGCCACGACCTGCTGGCGGCGCGCGGCGCTGAGCTGCGCACCTTGCGGCGCACGCTGCAGATCGTGTTCCAGGATCCCTATGCCTCGCTGAACCCGCGCATGCGCATCGGCGACATCCTGCAGGAAGGCATGGCGGCGTTGCGTCCGGACGTCGCCGCATCGGCGCGGCTGGCGCATTGCCAGGCGCTGCTCGACCGGGTCGGCTTGCCAGCGGGCGCGGCATCGCGTTATCCGCACGAGTTTTCGGGCGGCCAGCGCCAACGCGTCGCCATCGCGCGTGCGCTGGCGCTCGAGCCCAAGGTGCTGGTGCTGGACGAGCCGACCTCGGCGCTGGACGTGTCGGTGCAGGCGCAGATCCTCGATCTGCTGCGCGCGCTGCAGGCCGAGCTGGGGATCGCGTATCTCTTCATCACGCACAACTTCGGCGTGGTCGAGTACCTGGCCGACCGGATCGCCGTGATGGACGGCGGACGCATCGTCGAGACCGGCAGCGCCGGCGAGGTGCTGCACGCGCCGCGCACCGAGGTGACTCGGCGCCTGCTGGCGGCGGTGCCGCGGCTGGACATGCCGGCCCTGGATCAGCCGGCGGCCGGCCTGCCGGCGCCGCCCGCGACGGGTGCCGTCAGGCGTTGAAGCCGGCATCCACCGTGATCGCGGTGCCGGTGATCAGGCCGGCCGCCGGGCTGGCCAGGAAGGTCACCGCCGCGGCAATGTCGGCCGGCGTGCCATAACGGCCCAGCGCCGTCAGCGCGCGCAAGGTATCGGCGAACTCGCCGTCCTGCGGATTCATGTCGGTATCGATCGGGCCGGGCTGCACCAGGTTGGCGGTGATGCCGGCCGGGCCGATCTCGCGCGCCAGGCCACGGGTGAATGCCAGCAGCGCCGACTTGGTCATCGAATACACCGTCACGCCGGGGAAGGGCACCCGTTCGGCCAGGTTCGAGCCGATCGTGATGATGCGGCCGCCCTGGCCCAGATGCGCCAGCGCCGCCTGCGAGGCCAGCACCGCCGAGCGGATGTTGACGTTCAGCTGCGCGTCGATGTCGGCCAGGCTCATGTCGGCGAACGGACCCTGACGGGCGATGCCGGCGTTGTTCACCAGGATGTCCAGCCCGCCCAGGCCGGCCGCCGCCTCGGCCACCGAGCGCTGCACCGCGGCGGCATCGGCGCTGTCGGCCTGGATGGCCAGCGCCCGGCGGCCGCGCGCCTCGATGGCGCGCACGACCTCGGTGGCGCGATCGGCCGAACGTTCGTAGGTGATGGCGACGTCGGCGCCCTGGTCGGCCAGCGCCAGGGCGATGCCGGCGCCGATGCCGCGCGAGGCGCCGGTGACGAGGGCGCGTTTGTTGTTCAGAGTGGTCATGATGGGTTTCCGGTAGGTGTAGGGGAGGGCCCAGGTGCAGGCCACGATATTTATGTGTCGAGCGTTAGATAAATAATAGGAGCGTTGCCAAGCGCGGTCAACGGGTTTATATATCGAACGATGCAAAAAACCCGCAGCAGTGCCCGCGCGCCGATTGGCGACTTGCCAGACGAGACTTCCGCGACCCCGCCGGACGTCCGCGCCGACACCGGCCCGGCGCCGGCGCGCGCGCGGGGCCGGCCGCGCGCCTTCGACCGCGAGGCGGCGCTGGCCAAGGCCACCTGCCTGTTCTGGACACGCGGCTTCGAGGCGACCTCGATCAGCGACCTGACCGAGGCGATGGGCATCGGCTCGCCCAGCCTGTACGCCGCGTTCGGCTCCAAGGAGGGCCTGTACGCCGAGGCCTTGCGGCATTACCGCGAGACCTACGACGAGCTGGTTTGGGGACGTTTCATGGCGGCGCCCGGCGCGCGCGAGGCGGTTCGTTGCCTGCTCGAGGATTCGGCAGCTGCGTTGACCGGTTGCCGCGGCGATCTGCCCAACGGCTGCATGGTGACGCTGTCGGCGGTCGGCAGCGAAGGCCATGCGGCGCTGGGTGAACTGGTGCGCTCGGCGCGCGCCGGTGTGTTCGAGCGCATCAAGGACCGGCTCGAGCAGGGCGTGCGGCAGGGCGAGATACCGGCATCGGCCGATCTGCATGCGCTGGCGCGCTTCGTGCAGACGGTGCAGAACGGCATGTCCATCCTGGCGCGCGACGGCGCGGCCCGCGACGAACTGCAGGCCGTCGCCGACCTGGCGCTGCTGGGCTGGGATGCGCGGCTGGGTGTGGCCGGCTAGGTGCGGCCGGCCAGGTGCGGCCGGCCAGGTGTGGCCGGCTAGCTCAGCAGAAAGTACGCGACCATGCCGGCGATCGTCGCCAGGCCGGGATCACGCCGGATCAGCATGCTTGCCGCGACCACGCCGAACGAAGCCAGCGTGACGAGACGGCCCTCCAAAGCCATGGCCAGCGAGCTGCCAGCCCCCGCAACGCCGGCCGGATCCCCGCCCGCCTGCAAGGCCGGCAACATCACGACCACCGCCATGGCGGCCAGCAGGCAGGGGCCGAGCGCTTCGAGCCAGTCGGGGCGGCGGCGTCCGGCGGACGGCTTGCGGCCGGCCAGGAACAGCGGCACGATGCGCGTCGCGGCCGTGAAGACACCCACCACGGCGATGGCGATCCACAAGTCGGTCATGCGGGCTCCTTGCGGCCGGGCAGGAAGGCCGCCAGCGCGCCCGCGGGTATCGCCAGTTCGGGGCGCCCGACGGTGATCAGGCCCAGCGCGATCGCGCCCGCCGCGGACCTTGGGCGAGGCGGCCGCGAGTGTCTCGCCGACCAGGTTGCCCAGGCCGGTACTGAGCACCCACACCCCGAACACCGCCGACGCCAGGCCGACCAGCCAGCGGCCTGACAGCCTGTCCGGCGGTCCGGCCACGTCGATGCCTGTCTGCCGCGCCGTCGTCCCGTCCGCTGGACGGTTCATCAGCCGGTCGGCACCGACCGTCGTCGCGAACACCTCGTCGGTGAGTCCGTAGCCGAACAGCAGACGCGTGCGTGCGTCGCGCGGCACGCGGCCGGCCAGCACCACGCCGTACAGCGCATGCCGCAGGCTGGCGGCCGCGCACAGCAGCGTGACCACCAGCAGCGGCGTGCCGGCCAGCACCGAGCTGAGCAGCAGGGCCTGGTTGGCGCCCGAATACATGATGAAGGACCACAGCGCCGCTTGCAGCGGACCGAATCCCAGCTGGGTGGACGCCGCGCCGAGCGCGAGCGCGACCGGCACGTAGGCGGCCGCGATCGGTAGGGCCGCGCGCAGACCGTGGGTATAGGAAGACATCGACAGCCTCGTCGTGATGCAGGGCGGGCCGCGCGCGGGACGCGGCGCGACAGGCTCGATATCGTAAAGCAGCGCAAAAAAAACACCCTGCAGGGCCGGAACCCCTGCAGGGTGCGAAGCAGGGAAAACCTCTCCCTTCTCTCTCTCTTGCGAGACCTGTCGTGCTAGTAGCGGCCGCGGTCGTTGTGGCCGCTACCGCCGTTGCTTTCCAGCCAGCGGTGCGTGTCGTGCTTGAAGGCCTTCAGGCAGTCGGCCAGGAAGCGATGCACCAGTTCCAGTTCCGACGTGTCGTAGCGGGCCGACTGGGTGGCGATCTCGTCTGCCACTGCGTCCATCACCGCCTGGACCGCCACACATTCCTGCTCGACGGCGCGGATCACGATGATGCGGCGATCCAGCGGGTGGCGGTCGCGAGTGACCAGACCTCTGGCCTCCAGCCGGTTGATCAGCGCCGTGGCGCCTCCCGAGCTGATCCCCAGCATGTGGGCCAGTTGGCCCGTTGCCAGCGACTCGCATTCCATCACCATTTCGAGGGCCCGGAAGTCGTCCAGCGCCAGGTCCAGTCGTTCGGCCATCGCAGCCTGCTTGACTGCCGTGTAGACCGAGACCTGGCGGGACAACATCAAAGCCATTTCGTCGAGGAGCGTCGAGCGGGGAGCCTCGTCCGGCCGGACGGTGTGGTCCAGGCCAGCTTGACGGTAGTTTCTTTCAAGTCCGAGCATGTCGCTCTCCGCTTTCCGCTTAACGTGCCTGGGCACCGCCCAGACCGCCCAGACCACCGAGCAGGCCGCCGACCAGGCCGGTCACCGGTGCCAGCAGGCCACCTTGAGCTGCCGCGCCGCCGCCGGCAGCCGCGCCGCCACCGACCGACGCGCCGCCCGCCGAGGCACCGGCGCCTGCGCCGCCACCGCCGACGATCGCCACGCCACCCACCAGGCCGCCAACCAGGCCGGTCACCGGCGACAGCAGGCCACCGTTGTTGGCGCCACCGGCACCGGCGCCACCCAGGCCGCCGAGCAGGCCGGTCACGGGAGCCAGCAGGCCGCCGTTGTTGGCGCCACCGTTACCGGCGCCGCCCAGGCCGCCCAGCAGACCGGTCACCGGCGCCAGCAGGCCGCCGTTGGCACCGTTGCCGGCGCCACCGCCCAGACCGCCGGTCAGGCCGCCGAGCAGGCCGGTGACCGGGGCCAGCAGACCGCCGTTGGCGCCGTTGCCGGCACCGCCGCCCAGACCACCGGTGACACCGCCGAGCAGGCCGGTCACCGGCGACAGCAGGC
>JAEZBO010000182.1 GCA_023427085.1 Pseudomonadota bacterium
TTATCCCCCCCCGCCCCCCCCCCCCCCCCCCCCAGGGGCCGCCGCCGGCGCCGCACCGCCTCACATTCGCAGAATTGGAGTCCGCCTTGTACGTATTGAATGATCTGCCTCTCGCCATCGACCAAGACCTGCTCGACCTGCTGGTGCAGGCCGAGCCCGCGGTGATCGGCCACTTCCGCTATACCGGTTTCATGGTGCCTGCCATCAAGGCCGTAATCCCCGACCGCCGCATCGCCGGCACCGCCATCACCGTACGCGTGCCGGGCATGGACGGCGCCATGGTGCACTACGCCATCGGCCAGGCCCGCCCCGGCGACGTGCTGGTCATCGACCGTTGCGGCGACGAAGCCATCGCCTCGCTGGGTGGCGCGGTGGCCTATGCCGCCCGTGCCGCCGGCGTGGCCGGCATCGTGGTCGATGGGCTCATCACCGACCTCAGCGAACTGCGCCAGTACGGCGTGCCGGTATGGTCGCGCGGCACCTCCGCCGTCACCGTCAAGACGCTGGGCCTGGGCGGTGAATTCTGCGTGCCGGTCACGTGCGGCGGCGTGGCGGTCACGCCCGGCGATGCCATCCTGGCCGACGAGAACGGCATCCTGGTGCTGCCGCCCGCCGACATCCGCGCCTGCGCCGAGCGCGCGCTGCAGATGATGCGCGACGAGAAAAAGACGCTGGCGCGCATCGATGCCGGCGAAAAGTATCCCGACATCCTGGGCTCGACCCAGATCATCCTGGATGCCATCCAGAAACAGCAAGCCGCGCGCTGAGAGGACCACACCACCATGACGCAACACGACGATCCGGCCGACCTGCCCGTCCATGTCCTGAGCCAGCGGCTGCAAGCCGGCACGCAGTCGCCGGTCGCCTTGATGGAGGCGTATCTCGCGCGGATCGCGCAGCAGGAACCCGCGCTGCGCGCCTATGCCGAGGTGTACGCCGACGACGCCCGCTTGGCCGCGCAGGCGGCGGAGCATGCCATCCGCGCGGGGCACTCGGTCGGCCCGCTGCACGGCGTGCCGATCGCGCTGAAGGATCTCATCGACATCGCCGGCCGCGCCACCGGCGGCGGCTCGCTCACGCGCGGGCGGCAGGCCACGCGCCACGCCACGCTGGCCGAGCGCCTGATGGCGCAGGGCATGATCGTGCTGGGCAAGACCCACACCGTCGAATTCGCGATGGGCGGCTGGGGCACCAACAGCAACACCGGCACGCCCTGGAATCCCTGGGACCCCGACCGGGCCCGCACACCGGGCGGTTCCAGCAGCGGCTCCGGGGTCGCCGTGGCCGCCGGCCTGGCGCCGTGGGCGGTCGGCACCGATACCGGCGGCTCGGTCCGGCTGCCGGCGGCGTGGTGCGGCATCACCGGCCTGAAGACCACCACCGGCCGGGTCAGCACCCATGGCATCCTGCCGCTCAGTCCCACGCTGGACACGCCCGGTCCGATGGCGCGTAGCGTCGAAGACGTCGCCCTGCTGTACACGGTGATGCAAGGCGCCGATACGCGCGATCCGCTCACGCGCGGCCTGCCTTATGCCGACCCGCTGCCGGGCATGCGCCGCGGCGTCAAGGGCTTGCGGCTGGCCCGCATGCCCGAGGCCGAACGCGACTACGCCTCGGCGGACGTGCTGGCCGCCTACGACGAGTCGCTGCGCGAGCTCGAGCGGCTGGGCGCCGAGATCGTGCCGCTGAGCCTGCCGTTCCGGTTCGCCGATGTCGCCACCGACAAT
Source organism: Pseudomonadota bacterium (assembly GCA_023427085.1). Classification (GTDB taxonomy): domain Bacteria; phylum Pseudomonadota; class Gammaproteobacteria; order Burkholderiales; family Burkholderiaceae_B; genus Orrella. The sequence goes on from JAEZBO010000182.1 coordinate 1,728, forward strand.
CTGCGCATCATGGCGGCCGAAAGCTATGCCATGTATCACGCAGTCATCGACGACGAATCGGCCCAGGTCGATCCGCATGTGCGGCCGCGGCTGGCGGCCGGGCGCAGCATCACGGCCAAGCAGTACATCGACGCGCTGGCCCATCGGCCGGTCATGATGGCCCAGTTCGAATCGGCCATGGCAGGCATCGATGCGCTGCTCACGCCCACCACGATGACCACCGCCATTCCGCTGGACGAGGTCGACCAGACCCAGGCGCCGGCGCATTACACCCGCTTCGGCAACTATCTCAACCTGGCGGCGCTGGCCTTGCCGAACGGCGTGGACGCGGGCGGTTTGCCGACCTCGCTGCAGATCGTCACGCGCTCGGGTGATGAGGCGATGGCGTTGCGGGTGGGTTGGGCCTTGCAGAATGCCACCGAGTGGCATCTGCGGCGGCCGGCTGCGATGGTCGGTGGCGGGCACCTGGGGCGTTGAACGGCTGGTTGCGGTCGGACCTGCGGGTCCGTCCCGGCCGTCAGCCGACCGGTCGGCCGGGCGGCTGAGCAGCGACCAAAGCAAAAAGCCATCGGCGTGGGCCGATGGCTTTTTTGCGAGGCATACTTGGCGGACAGAGGGGGATTCGAACCCCCGATACGTTATTCACGTATACACGCTTTCCAGGCGTGCGCCTTCAACCGCTCGGCCACCTGTCCTGATCGTCCGGCGCCCGTGGAAAATCAAGGCGCCAAAACGGCAATCCGCGATTCTAGCAAAATTGCGCCCTCGTTGCCTGTGGCCGCGCGGCAACGCAGCTTTACATCGTGTGCACGAAGGTCTGCGCGATCAGCGTCGCGCTCAGGAACACGCCGGTGCTCGCCAACAGCGAGACCACCACGATGCGCCAGCCCAGCCGGCGAAAGCCCGGCAGGTCCTTGGCCAGCGACAGCCCCGCGAAGGCCATCGACGGCGTCATCAGCGCCAGAAAATTGACCTTGCCGCTCAGCTCGGTGATGGTCGCCGCGAACGGCATCGCCGGCGCCGACATCAGCACCGCCACCAGCGATACCGTGCAGATCGCCGGCAGCTTGCGGCGCAGCGTCCGATAGAGCAGATCGCCGACCAGCACCGCCCCCAGCAGCCACAGCACGCCCGGCAAGGCATCGCGCAGCGGCACGCCGAAACCGATACGGTTGACGGCCAGCACCATGGCGCCACTGACCAGCCAGATGCCGATACGTTCGGCGGCACCCAGCACCGGCACGGTCGGCAGCACGGGCAGGCCGACCGCGGCCCGGGACGACTCGAGCCCGTCGCCGGCCGCCATGCCTGCCTGCGATCGGCACGAATCGATTGCCGCTGGCTTGCCGCGCCGGCCCAGCACCGGCTCGAGCACCCGGTAAGCCCACGACGCAAAAGGCAGCGACACGAACAGCGCCAGATAGGTGCCCAGCGTCGACGCGATCAGGTTGCTGGCGGCCGCGAAGGCGGCGACGTCCTCGGCGACCTCGGGCGTCTGCTGGACCGAGATCGCCGCCACCGCCGCGGCGGTCATGCTGCCCGAGCCCATGCCGGCACCCATCGCCAGCGCCAGCGGATGGAAGATGCCCAGGCTGGTGACGAAGCCGGCCAGGATCGAGATGAAGATCGCCCCCAGCAGCGTGCCGGTCAGGTACTCGGCCAGCACGCCACGGCCTTCGGGCGAGTCCATGCCGTACTTCTCGCCGATGATCGCCAGGCTGGGCTCGCGGCCCATCGAGAAGGTCGCGCCGACCGCTTCGCGCTTGATGCCCAGCAGCAGCGCCACCGGCAGGCCCACCAGCACGCAGCCGAACAGGTTGCCAAGCTCTTGCAGCAACAGGCCCCAGCCAGCCTCGGCCAACTCGGGCAGCGAGCTGCCCACCAGCAGACCGAGCTTGGCCATGATCAGCAGCAAGGCCGGCTGCAACACCGCCGACGACAGCAGCTGGGCCGGCAGGTCGATGCGCGCGCCACGCGGCAGCCGCGCCGGCCAGACGCCCAGCGCCAGCCCCAGCAGCAGCGCCCAGACCATGGGCAGAAGTAAGACTTGTCCTATACCTAAAGGGATGGTGAGGGGTCCGAGCCACTCGGCGAGCAGCGCGACGATGAACGCCAGGACCACCACGCGGACCAGCAGCCTATGCCGGCCCGCTTCGACCCACGGACTCGCAGGCATCAGCCTACCCCCAGGAACGACCCACAATCAGCGCACCGCCAGAGCGGGGCGGCCGCCGTGCAACGGGCTTGCGCACCGCTGCCCGGCCACGCGGCCGGTCCGGGCTAGCGTCGCACCGGCGGGCGACGCGCCAGCCGGAACTGCCCGCGCTGCCAATAGAGTAGCAAGGCGGACAACAGGGCGGGCAGCACGATCAGAAAAAACGCAATGCGGTAGCTTCCTGATAGCGAGACCACCAGGCCGAACAGCGGCGGCCCGAGCACCACCCCCAGGAACGTACAGGTCAGCGTGCCGCCGGTCGCCAGACCGGCCTGCCCCGGCGGCGCCTGGCGCGCGACCTCGGCCAGGTAGACACCGTTCCAGCCGATCGCCGCGGCGCCGAGCGCGAACAGCACGCCGCCCAGCAGCCACGGATGGCTGCCGGCCGGCAGCACCGCCAGCGCCCAGCTCGAACCGGCCATCGCGACCGCCAGCGCGATCAGCGCGGTGACGGCGCTGCCGAGCCGGTCGGCGATCCAGCCCCAGACGATGCGGCCGATCACGCCCGCCCCTTGCGCGATCGACATCATCAGCCCCGCCATCACCAGCGTGTAGCCCAGGTTGTCGTGCAGATAGGTGACGGTGTAGGCGCTGACCGACAGCTGCACCGCCGAGAAGGTCAGCGAGACCCAGGCCAGCAGCGCCAGCGAACGTTGCGACAGGATCAGCCGCAGCGGCTCGCGCAGCTTGCCGCCCCCCGAGCGCCGCAGCGGCTGCCGGTCGACGTCCAGGTCGCGACGCAGCCCCTGCGCCAGCGCGATACAGGCCAGCGTCGCCAGCGCAAAACCGGCCAGCGCACCGCGCCAGCCCAGCCACGCTTCGAGCCACGGCGCCAGCAGGCCGGCCAGCACGCCGCCCAGCGGCACGCCGGTCTGCTTGATCGAAAACACCAGCGACATGCGATGGGCCGGCGCGGTCTTGACCAGCAGATGCGAACTGGCCGGCGTGATCGGCCCGTAGCCGATGCCGATCAGCGCGGCCCCCGCGATCATCAGCGGCAGCCAGCCGGCCAGGCTCAGCAGCAGGCCGACGGCGCACAGCAACATGCCCAGCTGGCTGGCGCGGATGGCGCCCAGGCGGGCGATCCAGTCGCCGGCCAGCAGGCTGCCGACCATGGCGCCGCAATACACCAGCGCGACATAGGCGCCCAGCCACTCGGCACTGACGCCGTAGACCGGGCCGATGACCGTCGCGAGTACCGGCACGATCAATACCGCCGCCGACACCAGCGACTGGATGGCGAGCGTGATCGCCAGCGTCCACGACGCCGAGGCTCGCACGAGGTCAGCCCGTCACGGCAATGCTGTGCGAACTGCCGAGCATGCGCTCGACGTAACGGGCGATGGTGTCGATCTCGAGGTTGACCTTGGCGCCCGGCTTCAGGTGCTTGAGCGTGGTGACCGAGACGGTGTGCGGGATCAGGTTGATGCTGAACTCGCAGCCGCCCGAGACGTCCTCGATGCTGTTGACGGTCAGGCTGACACCGTTGATGGTGATCGAACCCTTGTAGGCCAGATAGCGCGCCAGCGACGACGGCGCGCGCACCAGCAGTTCGTGCGATTCGCCGACCGGCGCGAAGCGCAGCACCTCGCCCAGGCCGTCGACGTGGCCCGAGACCAGGTGGCCGCCCAGGTAGTCGCCGACCCGCAGCGCCTTTTCGAGATTGACCTCGCCCTCGGTGGCCAGCCCCGACGTGCGGTTCAGGCTTTCGCGCGAGACGTCGACGTCGAAGCTGCCGTCGTGCAGGCCGACCACGGTCATGCACGCGCCCTGGATGGCGATCGAGTCGCCCAGCCGCACGTCGGCCAGGTCGAGTTCGCCCGCGTCGATGACGAGCCGCACGCCCGCGGCGCCGTCGCCCGACAGGGGCTGGACATGGGTGATGCGGCCTACGGCGGCGACGATGCCGGTAAACATGGAAGCGGACTCCTGACAGCAAGGCCGGGAGACGTCCCGGCGACGATAGGGCGGCGACGCGGACGGTCGGGCCGCGGCGCCGGCGCAGCAACGATCATACGCCAAGCGGGCTGCCGCGCAGCGCGCCGATGCCGACGCCGAACGCAGGTCCGGCCAGCGTCAGGCCAGCAGCTCGACCCGTTGGCGCAGCGCCTGCCAGCGCGCCACGACATGCGCGCGCAGACGCAGGTCGTCGCCGACGCGCTGCACGTCGGTGTAGGCAAAGCGTGGCGCCTGCTCGAGCGATTGCAAGGCCGGCAGGTCCACCATGCCGGCCGCGTCGCCCATCAGCAGCGGCGCGCTGTAGACCAGCAGTTCGTCGACGCAGCCGTCGGCCAGCAAGGCGCCGCTGAGCGTGGCGCCGGCCTCGACGTGGACTTCGTTGACGCCATCGGCGGCCAGCCATTGCATGACGGCCGGCAGGTCGACCCGTGCGCCGCCGGCCTGCGGCAGCAGCACCACCTGCACGTTGCGGTCGGCCAGCCGCGCCACCTTGTCGCGCTCGGCCTGTGCGGCGAACAGCAGGATCGGATTGCCGTCGATCAATCTGGCGGTCTCGGGCAGCCGCAGGCGGCTGTCGATGATGGCGCGGCGCGGCGGATGCGCGGTCGCCAGCGCACGCACGTCCAGCAGCGGATCGTCGGCCAGCACCGTGCCGATGCCGCTCAGCACCACGCAGCTGCGGGCGCGCCAATGATGGCCGTCGGCGCGCGCCGCCGCGCCGGTGATCCATTTGGAGACGCCGTTATGCAAGGCGCTGCGGCCATCGAGCGAGGCCGCCAGCTTGAGCCAGGTCCACGGCGTGCCGCGGCTCATGCGCGCGACGAAGCCGGCGTTCAGCTCGAGCGCTTCGTCCAGGCACACACCGACGCTGACGGCGATGCCGGCCTCGCGCAGCAGGCGCAGGCCGCGCCCGTTGACCTGCGGATTGGGATCGCCCATCGCGACGACGACCCGGCCCAGCCGGGCCGCGATCAGCGCGTCGACGCACGGCGGCGTGCGGCCGAAATGGCTGCAGGGCTCGAGCGTGACGTAGGCGGTGGCGCCGGCCACGTCGTGGCCACGCGCCGCGGCGTCGCGCAGCGCGACGATCTCGGCGTGCGGGCCGCCCGGCGGCTGCGTGCCGCCTTCGCCCAGCAACTGGCCGTCGCGCACGACGACACAACCGACCCGCGGATTGGGCCGCGTGCTGAACATGACCTGGCGCGCCTGCGCCAGCGCGCGGCGCATCCAGAACGGGTCGGCGTCAGCGCCGACGGCGGCGGAATCTTGGAGATCGTTCACAGCGTGGATTGTATGCCCGGCGTGGCCCGGCGCCGCGCACGGCCGGCCCGACGCCTGCAAGGATCACGCGGCCTGGCCACGCGATCCCGCCAGCCGATTATTTTTTGACTTTGTGGGCAGGCAGCAAGGGCCCCTGCATCTCGCGGATCGCCTCGACGAATTCGCCGATGTCCTCGAAGCTCTTGTAGACCGACGCGAAGCGCACGTAGGCGACCTTGTCGAGTTTTTTGAGTTCGGTCATGACCAGCTCGCCGATATAGGCCGACGAGACCTCGCGCTGGCCGCTGGTCAGCAGCGTCTCTTCGATGCGCGCCACCGCGGCGTCGACGTCCTTGGTGCTGACCGAGCGCTTGCGCAGCGCCAGCGTCAGGCTGCCGCGCAGCTTGGCCGACTGGTATTCGCTGCGCGAGCCGTTGCGCTTGACCACCGAAGGCATCGGCAGCTCGACCCGCTCGTAGGTGGTGAAGCGCCGGTCACAGGACAGGCAGCGGCGCCGACGGCGGATCGTGTCGCCTTCTTCGGAGACGCGCGAGTCGGCCACTTGGGTGTCGGGATGATCGCAGAACGGACATTTCATAAGAGTCACCCAAGCGGCGCGCCGGGCCAGGCGATGCCTGGCGACCGGCGCCAAAGCGCCAGTCTAGCGATAAACCGGCAGACGCGCGGTAAGTTCGTTGACGCGCTGGCGCACCGACTCGATGACGGCCGCATCGCGCGGCGCATCCAGCACGTCGGCGATCAGGTCGCCGGTGAGCTCGGCCTCGGCCTCGCGGAAGCCGCGGGTCGTCATCGCCGGCGTGCCCAGCCGCACACCGCTGGTGACGAAGGGCTTCTCGGGGTCGTTGGGGATGGCGTTCTTGTTGACGGTGATGTGCGCCTGGCCCAGCACGGCTTCGGCTTCCTTGCCGGTGATGCCCTTGGCGCGCAGGTCGACCAGCATGACGTGGCTTTCGGTGCGGCCCGAGACGATGCGCAGGCCGCGCTTGACCAGCGTTTCGGCCAGCACGTTGGCGTTCTTGACGACCTGGGCGGCGTAGTCCTTGAACTCGGGCGCCAGCGCTTCCTTGAAGGCCACCGCCTTGGCGGCGATGACATGCATCAGCGGACCGCCCTGGATGCCCGGGAAGATCGCCGAGTTGACGGCCTTCTCGTGCTCGGCCTTCATCATGATGACGCCACCGCGCGGGCCGCGCAGCGACTTGTGGGTGGTCGAGGTGACGAAGTCGGCGTGCGGCACCGGGTTGGGATAGGCGCCGCCCGCCACCAGGCCGGCGTAGTGGGCGATGTCGACCATGAACAGCGCGCCGTTGTCGCGGGCGATGCGGGCCATGCGTTCGAAGTCGATATGCAGCGAGTAGGCCGAGGCGCCCGCCACGATCAGCTTGGGACGGTGCTCCTTGGCCAGTTGTTCGACACGCGCGTAGTCGAGCACTTCGTTGGCGTCCAGGCCGTACTGCAGGAAGTTGTACAGCTTGCCCGAGGCATTGACCGACGCGCCGTGCGTCAGGTGGCCGCCTTCGGCCAGGCTCATGCCCAGCACGGTGTCGCCCGGCTTGAGCACGGCCATGTAGACACCCTGGTTGGCCTGCGAACCCGAATTGGGCTGCACGTTGGCGGCTTCGGCGCCGAACAGCTGCTTGAGGCGATCGATCGCCAGTTGCTCGACCACGTCGACGTGCTCGCAACCGCCGTAGTAACGCTTGCCGGGATAGCCCTCGGCGTACTTGTTGGTCAACTGCGTGCCCTGTGCCTGCATGACGGCGGGGCTGGCGTAGTTTTCCGAAGCGATCAGCTCGATGTGCTGTTCCTGGCGGTGGTCTTCGTTCTGGATGGCGGCCCAGACGTCGGGATCCACCTGGTCAATGGTGCGCTTGCGGTCGAACATGGGGAGGTTTCCTGGAGAAATGCGAAACAATGGCTGACGTTAGTTTACCTTGCGGCCTCGCCCGGTCCGGCCGGACGCGGCGGTCGAAAGCCGGGCCGGGGCCAAACCGTCGGGCGGCTGCCACGCTGGCCCGCAACGACGCAAAGCCCGCTCATGCCAGCTTGAGCTTCGCTCATGAAGCCGCGGCCGCGGCACCTTCGGTCGGCGGACAAGGCCGATGTCGCCGGCTCCGGCCGGCCAGCATGGCGATGTTCGCCGGCCCCGACTACGCGCGGCAATGGCACGGGGCCGACCCCCACGCCGGCGACGCGCCCCAATGAGAAAGGCCGGCGTTTGCGCCGGCCTTCGAGCTTGCGGGAGAGCCTGCGCGCTCAGGCGCTGGTCGGCCCGACCTGCTTGGGGGCCAGCCGCGGATTGAGCGTATAGGTGCCGCTCAGGCTGGCCTGATCGAGCACGTGGCCCTCGATCTCGCGCAGCACGTCGGCCGCCGTGAAGCTGCCGTCCAGCGGCAGCACGTCGACGTTCAGCGCATAGATCGTGAACACGTAGCGATGCACCCGCGCGTCGTTCCAGGGCGGGCAAGGGCCGTCGTAGCCAAAATACTCGCCCTTCATGTCGCGGTCGCCGGCGAACCACGAGGTGTAGTCGTTGATGCCCTGGCGGGCGCCCTGCGGCGACAGCGGGCCGCCCTTGCCGCGCGGCGTGATGCCGCTGGAGAACGCGCCTTCGTCGATCTCGCGGCGATCGGCGGCCAGCTCGATCAGCGCCCAATGGGCGAAGTCGGCGCGCGGCAGATCCTCGGCGACCTCACGGTCTTCCTGATTGACGTCGGCGGGCACCGAAGGGGCATCGGGATCGATGCACACCACGGCGAAGGAACGGGTGCCGGCGGGCACGTCGTCCCAGGCCAGGTGCGGGTTGTAGTTGTCTGCGAGGGCCACGCGCGATTGCGGGTCGATCCGCGCGAAGGCATAACGCTCGGGGATGGCCTCGCCTTCGGAAAAAGACAGACTCTTCAGCTTCATGATGCGCTCCTGGTACAACGGCCCTCGCACCCGCGAGGGCTATGCCTTCAAGGTAACACGCGCGAACTTGCGCTTGCCCACCTGCACCACGTAGCTGCCTTCGGCCAATTGCAACGATTTGTCTTCGATGCGGACGCCATCCACACGCACCCCGCCCTGCTCGATATTGCGCTGCGCTTCGGACGCCGACGCCGCCAGTCCGGCTTCGCGCAACAGCTTGAGGATACCGAGCGGCGCGCCGGCCAGCGCTACCTCGGGCATGTCCTCGGGAATCGCGCCGTCGCGAAAGCGCGCCTCGAAGGCCGCCAGCGCGCCCTGCGCCGCGGCCTGCCCATGGAAGCGCGCGACGATCTCGAGCGCCAGCTGCACCTTCGCATCGCGCGGGTTGCGGCCATTCTCGGTCTCGATCCGCAGCGCCTCGATGGCGGCCTCGGACTCGAACGACAGCAGCGTGAAGTAGCGCCACATCAACGTGTCGGAAATCGACATCAGCTTGCCGAACATCGAGTCGGCCGGCTCGTTGATGCCGATGTAGTTGCCCTTGGACTTGGACATCTTCTCGACACCATCGGTACCGACCAGCAACGGCATCGTCAGGATGCACTGCGGTTCCTGGCCGTATTCCTTTTGCAGTTCGCGGCCGACCAGCAGGTTGAATTTCTGGTCGGTGCCGCCCAGCTCGAGGTCGGACTTGAGCGCGACCGAGTCGTAGCCCTGCAGCAGCGGATACAGGAACTCGTGCACCGAGATCGGCACGCCGCCCTTGTAGCGCTTGGTGAAGTCGTCGCGCTCCATCATGCGCGCGACCGTATAGCGCGAGGCCAGCTGGATCAGCCCGCGCGCGCCCAGCGGGTCGCACCATTCGGAGTTGTAGCGGATCTCGGTGCGCGCCGGATCGAGCACCTTGCTGGCCTGCGCGTAATAGGTTTGCGCGTTGCTTTCGATCTGCTCGCGCGTCAGCGGCGGGCGGGTCGAGTTGCGGCCGCTGGGATCGCCGATCGTGGTCGTGAAGTCGCCGATCAGGAAGATCACCGTATGGCCGAGGTCCTGCAGCTGGCGCATCTTGTTGAGCACCACCGTGTGGCCCAGGTGGATGTCCGGCGCGGTGGGGTCCAGCCCCAGCTTGATGCGCAGCGGCACGCCGGTGGCCCGGCTGCGCGCCAGCTTGGCGGCGAACTCGGACTCGACCAGCAGTTCGTCCACCCCGCGACGCACGATCTGCAGATCGGCCTGGACCTCGGGACTATCGGCGGCAACAAGGGGGGCAGACATAGCTAAATTCAACCTCAATGGGTAGCATTAAAACGTTAAAAGGTGTTAAAACAGTCGAAATATCGGTCCGGCTGGGCTAGCATCCCCGGCTAATCATAGTGCAAGCTGAGTCTCAGGTTAGGTCACTAAGTCCCGGCTACGCATCGCTTTCATATCCATTCTTTCCTACCGGCGCCCCTGTAGCAGTTCCGCCGACACGCAACGTAACACGCGCCAGAAACCGATTTCTGGCTGGCCCCGTCGCCTGGCAGCCACAGCCGCGACGCGCGGGCCGTGCTGACGACGTGCCGTTACAAGGGCGACGGGATGCAATCCTGGCACGAGGTCTTACACGATGGTTTCTTCCCCCCGTCGCATGCGCGTACTGCGCCGCACGATGCTGGCCGCCGCGGTAGGCCTGTTCGGCGCCGCCGCCGCGCTGGGCATGGTACAGACCGATCCCCAGGAAGCCCTGCCGCCGATGCGCCAGGTTCAGGACATCATCACGCTGGCCCCCGAAGCCGTCGCCGTGGCCGCGCCCGTGGCGGATGATACCCCGTACGTCAACGAGACCCGCATCCGCCAGGGCGACACGCTGGCCGCCGTGCTGGCCCGCCTCGATATCGACGCGCCCGGCCTGCAAAGCTTTCTGACTCACGACGCCTCGGCGCGCAGCATCTACAAGCTCTACCCGGGCCGCTCGGTGCAGGCCGCCACCGACGCAGACGGCAAGCTGCGCTGGCTGCGCTACATCCATACGCCGGGCAACGAGTCCGACGGCCAGGTCGTCACCCGCATGCTGCAGGTCGAAGCCAAGCAAGACGGCTACCAGGCCACCGAAGTGTCCAAGCAGACCGAGCGCCAGGTTCGCGTCGCGGTCGGCACCATCACCAATTCGCTGTTTGGCGCCACCGATGCCGCCGGCGTGCCCGATCCGATCACGCTGCAGATGGCCGACATCCTAGGCAGCCGCATCGACTTCCTGCGCGACCTGCGCCAGGGCGACCAGTTCCGCGTCGTCTACGAAGTGCGCACCCACGAAGGCCGCTACGCCGGCGCCGGCCGCGTGCTGGCGGTCGAGTTCGTCAACAAGGGCAAGAGCCATTCGGCGGTCTGGTTCAGCCCCGACAACCAGAGCGGCAGCTACTACGCCTTCGACGGCACCAGCCTGCGCGGCGCCTTCCTGCGCACCGCGCTCAAGTTCACGCGGATCAGCTCCAAGTTCGGCGGCCGCATGCATCCGATCCACAAGCGCTGGATCGGCCACAAGGGCGTCGACTACGCGGCCCCGACCGGCACGCCGATCCACGCGACCGCCGATGGCACCATCGATCACGCCGGCTGGATGAACGGCTACGGCAACACCGTGCGCATCCAGCATCATGGCAAGTATTCGACGCTGTACGCCCACGCCAGCCGTCTCGCGCCGGGCCTGTCCAAGGGCGACAAGGTCTCGCAAGGCCAGCTGATCGCCTACGTCGGCTCGACCGGCTGGGCCACCGGCCCGCACCTGCACTACGAATTCCGCATCAACGGCACGCCGGTCGATCCGCTGGCGGTCGACCTGCCCGTCGCGCGTGCGCTCGAAGCCAACGAACTCAAGGCCTTCCGCTCGGCCGTCGGTCCCTACACCGAGCAGATCAAGCTGCTGACGCAGTTCCAGCAGACCCTGCCGGCCGAACTGGCCAACGTCGCCAGCCGCTGATCCCGCGGGCCGCCCGGCGCCACGCCGGGCGCACCGACCGGCCGCGCATAGTCTCGCCGCCGCCGCTGCCCCGCCGCCGTTCTTCATAGGCCTGTCGCCATGCCCTCCCCTTATTGCATCGGCCTGATGTCGGGCACCAGCATGGACGGCGTCGACGGCGTGCTGGTCGACTTCTCCGGGCCGCAAGCGGCCGTGATCGCCCACGCCAGCCAGGCCCTGCCCGCCGCCTTGCGCGCCGAACTGATGGCGCTCAACAGCCCCGGCGAGGACGAACTCCATCGCGCCGCAATGGCCGCCAACGGACTGGTGCAGCAATATGCCCAGGTGGTCGCGGCACTGCTGTACCGCGGCGAAATCGAGCCCGCGCAGATCGCCGCGATCGGCGCGCACGGCCAGACCGTGCGCCACCGCCCCGAGCTGGGCTATACGCTGCAACTCAATGCGCCGGCGCTGCTGGCCGAGCTGACCGGCATCGGCGTGGTCGCCGACTTCCGCAGCCGCGACGTCGCGGCCGGCGGCCAGGGCGCGCCACTGGCGCCGCTCTTTCATCAGGCTGCTTTTGCCGCGCACGCGCCCTGCGCGGTGCTGAACCTGGGCGGCATCGCCAACGTCACGCTGCTGCGTCCGGGCCAGCCACCGGTCGGCTTCGATACCGGTCCAGCCAACGTGCTGCTCGATCTCTGGTGCGCGCGCCATACCGGCCAGGCCTACGATGCCAACGGCCAATGGGCCGCCGGCGGGCAGGCCGACAGCCAGCTGCTCGACGCGCTGCTGCAGGAACCCTGGCTGGCCTTGCCGCCGCCCAAGTCGACCGGACGCGATCTGTTCAATGCCGAGTGGCTGGATCAGCGGCTGGCGCGCCACGGTGCGCAACTGTCGCCGCAGGACGTGCAGGCGACGCTGCTGCAGCTGACCGCGCAGAGCGTCGCGCGGGCCATCCGCGGGCACGGCGCCGATACGCAAAAGGTGCTGGTGTGTGGCGGCGGCGCCTATAACCAGGCGCTGATGCAGGCCCTGGCCGCCGCGCTGGACCAGCCGGTGCGGGGCACCGACGCGGCCGGTGTACCGCCTGACCGGGTCGAGGCGCTGGCGTTTGCGTGGCTGGCCTGGCAACACCGCCAGGGCCAGGCCCTGCCGACCACGACCGTGACCGGCAGCCGGGGCGCACGCGTACTGGGCGCCTGGTACCCGGCCTGAAAAGACGACGGCCTTCGAGGCTGACGCCCACGAAGGCCGGGATGCTAGCGCGCCGGATTGGCCGCTGCCGGGTCGCCGGCCGCCGAAGCGCCGGCTTGCCGGATATCAATCAGACCGAGAACGACGAACCGCAACCGCAGGTGGTCGTGGCATTGGGATTACGAATGACGAACTGCGCGCCCTCGAGATCTTCCTTGTAGTCGATCTCGGCGCCGACCAGATACTGGAAGCTCATCGGGTCGACCAGCAGCTGCACACCGTTCTTTTCGAGCGTCGTGTCATCGTCGTTGGTGTCTTCATCGAAGGTGAAGCCGTACTGGAAGCCCGAACAGCCGCCACCCTGCACAAACACGCGCAGCTTGAGATTGGCATTGCCCTCTTCTTCGAGCAGCTGTTTGACCTTGCCGGCCGCCGAGTCGGTGAAGACCAGGGGGATGGGCGGGGCCTGCAGATCAGTGGTTTCGGTAATAGCGTTCATGGTGACTCCTGTGGCCCGCCGGTCGGGCGGGCGCGTATGGCCGGGATCGCCGGCGCGGCATGGTCCGTGCAAACGAGGACGGCCTTGAAACACTATAGCGCAAGCCGGGCTCGCGGCGCCTATCGTCCCTGGCCGCAGCAGGGCTAAGCCCCGACCGTGGCCGGCCGTCAAAGTCCTGATTTTACAGGAATTTCTGGCACCACTGGCCGCGCCGCCCGCGGCGCGCCCGCGCAAAGGTGTTGCCAGAATGCCAACGGTGTGACGGACGAGAGAGATCGGCCGGCGCCCGCCACTACGGCGTGATGTCGAAGCTGCGCGACGCCCGCACGGTGTCACCCTCGAGCACCCGCACCGTGATGCGCTCGGGCACGAAGCCCTCGGACAGCGCTAGCACGCCTTCGCCGCGCAGGTACTGGTCGAAGCTGAGCGCGAGCGCATCCTTGTTGGCCTCGGCGGGCGCCAGCACGGTGCCGTCGTCCTTGACCTGCAGCGGCCCCAGTTCGATCGTGACCTCGTCGCCACCGGCCTTGCCGGCCGCCATGAACTGCAGCCGGCCGCTGAAGGCGTTGCCGCTGCCATGCTGGCCGTTGCGCATCAGCAGGACACGATAGCGCACGCCCACCCCCTGGCGCACGAAGCTGGCGGCACGGATATCGAGCGAGCCCTGCGGGCCCGGCGGCAGCAACTGCTCGTAGAAAGCCAGTTGATCGCGCACCCGACCGAGCTCGGTCTGCTGGGCGACCAGCTGGACCTCGAGTTCTTTGCGCGCGGCGGTCTGCACCGCGGTTTCGCCATCGGCGGTGTCGAGCTGGGCCCGCAGGAAACGCAGCTCGGCCTCGCGCTGCACCTGGCTGGCCTGCAGCGCGGCGAGCTGCTCTTTGCTGATGCTGGCCTGGTTCTGGCTGAAATACAGCGAAGCGGCCTGAAACCCCGTACCGGCCCCGACCGCGAGCGCCAACAGCACCACCATCAGCCACAGCAGGTGGCGGCTGCGCCCGCCTGCGGCCACGGGGGCCGCGGCGGGCGCTTGCTTGTCAGCATCCATAAAGGGTATCCGGCAACACGACAGCAGGACAGACCCAGGCCAGATGCCGAAGGTTCCGTCCGGCCAGAACCATCAAGGCAGGATGGCGACCTGATCGAGGCCGGCCGTCTCGGGCAGGCCGAACATCAGGTTCATGTTTTGCACGGCCTGGCCGGACGCGCCCTTGACGAGGTTGTCCTGCACCACCAGGATCACCAGCTGGTCGCCGTTGTCGGGACGCTGCACGGCGATGCGCAAGGTATTGGAGGCGCGCACCGAACGGGTCTCGGGCAGGCTGCCGGCCGGCAGCACGTCGACGAAGGGATCGTTGGCGTAGCGTTGCTCGAACAGCGCCTGGAAGTCGGTGTCACGGGCTTCGGGCAGGATGCTCGCGTAGATCGTCGAGAACATGCCACGGATCATCGGCACCAGATGCGGCACGAAGATCAGGCCGACCGGGCCGCCATTGAGGCGCGCCAGCTGGGCCGAGATCTCGGGATGATGGCGATGGCCGGCCACGCCGTAGGCCTTGAAGTTGTCGCTGGCCTCGGAGAACAGCGTGTGCACCTCGGCCTTGCGGCCGGCGCCGGTCACGCCCGACTTGCAGTCGGCGATGATGTTGCGGGTGTCGATGCGCGCGCCGCCCTCGAGCAGCGGGGCCAGGCCCAGCAGCACCGTGGTCGGGTAGCAGCCGGGATTGCCGACCACGCGCGCCTTGGCGATGCCGGCGCGGTCGAGCTCGACCAGGCCGTAGACCGATTCGTCGAGCACGTCGGGGCAGGCGTGCTCGATCTTGTACCACTGCTCGAACACGGCCTTGTCCTTGAGACGGAAATCGGCCGCCAGGTCGATGACCCGCACACCGGCCGCCAGCAGCTCGCGCGCCTGCGCCATCGCCACGCCGTGCGGCGTGGCGAAGAACACCACGTTGCAGCCGGACAGCGGCGCCTTGTCGGGGCTGGAGAACGCCAGGTCGACACGGCCGCGCAGGTTGGGATACATGTCGGCCACCGGCAGGCCGTCTTCCTTGCGGGACGTGATGGCGGTGAGTTCGACGTGGGGATGCTGCGACAGCAGGCGCAGCAGTTCGACGCCGGTATAACCGGTGCCGCCGACGATGCCGACCTTGATGCGGGGCTGGGAAGACTGGGCCATGTTGCGAAGGCTCCTGAATACGATGGTTCGATATTAACGCGTGGGCATGACGGCTCGCGGCGGACCATGACAAAAAGGCCGCACGAGGCGGCCTTTTTGGACAAGCACAGATGCTGCTTAGCGCTTGCTGAACTGCTTGCGGCGACGTGCCTTGTGGAAGCCGACCTTCTTACGTTCGACTTCGCGGGCGTCACGCGTGACCAGACCGGCTTGCGACAGCGCGGGCTTGAGGGTCGCGTCGTAATCGATCAGCGCGCGGGTGATGCCGTGGCGCACTGCGCCGGCCTGGCCGCTTTCGCCGCCACCGTGCACGTTGACGTGGAAGTCGAACGACTCGAGGTGGCCGGTCAGCTCGAGCGGCTGACGCACGACCATGCGGCCGGTTTCGCGGGCGAAGTACTCGTCGACGGGCTTGCCGTTGACGACGATGTTGCCCGTGCCCTTCTTGAGGAACACGCGCGCCACCGATGTCTTGCGGCGGCCGGTGCCGTAGTTCCAGTTACCGATCATGATGGGCCTTCCTTAGAAATCCAGCGGCTGAGGCTGCTGGGCGGTGTGCGGATGCTCGTTGCCGGCGTACACCTTGAGTTTCTTGATCATGGCGTAGCCCAGGGGACCCTTGGGCAGCATGCCCTTGACGGCCTTCTGGATTGCGCGGCCAGGGAAACGCTCCTGCAGCTTGCGGAAGTTCGTCTCACGGATACCACCGGGGTAGGTGGTGTGGCGGAAGTACTTCTTGTCTTCCGTTTTGTTCCCGGTCACGACGATATCGGCAGCATTGATGATGACGATATAGTCGCCCGTGTCGACGTGAGGCGTGAATTCCGGTTTGTGCTTTCCGCGCAGGCGGCGTGCGACTTCGCTGGCCACACGACCGAGGACTTTGCCCTTGGCGTCGATCACATACCAGTCACGCTTGACTTCATGCGGCTTGGCCACAAAGGTCTTCATGATTGGATTCCTGTTGAATATATTTCGCGCCATCCACCCTGGATGGCGACCATGCCTTACCTGCTACGCGCCAAAACGTTGTATGTCCCGATGGCGTCGGCCCATGGGGGCGTCGGCATCGCGGACTCGTCCGTGCACCAGGAAAACCCGCGGCGCCTGACCCCTTGAGGCCCGGCGACCCTGCTGCGCACCTGAACGTGGCCGAGACCGGCGAGCCAGGAAACGCATCCCGCTACATGCGTAGCAGGCGAGGGTTTTCATAGGTAAGCCCGCAATTCTAGCACAAGACCGATTTTTGACCAGCTGTCAAGCGGAAACACAACAGCCCGGCTGCAGGATACGGGCGTCACGGCTGCACGGCTGCACGGCCGCACCGCTGAGCAAGCAGCCGATCAGCGCGGACGGGGATGCCGCCCGCCCGCCAGCGTCAGGCGCCGGCCACCGACATGCGTTCGATCAGCACCGAACCAGCGCACTTGGTGCCGCGGCAGATCCGGTCGGTGCCGACCGCGACGATCTGCTGGAACATCTCGGCCAGATTGCCGGCGATGGTGATCTCCTGCACCGCGTGCTGGATCTCGCCGTTCTCGACCCAATAGCCGAAGGCGCCGCGCGAGTAGTCGCCGGTGACGTAGTTGACGCCCTGGCCGATCAGCTCGGTGACCAGCAGGCCGGTGCCGAGCTTGCGCAGCATGGCGCGGAAATCGTCATCGGCGCGCGTCAGCGACGAGTGCAGCGTCAGGTTGTGCGAACCGCCGGCGTTGCCGGTCGAGACCATGCCCAGCTTGCGGGCCGTGTAGGTCGACAGGAAATAACCCTGCAGCACACCGCCCTCGACCACCTGGCGCGCCTGCGTGCGCACGCCCTCGTCGTCGAACGGCGAACTGCCCATCGCGCCCGGCACGAAGGGATCTTCGGAAATGTCGATGTGGGACGGGAAGATCGGCTTACCCAGCGAATCGACCAGGAAGCTGGCCTTGCGGTAGAGCGCCCCGCCGCCGACCGCCTGCGTCAGCGCGCCCAACAGGCCCAGCGCCAGCGGCGCCTCGAACAGCACCGGAAACTTGCCGGTCTTGATACGGCGCGCCGACAGCCGCGACAGCGAACGCTCGGCGGCGTAGCGGCCGACGGCCTCGGGCTCGGCCAGCCGCGACGGATCGCGGTCGCTGCTGTACCAGTAGTCGCGCTGCATGTGGGCGCCGCGTCCGGCGATCGGCGCGACCGACAGGCTGTGGCGCGAATACGGGTAGCCGGCCAGAAAGCCGCGGCTGTTGCCGAGTACGAAATGGCCTTCGTAGGTGCTGACGCTGGCGCCGTCGGTATTGGTGATGCGCGCGTCGGTCTGGTCGGCGGCGCGCTCGGCGCGCACGGCCAGTTCGACCGCCTGCTCGGTGCTCAGCGCCCACGGGTGATGCAGCGACAGGTCGGGAAACTCGCGCGCCAGCAGGTCGGCGTCGGGCAGGCCGGCCACCGGGTCCTCGGCGGTGTAGCGGGCGATGTGCCAGGCCGCCTCGACGGTCTCGGCCAGCGCCCGCGGCGAGAAATCGGAGGTCGAGGCCGAGCCGCGGCGCTGGCCGGCATAGACCGTGACGTCGAGCGAGCGGTCGCGGGTCTGCTCGACGGTCTCGACATCCTGCTTGCGGACCGACACCGCCAGCCCCTGGCTTTCGGAGATCTCGGCGGCGGCATCGCTGGCGCCCAGCTGGCGGGCGTGATCGAGCGCCTGCTGGACCAGCTCGCGAAAGCGCGCCTGGTTTTCCTTGACCGGTAGAGAGAGTTGAGCGTTTGCCATTGCTGTCCAATGCGTTGAGACAGGTATCATAGCCAAGTCGACCAAGCCGGCGTGCCATTTGCGCGCCACGCCGCCCCTCAGGCCGCGCACGGCAGGTTTCTGCCCTCTCTTTCCTGCATGAATCCATCCCAACTACCGGGCGACTCGCCCGACCAAGACGAATACGACGACTACGACCGTCCCAGCAAGTCGCAGGTCAAGCGCGAGATGCACGCGCTGCTCGACCTGGGCAAGGAGCTGGTCGAGGTCTCGCCCGAACGGCTCAAGCAGCTGCCGCTGTCCGAACGCCTGTACGAGGCCATCCGCGAGGCGCAGCGCACCACCAGCCATGGCGGGCGCCGGCGGCAGATTCATTTTGTCGGCAAGCTGATGCGCGATGCGCCGGCCGACGAGATCCGCCAGAAGCTGGACGAATGGGCCAACGGCTCGCGCCAGCAGACCGCCTACATGCACCGGCTCGAGACCTTGCGCGACCAGCTGCTGGCCGACGACGACGCACTGACCCAGCTGCTCAACGAGTATCCGCAGGCCGACATCCAGCAGCTGCGCACGCTGGTGCGCCAGAGCCGCAAGGAAGCCGCCACCAACGCCGCGCTGCCGCAGGGCCGCGAGCCCCAGCGCAAGCACTACCGCGCCTTGTTCCAGGCCCTCAAGACCCTGATCGCCAGCCCCACGCCATGACTCAAGCCACTGCCCTGCTGGACACCGTCGAGATCGAGACGGCGCCCCAACCGACCCACGCCGTCATCTGGCTGCACGGCCTGGGCGCCGACGCCAACGACTTCGTGCCGATCGTGCCCGAGCTGCGCCTGCCGGCCAGCCCGGCGGTGCGTTTCGTGTTTCCGAACGCGCCGGTGCAGCCGGTGACCATCAACGGCGGCATGGCGATGCGTTCGTGGTACGACATCCTGGTGACCGATCTGGTGCGCCGCGAGGACGGCCCCGGCATCGTGCGCTCGGCGCAGGCAGTGACCGCGCTGATCGCGCGTGAGAACGCCCGCGGCATTCCCTGCCGCAACATCGTGCTGGCCGGTTTCTCGCAAGGCTGCGCGATGACGCTGCACACCGGCTTGCGCCATCCCGAGCGGCTGGCCGGCCTGATCGGCCTGTCGGGCTACCTGCCGCTGATCGACGCGTTCGCCAGCGAACGCCATACGGCCAATGCCGATACGCCGGTGTTCCTGGCGCACGGCACCCACGACCCGGTGGTGCAGCTGCCGCGCGCCGAGGCCTCGCGTGACATGCTGCTGGCGCAGGGCCATCCGGTGCAGTGGCATACCTACCCGATGCCGCACTCGGTCTGCGCCCCCGAGGTCGCCGACATCGCGGCCTTCCTGCGCCAGGTGCTGGTCTAGCTCAGGTCGAGCCAGACCCGCCGCATGGTCGGGTCTTCGGGATCGGGGTCGTTGACGAATCCCAGCCGCGTCATCAGCGTCAGCATCGGCCGGTTGTTGGCCAGCACCAGCCCGTCGATATAGTCCAGGTGCTGCACCCGCGCGGCCTCGATCAGAACCCGCATCAGCTCGCCACCCAGCCGGCGGCGCTGCCAGTCGTCGCCGACCACCAGTGCGTACTCGGCGCCGCGGCCATCCGGATTGCGCAGGTAATGGGCCAGGCCGATGATGACCTCGCGCGGATGGCCCCGGTGCGCCGGATTGGGCACCTGCGTGGTGGCCACCAGCGCCAGTTCACGGTGATAGTCGACCTGCGTGTAGCGCGCCAGCATGCGCGGCGTGAGCTCGCGCATCATCGACACGAACCGCATGTAGCGCGTGCGCTCGGACAGGTCGCGGATGAAGTCCTGCAGCGCCTGCGCGTCCTCGGGCCGGATCGGCCGGATGGTCCATGGCGTGCCGTCGTCGAACTGGCGCGCCTGCACCCAGCGGGCCGGATACGGGTGGATCGCCATGTGCGGATAACCAAACGCCTGCGGGTCGGCCGGCGCCGCTTGCGGGCATAGCCGCGCGCTGGCGCCGCCGACGGTCAGCCGCGTGTCGCCCAGATAGAGCGGGTCGATCTCGAGCGATTCGAGGTCGGGCAGTTCGCTGACCAGCGCCGCGACCTGCTCGAGCGCATCCTGCAGCGCGTCCAGCGCGGCCGGACTGGCCGCCTTGGCCAGCAGGCGCCGCCAGACCCGGCTGCGTTCGATCAGCTGGCGCGCCAGGAAGGCATTGAGCGGCGCCAAGTCCATGCCGCGATCGGGGCCTTCGAGCACACCGGCCGCGCCGCCCGCGCCCAGGCGCACGACCGGGCCGAAGCGCTGGTCGCGCGTGACCCGGATCGCCAGCGGCACCGGC
>JAEZBO010000231.1 GCA_023427085.1 Pseudomonadota bacterium
GCCGGGGGGGGGGGGCGCTCCTACACCCCCCCCCCCCCGCCGGGTCTGGCCGGTCTGCTAGCGCTCGACCCAGGAGTCGCGCAGCGTGGCGGTGCGGTTCAACACCGGCTTGTCGACGGTCGAGAGCTCGCGGTCGGCGGTGAAGTAACCCAGCCGCTCGAACTGCCAGACCGCGCCGGGGGTCGCCTGGATGCCCGGCTCGAGCCAGCCCTGCACCATCTGGATCGAATCGGGATTGAGGTGATCGAGGAAGTTGCGTTCGCCGCCGTCCGGATGCGGGTGGGCGAACAGCCGGTCGTACAGCCGGATCTCGGCCGGCACCGCATGGGCGGCGCTGATCCACGTGATGTTGCCCTTGACCTTGACGCTGTCGGCGCCCGGCGTGCCGCTCTTGGTGTCGGGCAGGTATTCGGCGTGCACCTCGACCACCTCGCCCTGCTCGTTCTTGACGCAGCCGGTGCAGGTGATCACGTAGCCGTACTTGAGCCGCACCGAGTTGCCGGGATAGAGCCGGAAGTATTTCTTGGCCGGCACTTCCATGAAGTCGTCGCGCTCGATCCACAGCTCGCGCGTCAGCGGGAACTCGCGCTGGCCGGCTTCCGGGTCGTGCGGATTGCGCGGTGCGCTGCACGGCTCGCTGTGGTCCGCCGGGAAATTGGTGATGACCAGCTTGAGCGGCTGCAGCACCGCCACCGAGCGCGCGGCGATCGGATCGAGATCATCGCGCACGGCCTGCTCGAGCAGGCCGTAGTCGATGCGCGAATCGGATTTGGACACGCCGGTGCGGTCGCACAGCAGGCGGATCGAGGCCGGCGTGTAGCCGCGCCGGCGCAGGCCGAACAGCGTCGGCATGCGCGGGTCGTCCCAGCCGTCGACGTGGCCGTCCTGCACCAGTTGCAGCAGCTTGCGCTTGCTGGTGACGATGTAGCTCAGGTTGAGCCGGGCGAACTCGTACTGGCGCGGCAGCGGCTCGGCCAGCTTGCCGAGCTCGGCCAGGCGCGCCAGCACCCAGTCGTAGAACGGCCGCTGGTCCTCGAACTCGAGCGTGCAGATCGAATGGGTGATGCCCTCGAGCGCGTCCTCGATCGGATGGGCGTAGGCGTACATCGGATAGATGCACCATTGGTCGCCGCTGCGATGGTGATGGGCGCGGCGGATGCGGTACAGCACCGGGTCGCGCAGGTTCATGTTGGGCGAGGCCATGTCGATGCGCGCGCGCAGCGCCAGGCTGCCCTCGGCGTGCTGGCCGTCGCGCATTTCGCGCAGCTTGGCGATCGATTCGTCGGCGGGGCGGTTGCGCCACGGCGAGTCGATGCCCGGTTCAGTCAGCGTGCCGCGGTTCTGGCGGGTCTGTTCGGCGTTCTGCTCGTCGACGTAGGCATGGCCGGCAGCGACCAGCGCCTCGGCGAAGTCGTACATCCAGCCGAAATAGTCGCTGGCGAAATAGCGGTTGTCGCCGCCGTCGGCCTGCCAGTCGAAGCCCAGCCAGCGCACCGCCTCGCTGATCGCGTCGACGTATTCCTGGTTTTCCTTTTCGGGATTGGTGTCGTCGAAGCGCAGGTGGCAGACGCCGCCGTAGTCGCGCGCCAGCCCGAAGTTCAGGCAGATGCTCTTGGCGTGGCCGATGTGCAGGTAGCCGTTGGGCTCGGGCGGAAAGCGCGTGCGGATGCGGGCGGGATCGGGCTCGCCTTGCGTCTGCGCGTCGGCCGGGCCGGGCTGGCCGGCCCAGCGCTTGCCTTGATAGCGCCCCTTTTCGAGGTCGGCTTCGATGATCTGGCGCAGGAAGTTGGTCGCAGCAGGCGGATTCGGATGGCTCATTGCAAGGGGAAAGCGTGACGGCGTCGGGGAAAACGTCAATTTTGCCACGGCTTGCCTGGGCTCCTGTTATTCTCGCTGCGCGGCGGCTCCCCGGCGGGGCCGGTCCGCTGTGTTCGACGCTCAACCCTGCTGCCCATGGACTACTCCGCGTTGTCGCTGGCGCGTGTGCATTTTCTCGCCAGCCTCGGCTTCTTCGCGCTGTTCCTGGCCATCGCGCTGGCGCTGGCCTGGGTGCTGCTGTTCTTCAAGATCCAGGCGCGGCGCACCGGCGACGCCGGCTGGACGGCGGCCTACCGGCTGTGGGTGCGCCTGTTCGCGCTGGCCTTCGTGCTGGCGCTGGCGGCCAGCCTGCCGCTGCTGTTCCAGCTCGGCAGCCTGTGGCCGGTGCTGATGGAGCGCATCGGCAACGTGATCGGGCCGCTGCTGGGTTTCGCGGTGGTCACCGGCTTCGTGCTCAAGTCGTGTTTCCTCGGCGTGATGCTGTTCGGCCAGCGGCGCGTGTCCGATCTGGCGCACACGCTGGCGGTCGCGATGGTGGGCTTGGGCCTGCTGCTGACGACCGGCTGGCTGGCCGCGATCGTGTCCTGGACCCACTCACCGGCCGGCGCGCTGCTGATCGACGGCCGCTATGTGCTGCTCGACTGGGTCGCGGCGGTGTTCAATCCCTCGATGCCGTGGCTGCTGGCGACGCTGGTGCTGGGCGCGCTGATCACGGTGTCCTTCATGATGATGGGCGTGTCGGCATGGCAGGCGCTGCAGCGGCCGCTGGCCGATGCCGAGCGGCTGGCTTTCCGGGTCGGCCTGTGCGTGGCCTGTGTGGCGCTGTCGCTGCAGCTTGCCAACGCCGTCGGCGTGTCGCAATGGATCGCCCAGGCCCAGCCGGCCAAGGCGGCCGCGGCGGCCGGCTACTGGCACGGCGATGCCCCGGCGCGCTGGGTGCTGTTCGGCTGGCCCGACGCGGCCAGCGAATCCAACCTGGCCGAACTGGCGCTGGGCCGGCTGCCCGACTGGTGGCTGGGCCGTTCGGCGCAGGGCGCGCCGCTGGCGCTGGATGATTTCTCCGGCATGCTGCCGCCGGTCGCGCCGGTGTTCTGGTCGTTCCGCATTTTGGTGCTGGCCGGGCTGGCGATGCTGGGGGTGGCCTTCGTGACGCTGCTGTGGCTGCATCGGCGCAAGCTCGATCCGGGCACCTTGCCGCGCTGGTGGCTGCACCTGCTGAGCGCCAGCGGCTGGCTCGGCGCGGTGGCCTGCCTGGCGGGCTGGTCGTACATGGAACTCGGCCGCCAGCCCTATGCGGTCTACAACAGCGTCACCGTCACCGAGGTGGTCGGCGACACGCCGCGCGGCATGCTGATCGCGTCGCTGGGCGGCCATCTGGCCTTGTACGCCTTGCTGGTCACGGCCTTCGTGCGCATGGTGTTCCACGCGGCGCGTTATGGCGTGGTGCCGGTGCGCAAGGCGGGGGCGCGCCCATGATCGACCTGCTCGCGGCCGCGATGGGCCTGAACGCCAGCGATCCCAGCTTCTGGATGCCGCTGCTGTTCATGGGCCTGCTGTTCGCGCTGATCGTCGCCGGCACGCTGCTCGACGGCATCGACCTGGGCGTGGGCATCATGCTGCCGTTCGCGCCGGCCGAGGCGCGCAGCCGCCTGATGGTGATGCTCAGCCCCTGGCGCGACGCCAACGAGTTCTGGCTGCTGCTGGGCGCCGGGCTGTTCGCGGCGGCGTTCCCG
This sequence comes from Pseudomonadota bacterium, assembly GCA_023427085.1. GTDB lineage: Bacteria > Pseudomonadota > Gammaproteobacteria > Burkholderiales > Burkholderiaceae_B > Orrella. The sequence goes on from JAEZBO010000231.1 coordinate 3,552, forward strand.
TTCGCGTGGGGCGCCATCCTGGCCAAGCTGTTCGCGCCGCTGGCCTTGCTGATGCTGGCCGTCATGCTGCGCAGCGTGTCCTTCGAATTCCGCATCCGCGCCAGCGGCGCGGCGCGGCGCCGCTGGATCGCCGGTTTCTGGATGGGTTCGGTGCTGACCGCGTTCGCACAGGGCGTGCTGCTCAGCCGCGTCGCCACCGGTTACCAGTCGCAGGCCGCGCATCTGTGGTTCGACGCCTTCGTCGGGCTGTGCGCGGTGGCGGCCTATCTGCTGCTGGGTGCCAGCTGGCTGGTGATGCGCGTCGACGGGCCGCTGCGGCGGCTGGGCGTGCGCTGCGCGCGCCATGCGATCCGCTGGGCCGCCGCCGGCATGGTGGCGGTATCGGTGGCGCTGGGCCTGGCCAACGCCGGCATCTTCTACAAATGGAGCAGCGTGGCCGACCTGGCGCTGGCGGTGCCGATCTGGATCATGATGCTGACCTGCTTCGTCTGCATCGAGGTCGTGCTGGTCCGGCTCGGGCGGGTCGGCAGCCGCGCGCTGCCAGCCACGCCTTTCGTGCTGTGCCTGATCCTGTTCTTGCTGATGCTGTCGGGGTTGGGCTACAGCCTGTTCCCGTACATGGTGCTGGACGACATGACCTTGTGGGACGGCGCCGCCGCGGTGTCGTCGCTGCGGCTGGTGCTGGCCGCGACCGTGGTCGCGGTGCCGGTGATGCTGGTGTTCAACCTGCTCGGCTACCGCTCGCTGTTCGGCCGCGACAAGTCGGATGCCAGCGTCGTCGCGCCCTGAGGCCGCACCGGCAGCCTGACGCGGACCAGCAGCCCGCCCGCGGCGGCGGCGTCGAGCTCGAGCGACCCGCCGTGCGCCCGCGCGATCGCGTCGGCCAGCGCCAGGCCCAGGCCGACGTTGCCGGTGCGGGTGCGTGCGTCGTCCAGCCGCGAGAATGGCCGCAGCGCATCCTCGCGGCGCTCGGGCGCGATGCCGGCGCCGTGGTCGGCGACCGTCAGCAGCGCGGTCGCGCCGTCCAGCGCCAGGCCGATCTCGATCGGCGGCGCGCCGTGATGCAGGGCGTTGCCGATCAGGTTGTCGAGCAGGCGCTCGAGCGCGGCGGCATCGCCCTGGACCGTCATGGCCTGCTCGGTGGCCGCCACCAGCGACACCGGCGCGCCGCTGCCATGCCAGGCCGCGACCCGCTCGGCCAGCCAGTCATTGAGCGACCACTCGCTGAACCGATAGGTGCCCGGGTCGGTCCCGCGCACGAACCCGATGAACTGATCGACCATGCCCTGCATGTCGCGCAGGTCCTTGCGCAGGCCGTCCTTGAGGGTCGGGTCCTCGGCCATCTCGATGCGCAGCCACATGCGCGACAGCGGCCCCTTCAGGTCGTGCGGCAGCCCGGCCAGCAGCGTGCGGCGCACCTGGTCGGACTCGGCCAGCGCGTCGAGCATGGCGTTGAAACGTTCGCCCAGCACCCGTGTCTCGTGCGGGCCCGAGGGTTCGACGCGGCTGGGCTTGCCGCGCGCCAGCTGGTCGGCCGCCTGCGCCAGCCGCGTGATCGGCCGCGAGATGTGCCACGAGAACCAGGCCGCCAGCAGCAGCACCAGGCCGAGCCCGCCCAGCCACAGCGTCAGCAGCGGCGTGGCCACCGGCGGGTCGATGCGGTCGAGCGGCACCACCAGCCATTCGTGCAGGCCGGGCGTGTCGTCCTGGGCATTGGCCGACAGCGAGATGAACAGCTGCGGCCGCGGGCCGCGCGACAGCGCCACGCGGGTGCCGTCGCCCAGGTGGGTGTTGAGCCGCTCGACCAGGCCGCGCAGGTCGCGGCGGATGTCGTCGGGTTCGCGGTGGCCGCCCGGCGGCGGCGGGCGCGGCGGCCGGCGTTGCAGATGGGCGTCGGCCGGCAGCGTGCGCGACCACAGCCGCCACTGGTTCTGCGAGGCATCGCGGACAAAATCGGCGCGCGCCGGCTGCGGCACCACGTTGACCGAGAACTGCAGCGTGCGGATGGTGGTGGCGATCAGGTCGATCGCGACCGCGTCCAGGTAATGGCGCTGGTAATGCGTGACGGTCGCCAGCGTGGCGGCCTGGGCCAGCAGCAGCGTGCCCAGCACCAGGGCGATCAGCCGCGCGCGCAGCGTGCGCGGCAGCAGCCACGAGAGGCGCGGCCGCTTCATCGCGTCCGGCCGATGGTGCGCGGTGCGTGGCTCATGGCGAGAACCGGTACCCCACGCCCCAGACCGTCTGGATCCAGCGCGGCTGCTTGGGATCGTCCTCGATCGCGCGGCGCAGCCGCAGGATGGCGATGTCGATGGCGCGGTCGTTGCGCTCGCCCGAGTCGTCGTCGCGCGCCAATGCCAGCAGCCGCTCGCGCGACAGTGGCTTGCCGGGGTTGCGCACCAGCGCCTCGAGCAGATTGATCTCGCCGCCGGTCAGCTTGACCGTGACGCCGTCGCGGCTGAGCTGGCGCGTGGCCGGGTCGAACACGAACGGGCCGAACCCGACCGGCGCATCGCGGGTCAGCGCCGACGGGCCGCTCTTGCGGCGCAGCACGGCTTCGATGCGGGCCAGCAGTTCGCGCGGATCGAAAGGCTTGCCCAGGTAGTCGTCGGCGCCGGCCTCCAGGCCGATGATGCGGTCGACGGTCTCGTCGCGCGCGGTCAGCAGCACCACCGGGATGTCCTCGCCCTGTTCGCGCAGGCGCCGACAGGCATCCGCGCCGTCGCCGCCCGGCAGCATGCGGTCGAGCACCAGCAGGTCGGGCGCATAACGGGCGATGCGGGCCGGCAGGTCGGTGGCGTCGGGGGCCAGCAGCGTGTCGTAGCCGTGCCGGTTGAGGTAATCGGCCAGCAGCTGGCGCAGCGCCGGGTCGTCGTCGACGACCAGCAGCTTGACGGGTGGCGGTTTTTCCATGGGCGCCAGTGTGGCGCGGCGGCTGCGCGCAGGCAAGAGCATGGAAATCGTCTGAAATGGCGCCGGGGCTGCCGCCGGCGATCTACCCGGCTGATATGTGCCTGTCACAGAAGATTTTTTGGCGAACGCATAGAATATTTGGCATGCGCCGTTCCATCTGGTATCGCTTCCTCGCGCCGCGCCAGCCTGCCTCGGCCAGACCGTGGCAGGC
>JAEZBO010000018.1 GCA_023427085.1 Pseudomonadota bacterium
GTTGCTCTCGCTGGAGGGGCCGCGGCGCGGCCCGCCGGCGGCGGCGGGGGTGGTGGCCGCAGCATCGAAGTGATCCGCGCCGGCGAGCGCGAGAGCGTGCGGTACTGAGCCGGCGACGGGCGCAGGCCATGACAGGTTTGAACAATCGACTCATCACAGGTAGAGACCGAATGAACGCAGGCAGGTTGAACTGGATCGTGATCGCCGCAATGGGCGCCGGTGTACTGGGGCAGCAGGCCGCCTGGGCGCAGTCGCGGCCGGTGGTCCGGGCGGTCGATGCGCAGGCGCAGGCCGCCGCGCCGGCCGCGCCACAAGAGATCAGCCTGCCGGTGCGCGGCGAACAGCCGCTGACGCTGAGCGGCACGCCGGTGCGTGTGTCGGTCGGCGATCCGGCCGTGGCCGACGTGCGGGTGCTGCCGCCGGGCAACAACCGCGGTGGTGCGATCCTGCTGCTGGCGCGCAAGCCCGGGACCACGCAGGTGCAGGTCTGGCTGCGCGGCGAAAGCCAGCCGCAGGTCTGGCGCGTGCGGGTGACCAGCGACGTGCAGGGCGCCCTGAGCGACCGTGGCCTGGCGCCCGAGGCGCAGGTCGACATGGCCGGCAATGCCGCGGTGATCAGTGGCCAGTCCTCGTCGATGGAGTCGCATCGCCGCGCGGTCGCGTCGGCCGCGGCGGCCGGTGAAAACATTGCCGACGTCTCGACCATCCAGACCGGCGGCGTGGTGCAGGTCGACGTGCGGGTGGTCGAGGTCTCGACCAGCGTGCTGAAGGAAGCCGGCATCGAATGGAGCGCCGGCTCCTTGTCCGGTGGCGGCAGCCGTTTCGGCGGCGGTGCCAGCGGCATGTTCTCGTCCAATCTGCTGACCAGCGGCTTCGGGCTGCTGTACGACAGCAACAACTTCAGCGCCAATCTGCGCCTGCTGCAGAACAACGGCATGGCGCGCATCCTGGCCGAACCGACGCTGGTGGCGTTGTCCGGCCAGAGCGCGAGTTTCCTGGCCGGCGGCGAGATCCCGGTGCCCGAGTCCGGCGGGCTGGGCACGCAGACGGTGTCGTACAAGCCGTTCGGCATCGGCTTGACCGTGACGCCGACGGTGCTGTCGCGCGACCGCATCGCGCTGAAGGTGGCGCCCGAGGCCAGCGAGCTCGATCCCGAGAACGGCATCCCGATCATCAACGGCGACAGCGTCACGCTGATCCCGGCGCTGCGCACCCGCCGCGCCGACACCACGGTCGAACTGGGCGATGGCGAAAGCTTCGTGATCAGCGGCCTGGTCTCGCGCCAGACCATCGCCAACGTCAACAAGCTGCCGTTCCTGGGCGACCTGCCCATCATCGGCGCGTTTTTCCGCAGCATGCAGTACTCGCAAGAAGATCGCGAGCTGGTCATCATCGTCACGCCCCGATTGGTTCGTCCGATCGCGCGTGGCGTTGCCTTGCCGTTGCCTGGCCAAAGCCAGGAGCGGCCGGACACGCCCGGCAATGCCTGGGGACACTACCTGGTAGGTCCCATGGGCGGGCAGCAAATGCCGGGCTTTTCGCATTGAGTCTTCATCATGAAAACGCATTTTCGGGAGTGGGCGGCATTGGAGAAGACCGACAGCTTTCTCTTTTGCTCTAACAACGCCGAGCTGGCCCAGAAACTGGGCGGGTTGGTGGGCGAACTGGGGTTGTTGACCCAGGAGTCGCTCTCCAACGAGTCGCTGGCGCCGCGCATCGCGCAACTGCAGCCGCAGATCGTGTTCCTCGACTTCACCGTCGATGTCGCGCTGCCCGGCAAGCTGTTGCATGCGGCCGAACAGGCGCGTCTGTTGCGCAAGCTGATGCCGACGCTGCCGCTGGTGGCGGTCGGCACGCTGTTCCAGGCCGAAAGCGCGATCTCCGCGCTGCGTGCCGGGGTCAGCGACTTCATCGACATCGAACAGAACCCCGGCGAGGCGCACGAGGTCGTGCAGCGCATCCTCGGCGATGCCGGGCTGACGTCCAGCAAGACCGGCCTGCGCAGCGTGGTGCTGCTGGGCGCGCGGGCCGGCGTCGGCACCAGCACGCTGGCGGTGCACCTGTCGGCGCTGCTACAGCAGCGTCTGACGCAGATCGCCTTGTCGCGTCAGGGCGCCCGCGCCGAGCGCGGCCAGCGTGCCGCGCCCGAGCCGCTCAAGCTCGACGAACGGGTCGGTCTGCTCGACCTGGGCTTGCCGGTCGGCGACTGCCTGCTGTACCTGAACCTGAACGGCGAGCTCGACGTCGCCGAGGCCGCGCGCAACCTGCGCCGGCTCGACGAGACGCTGCTGAATTCGGCGCTGGCCCACAGCGAGGATGGCGTCAGCGTGCTGGCGCTGCCGCGCGATCTCGAACAGATGCGCGACGTGTCGCATGCCGATTCGCTGGTGCTGTTCGATCGCATGCGCGAGCACTTCGGTTTCATCGTCACCGACGCGGGCGGCTTCACCCATCCGGAGTTCATCGCCGGGCTGGTGCGTTCGGCCGACGAGACCTGGCTGGTCACCGACCAGAGCGTCGGCTCGCTGGTGTCGCTGGCCAGCACGCTGCGCGATCTCGAGCAGCACCACATCGAGCAGAGCCGGCTGCGGCTGATCGTCAACCGCTACGACGAGCGCTACGGCATGACCGCCGAGCAGATCGCCCAGCGTTTCAAGCTCAAGCTGGCCGGCATCCTGCCCGACCGCACGCTGCAGTTGATGACCTGCTCGAACCTGGGCCAGCTGTTGCACGAGCAGTCCGAACGGGATGTCTATGTGAAGGCCGTACGCGCCCAGGCCGAACGCCTGGCCGGCGGCAATGCGCCGGCCGCCGATGGCGGCGCGTGGCTGAAGTCGCTGCTGCCCGGCCTGGGCCGTGGCCAGCGGCTGGTGTGAACCCAAGGTGAATAAACGGGGTGCGGGATGATCATGACCTCGCCGATGCAGTTCGGTGATAACAAGGACGAGAACTTCCTGACGTCCGAGCGCTTCCAGTCGATCAAGAGTGCGGCCTACGAGCACCTGCTCTCGCGCATCGAAGAGCTGGGGGCCGAGTTCGGCCGCTGGACACGCGGCGCGATCCAGGAGTTCGTCGACATCGAGGTCGCCGGCTTCGTGCGCCTGCGGCGCCTGGCGATCAACGAGGCCGAGGTGCGCCAGGTGGCCGGCAGCCTCACCAAGGAACTGGCCGGCCTGGGGCCGCTCGAGGACCTGCTGGCCGACACCGCGGTCGAGGACATCCTGATCAACGGCTACGACAACGTCTTCGTGTCGCGCCGTGGCGTGCTGCAGCGCGAGAGCCTGCGTTTCTCCGACAACCAGCACGTGCTGCGCATCGTCCGGCGCATCCTGGCGCCGCTGGGCCGCCGGCTCGACGAGTCCAGCCCGATGGTCGATGCGCGGCTGCCCGACGGCGGACGCCTGAACGCGGTGATCGAGCCGCTGGCGGTCGACGGGCCGATGGTCTCGATCCGCAAGTTCAGGCAGGACCCGCTCAAGCCCAACGACCTGCTGGCGCTCGGCACCTTCGACGAGAGCATCCACAAGCTGCTCAATCTGGCGGTGCGCCATCGGTGCAACATCCTGGTGTCGGGCGGCACCAGCTCGGGCAAGACCTCCTTGCTCAATGCGCTGGCGTTCTTCATTCCCGAGACCGAACGGGTCGTCACGGTCGAGGACACCGCCGAACTGTCGCTCAACCATCCGCACGTGGTGCGGCTGGAGTCGCGCCAGGGCGGTTTCGACGGCTCGGGCCAGGTCAGCATCCGCGAACTGATCCGCAACAGCCTGCGGATGCGTCCGGACCGCGTGGTGGTGGGCGAGGTGCGTGGCGCCGAGGTCATGGACATGCTGCAGGCCATGAACACCGGCCACGAAGGCTCGATGGCGACGATCCACGCCAACTCGCCGCGCGAATGCCTCTACCGGATCGAGATGCTGGCGGGTTTCGCCGGCTTCCAGGGCAGCGAGGACAGCCTGCGCCGGCAGATCGCCAGCGCGCTGGATTTCATCGTGCAGATCGGCCGGCTGTCCAACGGCAAGCGCCGCGTGCTGTCGATCACCGAAGTCACCGGCATGGGCGACAACGTCATCGCCACGCAGGAGCTCTACCGCTACGAGGCCTATTCGGCGCCCGACAACGAAGAGCGTGACCAGTGGGTCAGCCTGGGCATCCATCCGCACACGCCCAAGCTGACCAAGTACCGCGACGAGCTGCGCGTGCAGAGCGCCGCCGACGCACCCGAGGACAACGGCGGCGGCGGTGGATTCTGGAGCCGGAGACGCTGATGAACGCCACTGTGCTGATCATCGCCGCGGCGGCGCTGCTATTGCTGGCGGCCGCGTTGTGGCTGTCGGTCTGGTCGCGCGCGCGCAGCCGGCAGAAGGCCAGCGCCAGCTTCGTCGAGCGGCAGATCGCCGGCCAGTGGAATGCCCAGCAGGCCGCGACCGGCACGCGCGCCGATGGCGCGCAAGTCTGGAACGTCGGCACGCCCAGTTGGACCCGCCTGCTCAAGCGGGCCGGCGTCGAGCCGACCACGGCCTTCTATTGCAAGTACCTGGGCGTGCCGCTGCTGCTGAGCCTGTTCGCCTTGCTGCTCGGCCCGGTCGCGGCGCTGGTCGCGCTGCCGCTGCTGCTGGTGCTGGCGTACTTCCGGCTCTGGTGGAAGGCCGAGAAGCGGTATCGCCGCATGGTCGAACAGCTGCCCGGCTTCCTCGATGCGATGGTGCGGCTGATCACGATCGGCAACAGCCTGGGCTCGGCCTTCCAGTCGGCCGCGCCCGAGGTCGAGGAACCCCTGCAGGAGGTGCTCGGCCGGGTGGCCAGCCTGACCCGCTCGGGCAAGGAGCTCGACGCGGCCCTGCGCCAGGTGTCGGCCCAGTACGGCCTGCACGAACTCTATCTGGTGGCCGCCGTGGTCGGCGTGGCGATGCGGTTCGGCGGCCGCAGCGATCACGTGCTCGAGCGCATGGCCGCCTTCATGCGCGATCTGCAGCAGGCACGCCAGGAGCTGGTCGCGCTGTCGGCCGAGGTGCGCTTGTCGGCCTGGATCCTGGCGCTGCTGCCGATCGGCATCGCCGGTTTCATCGTGGTCTTCAACAACGACCTGTTCATGAACATGTGGCGCGATCCGGCCGGCGCCAACATGCTGATCGGGGCGGTGGTGCTGCAGGTGGTCGGCTCGTACTGGCTGTATCGCATGGCCAAGTCGGTCTAGGAGGCGGATAAAGCATGCAGGCATGGATGCAAGGGATGGACGCGCGGATGCTGCAGGCGGCGGCGCTGGGACTGCTGGCGCTGGCCTTGCTGCTGGTCGGCGTGTCGCTGGCCACGCAGATGGCGCGGCGCGCGCGCAACCAGCGCGTGGTCGACCAGGCGGTGGCCGCGCGCACCACGCCGGAGCTGGCGCGCGCGACCCGCAAGCCTGGCCGTGGCAAGAAGGCCAAGGCGCTCAACGAGGCGGTCGATCGCGCCGCCGAACTGGGCAGCAGCTGGGGGCAGGGCGGACTGGGGGCCAGCCTGCTGGCCGACGAGGACCGCAAGATGCTCGACCTGTGCGGCTACGACGATATCGGCCGCGCGCGGGCGCTGTTCATCTTCGTGCGGCTGGTGCTGTCGCTCAGCCTGCCGCTGCTGGGCATCCTGCTGCTGGGCGATCGCACGTTCCTGGGCGGCAAGTTTCTGACCTGGGCCGCACTCGGTTTCTTCGGTTTCGCGGTCGGCTGGATGCTGCCCAAGTACGTGGTGCGGCGGCGCGCCCAGCGCCGCAAGCGCGCGGCCTCCGAAGAGCTGCCGCTGCTGATCGATCTGTTGCGGCTGCTGCAGGGGGTCGGCCTGTCGATGGACCAGAGCCTGCATGTGGTGGTGACCGAGTTCAGGCTGGCGATGCCGGTGCTGGCCAACGAACTGAAAGTGTCGGTCGAGCAGTATGCCCGCGGCCGCACGCGTGAGCAGTCGCTGGTGCGGCTGGCCAATGGTTTCGACAACGACGACCTGGGCGCGATCTGCCGGCTGATCGCGCAGGTCGACCGCCATGGCGGTGCGGTGCAGGACCCCTTGCAACGCTTCGGCGAGCGGGTGCGCGAACGGCGCAAGCTCGATCTCAAGGAACGTATCGGTCAACTGACCGTGAAGATGACCGGCGTGATGGTGTTGACGCTGTTGCCGGCGCTGCTGATCGTCACCGGCGGGGCGGGTTTCCTGGCGGTGATCCGGGGCCTGTCGCGGGTCGGAGGAGGAGGTTGATGAAAGCCGATTATCGCCAGCGCGCAGGCGCTGCGCCGTTCGCCCGGACGGGCACCGCCGTGGCCGCGCTGTTGCTGCTGGGCGCCTGCTCGGTCGGCCGCGACGACACGGCCTGGCAGGTCATCGAGCGCCAGAAGCAGGAGCAGCGCATGGCGCGCATGCACGAGGCCGAGCAGATGCGCGAGCGCGCGCCCTCCGAGCCGCGGCTGATGCAGTCGATGATCCAGGAGACGCTGGCGCAGGGGCGCTATTTCGCCGCGCTGGCCTATATCGACGCCTATGTGCAGCGGCATGGCGAGGATGCCAACGTCGCCGCGCTGCGGGCGCGCGCGCTGCGGCTGACGGGTCAGGCCGACAAGAGCGAGGCGGCCTATCGCGCGCTGCTGCAGGGCGACCGCGCCGCCGAGGCCTGGCACGGCCTGGGGCTGCTGGCCGGTGGCCGTGGCGACTTCGCGCAGGCGGCGCAGGATCTGCAACGCGCCGCGCACCTGGCGCCGACCGATGCCGACGTGCTCAACGACCTGGGCTACGCCCGCCTGCGGGCCGGCGACCTGGCCGGCGCGCGCATTCCGCTGGGGCAGGCGTCCGAACTGGCGCCGCGCAACACCCGCACGCTGGCCAACCTGGCCGTGCTGCTGCTGGCCGAAGGACGTTCGGTCGAGGCGCAACGATTGATGGACGATGCCGTGCTGTCGGCCGAGGTGCGCGGCCAGATCTACCGCACGGTGCAGCAGGTCCAGACCGGCCCGCTGGCCGCGTCCGCGCCGGCCGCGCCGGCAATGCAGGGCGGCGGCAACGCGGCGTTGGCGCATCAGCGCGCCAGCGGCTTGCCGGCCGTGCAGATCGGCCAGCCGCTGGCTGACCGATTCAACCATTCCAGAATGACCCAGTAAGGAGCCGACTCATGGCCAGCCGTTCCGTCTTCGCTGTTTCCGCTTTCCGTGCCGGCCCGATGCTGCGGCATGCCGCGCTGGCGGCGGCCCTGGCCTGCGCGGCCACGGCGCAGGCGCAGAACGCGCCGCTGACGCAGTCGCTGCCCGGTGCCGCCGCGCAGCCCATGCC
>JAEZBO010000019.1 GCA_023427085.1 Pseudomonadota bacterium
GCGTGGCGTCGTCGCCGTGCCCGGCCACACGGCCGGCAGTGCCTGCCACCCCGGGCACCCCGGTCGAGTCCGGCATCGCTGCCGCGTCCATCACGCCCGCATGGCCGGCCAGGCCCGCGCTGGCGGCGTGGCCGCCCGGCACCGGCGTCGCGCCGTCGCGCAGGCGCGTCTGCACGCGTTCGCGGCCATCGCTGACGTCGACCTCGAACACCAGCTGTTCGGCGCGATGCCAGGTCGTGAACCATTCGAGCGGCCGGCCATGCTGGTCGTCGCCCTGCCCTTCGAGCTTGAGCAACGCACTGCCGCCGGGCACCTCGAGCAACGTGGCCAGGCCCGCGTCGGCGGCCACCGCGCGGATCTGGTTGCGCCCGGCGCCAGGCTGCAGGCCGTACTGCTGCGCCAGCACCCGGTGCAGCGAGGCATCGGCCAGCTGCGCCGCCAGCAGGCCGGCCAGCGGCCGGGCCGGCAACCAGGTGCGTACGTAGGCCAGCGGCACGCCGTCCAGGTGGCGCAGCCGCTCGAGCATCAGCAGCGGCTGCTCGCCGAAGAAAGCGGCGACGGTGTCGGGCGGCTCGGCCGGCGCCAGGCTCAAGACCCGGGTCTGCAGCGTCACGCCGGTCTGGGCGAACTGTTCGTAGAGACCGGTAGAGCGCTGCACCAGGCGACGATGTTCCTGCGGCGGCGCCACCACTGCCGGACGCCCGGCCTCGCGCCGGATCAGCCCCTCGGCGGCCAGTGCCGCCAGCGCCTGGCGCACCACGCTGCGCGCCACGCCGTAGCGGTCGCACAGCGCCGCCTCGCTGGGCAGCGCCGCGCCGATCGCCAGGCGCCGGGCCCGCAGCTCGCTGCGCAACAGCGCCGCCAGCTGTGCGTGCAGCGGCAGTTCGCCGTTGCGGTCCAGTGCGGCGGGTCGTGCGTCGTCGTGGGCGGGCGCCATGGGTGGATCAACCTCCGGTCTGTGCCCTCGCAGTTTCCCATACCTGGGTCCAGCCCGGCGCCAGGTGGGCCGCGCGCTCGGCCGCCAGGATTAGGCTGTCCTCGCGGGCGATGCCCTTGCCGGCGATGTCGAAGGCGGTGCCGTGATCGACCGACACCCGCACCACCGGCAGGCCGACGGTGATGTTCACGCCGTCATCGCCATAGACCGACTTGAACGGGGCGTGGCCCTGGTCGTGGTAACAGGCCACCACGAACTTCCACTTGCCGCGCACCGCTTGCGGAAACAGCGCGTCGGCCGGGATCGGACCGGCTGCCTTGATGCCGGCCGCATTGGCTTCGGCCACCGCCGGCGCCAGGATCTCGGCGTCCTCGCTGCCGAAGATGCCGTTCTCGCCCGCGTGCGGATTCAGGCCGGCGACCGCCACCGGCTCGTCGGCGCGACCGAGCGCCTGCGCGAACGATCCAGCCAGCCGCAGCACCGCGCGCATGCGGGCCGGGTTGACGTCCTCGATCGCCTGGCGCAGCGACACGTGGGTGGTCGCGTGAAAGATGTACAGATCGCCGGCCGACAGCACCAGCGAGAAGGTCTTGACGCCGAATTCGTGCGCCAGCAGCTCGGTGTGGCCGGGCCACTTGTGGCCGGCCGCATGCATCGCGGCCTTGTTCAGCGGCGCGGTGACGATGCCGTCGATGCGGCCCTCGCGCGCCAGCGCGCAGGCGGTGGTGACGAAGCGCACCGAACCGTCGCCGGCCGCCGCGCTGATCTGGCCCAGCGGCACGTCGCCCAGGCTCGGGCCGGCCTGCAGCACCTCGATGGTGCCCGGCGTGTTCCGCGCCTGCTCGGGCGAGTCGATGCGGCGCACCAGCGCGGTATCGCCGCCCAGCCCACGCACCGCGTTGATCATCGCATCGGTGTCGCCGACCACGAACAGCCGCGCCTTCTCGCGCAGCGCGGCATGGTTCATCAGCATCTTGGCGGTGATCTCCGGGCCGATGCCTGCGACATCGCCGAGGGTGACCGCCAACAGCGGTATCTGCTTGCTCATTTGAATCTCCGTTCTCGGATCGCGCGGGCCGCGCGAACCAGTACATCCTCGCCACCAAAGCCGCCGGCCTTGGTGACCACGGGCAGGCCGGGCGCCTTGCCGCCGGTGAGGGTGCCGAGCGGCACCCCGCCGGTCACTTCATCGACCAATGCAATGCCGCCGGCGTTCAGCGAACGCAACACCTGGCGGGCGCCGTCGCCGCCGGTGGCCACCACGCCGGCCGCGCCGATGCGGGTCACCAGCGCGGCAGCCAGCGTACCCAGGCGCGCGGCGACCGTATCGGCATCCAGGCTGGGCAGGCGGCCTTCGGGCGCCAGCAGCAGCAGGATCTCGGGCAGCGCGCGCGCCTGCGCCAGCAGCGCCTGCTGCTGCGCCGACCACGCCTGCCAGGCCGACACGTCGGCCAGCTGCTCGAGCGTCGGCAGCCAGCATGCGGCGCCGGCCTGTTCGAGCGCGCGGGCCTGTGCCCGCGCGGCGCTGTGCTGCGAGGTCACCACCACCACCACCGGCTTGTCCTGCTCGGCCGCGGCCCAGTAACGCGCCAGCGGCACCGCCAGGCCGCCCGCGCCGACCGGCACGGCGCGTTCGCCCAGCAACACCACGGCCCGGGCCAGCGTGTCGAGTTCGGCCTCGTCGCGGGCATCGACCACCACCACCTGGCCGGCGGCGGCGATGCGTTCGGCCAGCTGCGCCGGCGTCTCGTCGGCGCGCTGCGCCACGTGGGCGCTGCCCAGCAGCGTCGGGATATGGCTTTCGGTCACCGGCGTCACCGGATCGGTGGCGGCCGAGGTCTCGGTGACCGGCTTGCCGCCGACCTTCAACACGCCGTCCTCGACCGTGCGGCCGGTGGCCGGGAAGGCCGGGCAGACAATCGCGATGGCATCGTCGGACCAGGCCTGGCGCGCCGCGTCGATCTCGGCCTTGAAGGCGCCGCGCAGCGTCGAATCGACCTTCTTGTAGAACCGCACCATGCCGGCTTCGCGCAGCCGCCGCACGTTGTCGGCGACCACCTGCGCGGCCCGCTCGCCGGGCATCGCACGGCTGTGCGAGGTCACCGCCAGCACCTCGACCGCATCGTCGATCGAGGCGGCCAGCGCTTCCTGCGCGCCGTCGACCGACAGATGCGTGACCCAGCCGGCCCGCACGAACTGCACCGCGGTGTCACCCGAACCGGTCAGGTCGTCCGCGACGATGGCGATGACGGGTTTCACAGCCGGGGCTCCTGGTGGTTGGCGGCCGCCAGTGCCTCCTCGCTGTCGTCGACCGGCCGCAATTCGCCGGCACGCTTGAGGAACCACGAGGCGATCACCGGTGCCAGGATCGAGCTGATCAGCACGCAGGCGGCGACTTGCGCGGTGGCCGAGGCCACGTACTGCTGGAAGTTGGGATCGGCGGCGGCGACCACGGCCGGCGTCGCGATCGCGTTGCCGGCGGTCGTGCCGGCCGCGAAGCCCAGGCCGCTCTTGCCGCCGCGGCGCAGGATGTAGCGGTAACCCAGATAGACCAGGCCGCCGGTGATCGGGCTGATCAGCAGGCCCAGGATCAGGCCGCTGATGCCGCCGCTGACGACCGCGCTCAGGTTGATGCCGGTACCCAGCGCGAACGCGAAGAACGGGATCACGATGTTCGGCACCGGCTTGAGCGTGTCGCGCCACTTCGGATCGATGTTGCCGACCAGCACGCCTAGCAGGAACGGCACCAGCGCCGCGACCAGCGCGATCAGCGGGATCTCGGCCAGACCCGAGGCGCCCAGGAACAACAGGCTGAAGAACGGGCCGTCGTTGATGGCGCTGGCGACGTAGGCGCCGCGATCCCGCGCATCGCCGTACTGGCCGGTGTACGCCAGCCACAGGCCGCCGTTGCTGTTGTCGAAGGCGGCCAGCATGGCCAGGATCGAGACGCCCAGCACGCCGTCCAGACCCACATAGGCGCCCAGCGTGATGATGATCGTGGCCGGCACGATGGTCTTCATCAGCAGGATGGTGCCGGCGGTGGCCAGGATCGGGCCGCCGGTGCGGGTGTTCACTTGCGTGCCGGTCGCGAAGATCAGCAGCGCGATCAGCGGCATGGCGCTGTTCTTGAACAGTGCGGTGGTGAAGCCGCCAATGCTCAGCGCGTCGGGGGCAAAGGTGCCGATCAGCGAGCCCAGGATCAGCGGCACGAGCATCAGCCCGCCCGGAATTTTCTGCATCGTGCCCAGCAAAGGCGAGCGGGAGGATTCGGTCGTCACTTCGGAGTCTCCAAGACGATTTGTTCGGACCGGCCAGCCACGACGCCGCCGGTTCTGTTTGAAAAGTGAAATTCGGCGGTAGTTTACTCCTGTACGTACCAAGCTGTACGTACAGGAACGCCGAGTCTTGCAGATTTACGACACCGTCCGGTGGTCATCACGCAACACGAACGTGATTCCGACGCCAAAAGATGCTTAGCCCCGGCCGGCTGCTGGAAGCGCCATCGCCGCGCTGGCAGCCCCGGTCCGGCTGGGCTGCACGATGATCCGCCGGCCCCGCGGCCGGCTGCCGTGCCGCCCGACCGCAACTTGTGCCCGCATCGGCTACCCACCAATAATGAAAATCATTCCTGTTTGAACCGGTTCACCTAGGCAGGCCAACCATGTCTTTCCCGCGGCAGGCAGAACTCGCGACCATCGACTTCCTCTATCGCGAGCATCATGGCTGGCTGCTCGACTGGCTGCGTCGCCGGCTCGGCGGCGATACGGCCGAAGCAGCCGATCTGTCGCACGATACCTACCTGTGCCTGCTGCGCAGGAACGTCGACGCGGTCCGCGAACCGCGCGCCTACCTCGCCAAGATCGCCCGCGACCTGATCGTCAATCACTGGCGCCGACAGGATCTCGAACGCGCCTATCGCCAGCAGTTGCGCGAGGCGCCGCCGCAGCAGGCCGGCTCGCCCGAACAGGAACTCGCACTGATCGAGACGCTGTGCGAACTCGACCGCCTGCTGGGTACGCTGAACCCGAAGGTGCGTCGCGCCTTCCTGCTGGCACACCTGGACGGCCAGACCTATCTCGAAATCGGCGCGCGGCTGGGCGTCTCCGAGCGCATGGTCAAAAAATACATGGCGCAGGCGATGCTGCATTGCCTGAGCGTCGGCCTGGCGTGTGGCGGGCAGGCATGAGTCCCGCCCGCGCGCCGGCCGGCACGCCCCCGTCGCCGGCCAGCGCGCTGGGGCAGGCCGCGCACTGGTTCGCGCTGCTGGGCGGCACGGACGGGTCGGCCGCGACGCCGGCCGATCTGCGTCGCTGGCGGCGTTGGCTGGCTGCCGATGCCAGCCACCAGCGCGCCTGGCAAGGGGTGCAGACCATCAGCGACATGCTGCGCCGTGTCCATGGTTGCGACGGCACGACAGCCTGCCTGCTGTTCGAGGCCGCCGCGGCCAGCCGGCGACAACGGCGCGCCCGACCGGGCCCACGCCGCTGACGGCAGGTTCCCTTTTCGAGCGCGCCGCTTGGCATACCCATGCAGGCGCGCCCGTCCCGGTCCGCGCCGCTACTCGAGCAGAGCCACACCCATGCCCACGTTGTCGCCCATCTACTGCCGCCTGGTCCTGGCGGCCGGCCTCGCCGTCCTCGTCCCCACCCTCGCTCAGGCACAGATCGCGCCGCCCGCGCCCGGCGCCGTCGCCGAACGCGACTACGACATCGCGGCCGGGCCGCTGGGCCGGGCACTGGCGCAGTTCGCGCAGCAGTCCGGCGTGCCGCTCATCGCCGACCCGGCGCTGGTCTCACAGCGTCACAGCCTAGGGCTGCGGGGCCGCCTGACGGTCGCGGCCGGCCTGGCGGCGCTGCTGCGCGAGACAGGCCTGGTCGCGGTGCGCGACGGCGCCGGCTACGCGCTGCGGCGCAGCGGCTCGGCCGCGGTCGCCGAGCTGCGGCCGCTCACGGTCACCGGCGACGCGATCGCATCGCCCGCCGCGCAGGTCTACACGGCGCCGCGCTCGACGGTCTACGTGTCCAGCGAAGAGCTGGATCGATTCAGCGCCATCTCGATCGCCGACGTGCTCAAGGGCCAGCCCGGCGTGCAGGTCGGCGACGCACGCAACGGCGGCGCGCTCGACGTCAACATCCGCGGCATCCAGGGCCAGAGCCGGGTCGCCGTCACCGTCGACGGTGCGCAGCAGGCCATCGATACCTACCGCGGTTATGCCGGCACGCAGCAGCGCAGCTACATGGACCAGGATTTCCTCAAGGACATCACCATCAGCAAGGGGCCCGGCTTCTCGCTGGACACGCCAGGCGCGGCGGCCGCGATCGGCGGCTCGGTCAACTTCCGCACCATCGATGCCAGCGACATCGTCAAGCCAGGCCGCCGCGTCGGCATCCGTCTCAAGGGCGAACTATGGAACAACGGCGCCAGCTATTCCAAGCCCTACCTGAGCGCCACGTCGCGCGCAGGTCTGTACGTCGAGCCGCGCAGCAGCCGTCCCAGCCTGTTCGGTGCCGCGGCACGTAGCGGCAGCCTGGTGGCCGCTTACACCGGCGACAAGACCGATCTGTTGTTCGGTTATTCGCAGCGTACGCAGGGCAACTACTTCTCCGGCAAATACGGCCGTGATCGCTATCGCGAGTACGGCCGCAGCGGCGAAGAGTTTCCGACCACCGCGACGATCTATTTCCCAGGCAGCGAAGTGCTGAACTCGTCGAATGAATCGCAGACCACGCTGTTCAAGGCCAGCCTGCGCATCGCGCCGGCCCATCGTGTGCAACTGAGCCATATGCGCTATCGCGGCACCTTCGGCGAGATCATGCCGTCCGACATCATCCGTTATGCCGATGCCGGCGTGTCGCAGTTCAAACCCGGCACCATGGACATCGCCACCACCACCGCGCGGTATGCGTATACGCCCGGCAATGACCTGATCGATCTCAAGGCCGGCCTGTGGATGACCGAGGCCGACAACGACCAGCTCAACAACGGCTCGCCGCCGTCGTCGCTGACGCTGACCTTTTTCCGCGGCGCCACCCAGCAACGGGATCGCCGCTACGGTGCCGACCTCGGCAACCGCGCCCGGCTCGCGACCGGGGCCGGCGATTTCACGCTGGACCTGAGCGGCGCGTTCCAGTACCAGGACATGCAGCCGCAGAAAGGCGTGGTCTATACCCAGCGCGATCGTGATTTTTCGAATGTGCTGCGCGACGCCAACCGGAGCGAGCTGACCCTCGGCGCGCGGCTGGCCTACGAGCCGACGCCAGACTGGGAGTTCTGGACGGCCGGCCGCTACACCCGTTATCGCGTGCGGGACCGCAACCCGACCGCGATCGGGCTGTACCGCGAAACCGTTCTTTCGCCGTGGTGGACCGAACGCGTCCGCATCGGCACCCGCTACGAGCCGCCGATCCGCCGCAGCGACGCGGCCTTCCGGCCCTCGCTGGGCGTGCAGTACCGCTACGCGCCCGAGTCGACGGTCTACGTCAGCTACAACCAGGGCATCCGGATGCCGTCGCTGTTCGAGACCACCGAGGGCAGCTCCTTCATCTCCACCACCCACAGGTCCTTGCTGCCCGAACGCTCGCGCAACCTCGAGCTGGGCGTCAGCGCGGTGCGCGCGGGCGTGTTGACCGGCAGCGATCAACTCGCCATGAAGCTGGCCTATTTCGACAACCGGATCGACAACTACATCACCCGCTACTTCCGCTGGCGCGACGGCGAATCGCTCGAGTTCAGCAACACCGATTACTACCGCACGCGCGGATTCGAATGGCAATCGCGTTACGACAGCGGCCGCTATGTCGCCGACCTGTCGACCACGTACACCTTGCAGACCACCACCTGCGACAGGCAATACGCCAGCTACCTGCGCGGCACCTTCCTCAGCACACGGGCAGCCATCCCCGACTGCACCGACGGCGCGTTCTCCGGCTCGTACGTCGGCACGCAGAATCCACCCAAGCTGGCGGTCAACCTGACTGCCGCGACACGCCTGCTGGCGCAGCGGCTCACGCTGGGCGGGCGGCTGGTCTACACCTCGGGCCCGCTGGTCAAGATGACTCGCGTATGGCAGGACAGTGCCACGACCAACCAGATCCTCTATCAACCCGTGCTGCTGCTGGACGCCTTCGCCAGCTTTCAGGTCAACGACTCGGTGACCTTGAGCGCGGCGGTGCAGAACCTCACCGATCGTTATTACCTGGACCCGCTCGCGCTCAGCTACATGCCGGCGCCGGGCCGCACGTTCAGGCTGGCCTTCACGGGTCGCTTCTGACGCCGCCACTAAGGCTTGTATTGCGTTGGTTCCCCCCTGCCGGCGGCGCTTGGCCTAGCTGTTCACAGGCACGTCC
This sequence comes from Pseudomonadota bacterium, assembly GCA_023427085.1. GTDB lineage: Bacteria > Pseudomonadota > Gammaproteobacteria > Burkholderiales > Burkholderiaceae_B > Orrella. The sequence goes on from JAEZBO010000019.1 coordinate 8,284, forward strand.
GTCCGGGGCGCGCCGTCACCCGAACAGGATGCTTTCATGGCCACGCCACTTTCCGCCCGTCGCCTGCTGTTGCTGGCCACCAGTCTCGCGGCCGCGCTACCGCTGCCGGCCATCGCGCAGGCCCCTGACCAGACGCAAGCCGCGTCCGCCGCCGGTGTTGCCGCCGAACGCGACTACGACATCGCACCCGGCCCGCTGAGCGCGGCGCTGGCCCGATTCGTGCAGCAATCCGGCGTGCGCCTGACCGTCGACACCACACTGATCGGCCAGCGTCAGAGCCCCGGCCTGCGCGGCCGCTACGCGACGCCAGCGGGCCTGGCGGCACTATTGGCCAACACCGGACTGGCCGCGGTGCGCAGCGGCGATAGCTATCTGCTGCGCCAGGCGCAGTCGGCCGGCGTGGTCGAGCTGCGGCCGGTGACCATCACCGGTGACGCGATCGCCTCGCCGGCGGCCGAGGTCTACCGCGCGCCGCGCTCGTCGGTCCATGTCTCCAGCGAGGAGATCGACCGCTACGGCGCGACCTCGCCGGCCGATCTGCTCAAGGGTCTGGCCGGCGTGCAGGTCGGCGATGCGCGCAACGGCGGCGCGCTCGACGTCAACATCCGCGGCATCCAGGGCCAGAGCCGGATCGCGGTCACCATCGACGGCACGCAGCAGGCGTTGGACACCTATCGCGGCTACGCCGGCGCGCAGCAGCGCAGCTACATGGACGTCGACTTCCTCAAGGACATCACCGTCAACAAGGGCCCCGGCTTCTCGCTCGATACGCCGGGCGCGGCGGCGGCGATCGGCGGCTCGGTCAACTTCCGCACCATCGAACCGGCCGACATCGTCAGGCCCGGCAATACCTATGGCATCCGGCTCAAGGGCGAGCTCTGGAACAACGGCATCGCACACGCCAAGCCCTATCTGCGCAGCAGCAACCGCAACGACCTTTTTATGTCGCCGCGCACCGAACGCGACAATCTGTTCGATGGCCGGGCCCGCAGCGGCAGCATCGCCGCGGCCTACGTCGGCGACAAGGTCGATGTGCTGGTCGCATACGCCGAGCGTCAGCAGGGCAACTATTTCGCCGGCAAGCGCGGCCACCCGCGCTATCGTGCCTACAACGCCAGCGGCGCCGAAGTCGTGTCGGCCGCCGCCCTGTATCGCCCGGGCGGCGAAGTGTTCAACACCTCCAGCGACACCCAGACCACCTTGCTCAAGGCGGCCCTGCGCATGCCGGCTGGCCAGCAGCTGCAGCTGAGCCACATGCGCTACCGCGGCAGCTTCGGCGAAATCATGCCTTCCGACCTCAACCGCTTCGGCGACGGCAAGGTGTCGCAGTTCAAGCCGGGCACCATGGACATCACGACCACCACGGCCCGTTATGCCTACGCGCCCGGCCACGCGCTGGTCGATCTGAAGGCCGGTCTGTGGATGACCGACGCCCGTAACGAACAACTGAACAACGGCATGCCGGCGGCGTCGCTGATCGCCTACACACGCGGCCTGACCCGGCAACGCGATCGCCGCTATGGCGTCGACCTGGGCAACCGCTCGCGCCTGTCCTCCGGCATCGGCGACTTCACGCTCGATCTGGGCGGCGCCTTCCAGTATCAGGACATCCAGCCGCGCAAAGGCGTCATCACCACGCAACAGGATCGCGACGCCGGCAGGATCCAACGCGATGCCAGCCGCGCCGAACTCAACCTCAGCACCCGGCTGGCCTGGCAACCGGTGCAGGACCTCGAACTATGGGCCGCGGGCCGTTACAACGGCGTACGCATCCGCGACCGCAACCCGATGGCGGTACCGATCCTGCGGCGGACCTCGCCGTGGGCGCCGCCCGTCGTCCTCGGCGCCACTTACCGGCCGCCGGTGCGGCGCGACCAGAGCGCCTTCAGCCCGTCGCTGGGCGCGCAATACCGCTTTGCGCGCGGCTCGGCCGCCTACGTCAACTACAGCCAGGGCACGCGCCTGCCCTCGCTGTTCGAATCGACGGTGGGCGGCCTGGTCATGACCGACACCACCCGCGCGCTGCAGCCCGAGCGCGCCAGGAATTTCGAGCTAGGCGTCAGCACCACGCTGACCGACCTGCTGCGGCGACAGGACACCTTCGCCGCCAAGCTGGCCTACTTCGACACCAAGATCGATCACTACATCACACGCTATGCCAACTGGTCGTTCAGCGAACCGATGATCTTCAGCAACGCCGAGTTCTACCAGACCCGCGGGCTGGAGCTGCAGACCCGCTACGACAGCGGCCGCTACTTCGGCAATCTGTCGGCGACCTACTACCTCAAGACCTACACCTGCGACGCCGCGGCCGCGGCCATGCTGCAGAACAGCCTGATCGGCAACCTCGGCACCTTCCCGACCTGCACCGACGGTTCGTTCGCCGGCTTGTACGCCAACACGCAGAATCCGCCCCGGCTCGCGCTGAACCTGACCGCCGGCCTGCGCCTGCTCGAGAACAAGCTGGTGCTGGGCGGCCGCGTGGTCTATACCTCGGAGCCGCTGGTCACGGTCGACAAGCCTTGGCAGACCAGCAATACCACCAACCAGATCAAGTACCGGTCGGTGCTGGTGTATGACGCTTTCGTCAACTACCAGGCCAGCGAATCCGTGGCGCTGAACCTGTCGATGCAGAACCTGACCGACCGCTACTATCTCGACCCGTTGACGCTCAGCATGATGCCGGCGCCGGGGCGCACCATCCGGCTCGGTGCCACGATCAGCTTCTGAGCGGGGCCCTGCCGGGACGAAAAAAAGGCAGCAGGGACGAACCCTTGCTGCCTCGATCGCCACGGCCCCGAAGGGCTGTCGCGGATACGGCTTAGATGATACGTGCGGCTTCGATCAGGCGCACCACGCTCCAGGACTTCGAGCGCGAGATGGGGCGGCCTTCAGCGATTTCGACGGTATCGCCTTCGTTGTACTGGTTCGACTCGTCGTGCGCCTTGTACTTGTTCGAGCGCATGACGATCTTGCCGTAGATGGGGTGCTTGGTGCGGCGTTCAACCAGAACGACGACCGTCTTGTCCATCTTGTTGCTGACGACCTTGCCGACCAGCGTACGCTGACGCTTGGCGGGGGTCTGGGTGGTTTGCGTGTCGGTCATGTCAGTTTCCTGCCTTGGCCTTTTCAGTCAGCAGGGTACGGACGCGCGCGATGTCGCGACGGACCTTGCCGATCTGGCTGTTGTTGGCAAGCTGCTGAGTGGCCTTCTGCATGCGCAGACCGAATTGTGCCTTCAGCAGGCTCTCGAGCTCTTTGCCGAGCTCTTCGGCGTTCTTGCTGCGGAGTTCGCTAGCTTTCATGTCGTTTCTCCTCAGGCACCGATGTGACGCGACACGAAGGTGGTAGCGATCGGCAGCTTGGCAGCGGCCAGGCGGAACGCCTCGCGCGCCAGCTCTTCGCTCACGCCTTCCATCTCGTACAGCACCTTGCCGGGCTGGATCTCGGCGACCCAGTACTCGGGGTTGCCCTTACCGTTACCCATCCGGACTTCCGCAGGCTTCTGCGAGATGGGCTTGTCGGGGAAAATGCGGATCCAGATGCGGCCGCCACGCTTGATGTGACGGTTGATCGCACGACGTGCGGATTCGATCTGGCGAGCGGTCAGGCGGCCACGGCCGGTCGCCTTCAGGCCGAACTCGCCGAACGACACGTTGGTGCCGCGGGTAGCCAGGCCGGTGTTACGGCCTTTCTGCTCTTTACGGTACTTTCTGCGTGCTGGTTGCAGCATGCTTATTCTCCTTCGGGCGCCGGGGCGGCGTCAGGCTTGCGCGGACCACGGCCACGGCCGGCACCAGCGCCGGCGGGGCGGCGGGCGCCATCCGGGCGGTCACCGCGAGGCGCGCGACGCGGACGACGCTCTTCTTCGCGGGGGGCAGCGGTTTCGGGCGGCAGTTCGCCGTTGGCCAGCATGTCGCCCTTGTAGACCCACACCTTCACGCCGATGGCGCCATAGGTGGTGTTGGCTTCGGACGTGCCGTAATCGATGTTGGCGCGCAGCGTGTGCAGCGGCACACGGCCTTCGCGATACCACTCGGTACGAGCGATTTCGATGCCGTTCAGACGACCCGAGCTCATGATCTTGATGCCCTGGGCGCCCAGACGCATGGCGTTCTGCATGGCGCGCTTCATGGCGCGGCGGAACATGATGCGCTTTTCGAGCTGCTGCGTGATCGAGTCAGCGATCAGCTGAGCATCGGTCTCGGGCTTGCGGATCTCTTCGATGTTGACGTGCACCGGCACGCCCATCAAACGCTGCAGATCGGCCTTCAGGTTTTCGATGTCTTCGCCACGCTTGCCGATCACCACGCCCGGACGAGCCGAGTAGATGGTGATGCGGGCGTTCTTGGCGGGACGTTCGATGACCACGCGGCCAACCGAGGCGCTCTTGAGCTTGCGCTTCAGGTATTCGCGGACGCGGATATCCTGGGCGAGCATGTCGCCAAAAGCCTTGTCGTCGGCGTACCAGCGCGAGCCCCAGTTACGGGTGACTGCGAGCCGGAACCCGATCGGGTGAATTTTCTGACCCATCGTGACTCCTTAGGCGCCGACTTTGACCACGATGTGGCAAGTCTGCTTCTCGATACGGTTGCCACGGCCTTTTGCGCGCGCGGAAAAACGCTTGAGCGACTCGGCCTTGTCCACGTAAATGGTCGTGACCTTGAGCTCGTCGATATCTGCGCCGTCGTTGTGCTCGGCATTGGCGATGGCGGACTCGACAGCCTTCTTCAGGATGACGGCCGCTTTCTTGGGCGAGAACGTAAGGATGTTCAGCGCCTTGGCCACCGGCAGGCCACGGATCTGGTCCGCTACGAGCCGGGTCTTCTGCGCGGAGATGTTCACTCCACGGATCTTGGCAGTGGTTTCCATCGCTTACCTCTTCGCCTTCTTGTCCGCAGCGTGGCCCTTGAACGTACGGGTCAGCGCGAACTCGCCGAGCTTGTGGCCGACCATGTTCTCGTTGATATAAACGGGAACGTGCTGGCGACCGTTGTGAACCGCGATCGTCAGGCCGATGAACTCGGGCAGGATCGTCGAACGGCGCGACCAGGTCTTGATCGGCTTCTTGTCTTTGACCGCAACCGCCTTGTCCACCTTTTTGATCAGGTGAGCGTCGACGAAGGGTCCCTTCTTGATCGAACGTGACATGATGTTCGCCTCTTACTTGCGCTTGCGCCGTTGGACGATCATGTTGCTCGTCCGCTTGTTGCTACGGGTCTTGTAACCCTTAGCCGGGGTGCCCCACGGGCTGACCGGTTCGCGGGCCTCGCCGGTGCGGCCTTCGCCACCACCGTGCGGGTGATCCACCGGGTTCATGGCCACGCCACGAACCGTCGGACGCACACCGCGCCAACGCATTGCACCGGCCTTGCCGATCTGGCGCAGGCTGTGTTCTTCATTGCCGACTTCACCGATGGTGGCACGGCACTCGATATGCACACGACGCACTTCACCCGAGCGCAGGCGAACCTGAGCGTAGGTGCCTTCGCGCGCCAGCAGCACTGCCGAGGCGCCAGCCGAGCGCGCCATCTGGGCGCCCTTGCCGGGCAGCATCTCGATGCAGTGGATCGTGCTACCGACCGGGATGTTGCGGATCGGCATGGCGTTGCCTGCACGGATCGGGGTTTCGAGGCCCGACAGCAGGGTGGCGCCAACTTCGAGGCCACGCGGAGCGATGATGTAGCGGCGCTCGCCGTCGGCGTAGCACAGCAGCGCGATGTGGGCGGTGCGGTTGGGGTCGTATTCGAGACGCTCGACCTTTGCCGGGATGCCGTCCTTGTCACGACGGAAGTCGATGACACGGTAGTGCTGCTTGTGACCGCCGCCACGATGGCGAACAGTGATGTGGCCGTTGTTGTTACGGCCCGAGCCGCGGGTCTTCTTTTCGAGAAGGCCGGCGAACGGTTCGCCCTTGTGCAGATGGGGCGAAACCACCTTGACCATGCCGCGACGGCCGGCCGAAGTAGGCTTTACTTTGACGAGAGCCATTTACTTCACCTCCGCGAAGTCGATTTCCTGGCCGTCGACGAGCGAGACGTAAGCCTTGCGCTCATTGTTGCGGCGACCGATGAAGCGGCCGAAACGCTTGGACTTGCCCTTGCGGTTCAGCACTTGCACGGACTCGACTTGCACCTTGAAGAGCAGTTCGACAGCAGCCTTGATTTCCGGCTTCGTGGCGTCAGGCACCACGCGGAAAGCGATCTGCTGGTTCTTGTCGGCGACGAACGTGGCCTTTTCGGTCACGATCGGAGCCAGAATGACTTGCCACAGACGTTCTGTGTTCATCCCAGCATCTCCTCGAATTGGGCGATAGCCGGCTTGGTGATCAGCACATTCTTGTAGTGGATCAGCGACAGCGGATCGGCATAGCGCGGTTCGACCACGGCAACGTGAGCCAGGTTGCGGGTGGCCAGGTAGATGTTCTCGTCGACGGTGTCGGTAATGATGAGCACCGAATCCAGACCCAGCGTCTTGAGCTTTTCAGCAGCTGCCTTGGTCTTGGGCGACTCGAGCGAGAAGGAATCAACGACCGAGATGCGGCCTTCGCGGGCCAGCTGCGACAGGATCGAGCGGATACCGGCGCGGTACATCTTCTTGTTGACCTTCTGGCTGAAGTTTTCTTCAGGCGAGTTCGGGAACGTGCGACCACCCCCACGCCACAGCGGCGACGAGGTCATACCGGCGCGAGCGCGGCCGGTACCCTTCTGGCGCCAGGGCTTCTTGGTGGAGTGCTTGACTTCGGCGCGGTCCTTTTGAGCGCGGTTGCCGCTACGGGCATTGGCCTGGTAGGCCACCACGATCTGATGGATCAGCGCTTCGTTGTAGTCGCGACCGAAAACGGTGTCAGGCGCGGCGAACGTCGCGTCGGACTGACCTTGGTCGTTCAGGAGCTTGATGTCCATGTTGCTTACGCTCCCTTCTTGGCGGGCGCCTTGATGGCGGGGCGCACGACGATATCGCTGCCGGTGTGGCCGGGGACTGCGCCCTTGACCAACAGCAGGCCGCGTTCGACGTCAACGCGAACGACGTCCAGGTTCTGGACGGTGCGAGTGACGTCACCCAGGTGGCCGGACATGCGCTTGCCGGGGAAGATACGGCCGGGATCTTGCGCTTGACCGATCGAGCCGGGCACGCGGTGCGAACGCGAGTTACCGTGCGACGCGCGCTGCGAACCGAAGTGGTGGCGCTTGATCGTGCCGGCGAAACCCTTACCGATCGTGGTGCCCGTCACGTCGACCTGTTGGCCGGCTTCGAACACGCTTTCGACGGCAACCACCGAGCCGGCCGTGAATTCGGCGGCGCGGGCGGGATCGAGGCGGAACTCTTTGAGGATGCTGCCGGCTTCGATGCCAGCTTTGGCATAGTGGCCGGTTTGCGGCTTGGCCACACGCGAGGCGCGACGGCTGCCATAGGCCAGCTGAACGGCTGCGTAGCCATCGGTCTCGAGAGACTTGACTTGGGCGACGCGGTTGTTGGACACGTCCAGCACGGTCACGGGGATGGACTCGCCATCTTCCGTGAACACACGGGTCATGCCAACCTTGCGGCCCACCAGCCCGAGCCGGAATGCGGCAGGCGTGGGTGTCGGATTCGACATCGTTTTCTCCATTCCCGACTGCGATTGGTCGGGGCTAATAAAACCCGGGATATCCCCGGGCATTCGATTTACGGACCGGCTGGGAGACTGCCCGGCGGACTTGCCTGGCAGAAACGAACTGGGCGGGAAACCTGGCGCCACACGAAACCATGCTCGTGTCGCAACCGTCGGCCATGTCGCCGTCGTTCACTGATCCGAAAAAGCAAAAGACGCACTTGCCAAAAATGGCAAGCTTTGCACTGTAGCATGATCCCGGCCGCCGGGGCAAGCTGGCGGGGGCGGGACGGGCTGCGTGGCCGCGTGGCGCCACGGGCCTGTGGCGCGGCAGCAACTGCCACCTCTGCCGGCACGTCCCGGCT
>JAEZBO010000064.1 GCA_023427085.1 Pseudomonadota bacterium
GCCCGGTCCCGCGCTGCCTGCGCGTGGCGGCTGCCGGGTCGGGCAGGCATGGCGCCGCCTGCGGGCGCTGGCACGCCGTCTGCCGGCCAGGCTGTCGTCCGATTGCCCTCTGTGCGGCGCCCGCACGCGCGGCGGGCGCCTGTGCGCGGGCTGCGCGGCGGATACCCGCGCCAGCCTGCTCGACGGCCCGCGCTGCGGCCGCTGCGCGCTGGCGCGGCCAGTCCCCGAGCACTGCGGCTGCCCGCTGGCCGATGCGCCGTTCGAGGCCGCGGTCGCGGGGTTCGACTATCAGCCGCCGGCCGACCTGCTGGTGCTGCGGTTCAAGAACCGCCAGCAGCTGTCGCTGGCGGGGGCGCTGACCGCCATGCTGGCCGAGCGTGTGCGCCAGGCCCCGTGGGCGGCGCAGCGTGGTTGGCAGCTGGTGCCGGTGCCATCCGCCGAGCCATCGCTGGCGCGCCGCGGCTTCAACCCCGCGGCCGAGCTGGCGCGCCGGCTCGGGCAAGAACTCGGCTGGCCGGTGCGCCATGGCTGGCTGCAACGGGCGCGGCAGGCGCCGCTGCAAGGCAAGCAGAGCCGGCTGGGGCGGCGGCAACGGCAGCTGGCGGCCCGGCATGCCTACCGGGCCGTGCCGGCCGTGGCTGGCGCGTGGGTGGCGCTGGTCGACGACGTCATGACCACCGGCAGTACCGCCAGCGCCGCGGCGCTGGCGCTGCGCCAGGCCGGCGCAGCGCGGGTGGTGGTGCTGGCGGCGGCCCGCACGCCCCAGCGCAGCAAAGCCGGGAGTTTGGCAAAATAGCGCCTGCGCTCCTTAACCCGACCCTGGCCGCTCAGTGTTTCACGTCGTTCTTGTTCACCCCGAGATTCCTCCCAACACGGGCAACGTCATCAGGCTGTGCGCCAACACGGGTGCGCAATTGCATCTGGTGCGGCCACTGGGATTCGACCTCGAGGATGCGCGGCTGCGCCGCGCCGGCCTCGACTACCACGAGTGGCAACCGGTCAAGGTGCACGACAGCCTGCCGCTGGCGCTCGCCAGCATCGGCGGACCGCCGCGCCAGCGCTACGCCATGACCACCCGCGCGGCCACGCTGCTGCCGCAGGCCAGCTTCGCGCCGGGCGACGTGTTCGTGTTCGGCTGTGAATCGTCCGGCCTGTCCGACGCCCATCACGCGCTGTTCGCGCCGTCGCAATGCCTGCGCCTGCCGATGCGGGCTGGCCAGCGCAGCCTGAACCTGTCCAATGCGGTGGCCGTGACGGTCTTCGAAGCCTGGCGTCAGCAGGGCTTCGACGGCGGCGTCTGAGCCCGCCGGCCGAATCGCCGATAATGGCGCGTTCGCCCATTCATCGTTCCTAGCCCGCCCTCATCATGACCACGTCCTTTCGCACCGATTTTGTCCGTTTCGCCCTCCAGGAAGGCGTGCTGCGCTTTGGCAGCTTCGTGACCAAGTCGGGCCGCAACAGCCCGTACTTCTTCAACGCCGGGCTGTTCAACAACGGCCGCTCGGTCGGACAGCTGGCGCGCTTCTACGCGCAGGCGCTGACCGACTCGGGTATCGCCTTCGACATGCTGTTCGGTCCGGCCTACAAGGGTATCGGCCTGGCCACCGCCACCTCGGTGGCGCTGGCCGGCATGCCGCAGAGCCAGGGGCGCGACGTGCCGTTCGCGTACAACCGCAAGGAAGCCAAGGACCACGGCGAGGGTGGCAAGCTGGTCGGCGCGCCGCTGGCCGGGCGCGTGGTCATCATCGACGACGTGATCACCGCCGGCACCTCGGTGCGCGAGTCGGTCGACATCATCCGCGCGGCCGGCGCCGAGCCTGCCGCGGTGCTGATCGCGATGGACCGCATGGAGCGCGCCGGTCCCGACGGCGCGCTGTCGGCGCATTCAGCGGTGCAGGACGTCGGCCTGAGCTACGGCATCCCGGTGGTCAGCATCGCCTCGCTCGAGGACATCCTGGCGCTGCTCGAGGATGACCGCGAGTTCGGCGCGCATCGCGAGGCCGTGCTGGCCTACCGGCAGCGCTACGGCATCGAAGGCTGAAGGCCCGAAGCCCGAAGCCCGAAGCCCGGGGCTCAAGGCCCGCAGCGCCTCAGGCCCAAGGCCTCAGGCGTCCAGCTTGGCCTTGAGCAGGTCGTTGACCTGCTGCGGATTGGCCTTGCCCTTGGCCGCCTTCATGATCTGGCCGACCAGCGAATTGAAGGCCTTCTGCTTGCCGGCGCGGTATTCGTCGACGATGGCCGGATGGGCGGCCAGCACTGCGTCGATCATCGCGCCGATCGCGCCGCTGTCGCTGATCTGGCGCAGCCCGCGCGCCTCGATGATGGCGTCGGCGTCGCCGCCGTGTTCGCCCGCCCACATGCCGCCAAATACGTCGCGGGCGATCTTGGTCGAGACGGTGCCGTCGGCGATGCGGCCGATCAGCTTGGCCAGCGCGTCGGCCGACACCGGGCAGTCGGCGATCTCGCGTTCCTCGCGGTTCAGCGAAGCGGCAACCTCACCCATGACCCAGTTGGCGGCCTGCTTGGCGCTGGCGGCCGAGGGCTGCGTCGCGGCGCCGGCGGGCAGCGCCCGCACCACCGCTTCGAAGTAGGCCGCCAGTTCGCGGCTGCCGGTCAGCTGCGCGGCGTCGTAGGCGGGCAGGCCGTAGTCGGCCTGCAGGCGGGCCCGCAGCGCGGCGGGCAACTCGGGCATGCTGGCGCGCACCTGCTCGACCCAGCCCGCCGAGATGACCAGCGGCGGCAGGTCGGGATCGGGGAAATAGCGGTAGTCGTGCGCGTCTTCCTTGCTGCGCATGCTGCGGGTCTCGTCACGATCGGCGTCGTACAGGCGTGTCTCTTGCACGACGGTGCCGCCGTCCTCGATCAGCTCGATCTGGCGGCGTGCCTCGAACAGGATGGCGCGTTCGAGAAAGCGGAAGGAGTTGACGTTCTTGACCTCGGCGCGGGTGCCGAATTCTTTCTGGCCGACCGGCCGCACCGACACGTTGGCGTCGACGCGGAACGAGCCCTCCTGCATGTTGCCGTCGCAGATGCCCAGCCAGACCACCAGGCTGTGCAGCGCGCGTGCATACGCGACCGCTTCGGCGGCCGAGCGCATCTCGGGTTCGGACACGATCTCGAGCAGCGGCGTGCCGGCGCGGTTCAGGTCGATGCCGCTGGAGGCTTCGCCATGCGGGCCGAGCAGGCCGTTTTCGTGCAGCGACTTGCCGGCGTCCTCTTCGAGGTGGGCACGGGTCAGGTTGACGGTATGTTCGTGCTCGCCGACAAAAAAGCTCAGCTTGCCGCCTTGCACCACCGGGATCTCGTACTGGCTGATCTGGTAGTTCTTGGGCAGGTCGGGGTAGAAGTAGTTTTTGCGCGCGAACACCGAGCGCGGCGCGATCGTCGCGTCGACCGCCAGGCCGAAGCGGATCGCGCGTTCGACCGCGCCGCGGTTCATGACCGGCAGGCTGCCGGGCAGCGCCAGGTCGACCACGTTGGCCTGCGTGTTGGCCGCGGCGCCGAAACGGGTGCTGCTGCCCGAGAAGATTTTGGAGGCGGTGGAAAGCTGTGCGTGCGTTTCCAGGCCGATGACGATTTCCCAAGCCATTTATTGCGCTTCCGGTTTTTGTTGATGCCAGTCGGTGGCACGCTGGAACTGTTCGGCGATCGCCAGCAGGCGGCCTTCCTGGAAATAGTTGCCGACGATCTGCAGGCCGACCGGGCGCTTGCCGTTGACCGGACCCTGGCCGAAGCCGCAGGGCACCGATATGGCCGGCAGGCCGGCCAGGCTGACGCCCAGCGTGTAGACGTCGGCCAGCCAGTCGGCGGTCGGGTCGTCGCGGTTCTCGCCCAGGTTCTTGGCGACGGTCGGCGTGACCGGTCCCATGATGACGTCGCAATGGCTGGCGAAGGCCTGCTGGAAATCCTGCGCGATCATGCGGCGCAGGCGCTGTGCCTGCAGGTAATAGGCGTCGTAGTAGCCATGCGACAGCACGTAGGTGCCGACCAGGATGCGGCGCTGCACTTCGGCGCCGAAGCCTTCGGCGCGCGAGCGGCTGGTGAGTTCGGCCAGGTCGCGGTAGCTGGACGCGCGGTGGCCGTAGCGCACGCCGTCGTAGCGGCTCAGGTTGCTCGAGGCCTCGGCCGGCGCGATCACGTAATAGGCCGGGATGGCCAGGTCGGTGCGCGGCAGCGAGATCGGCACGCGCACGGCGCCCAGCTGTTCGAACACGGCCAGCGCGGCCTCGACCGCCTGCGCCACGTCGTCGGCCAGGCCGGCGCCGAAATATTCGGCCGGCACGCCGATGCGCAGGCCCGCCAGCGGCCGCGCGCCAGCGGCGGCGATGCCGGCCTGGGCCGCGTCGTATTGCTCACGCACGCTGGCGTGGCCCTGGTGGCTGGTGGCGTCGCGTTCGTCGAAGCCCGACATGGCTTCGAGCACCGGCAGCAGGTCGGCCGCGCTGGCGGCCAGCGGGCCGGCCTGGTCGAGGCTGGAGCCGAAGGCCACCATGCCGAAGCGCGACACCGAGCCGTAGGTGGGCTTGATGCCGCTGACGCCGCACAGCGCGGCCGGCTGGCGCACCGAGCCACCCGTGTCGGTGCCGGTGGTGGCGACCACCAGGCCGGCGGCCACCGCGGCGGCCGAGCCGCCCGACGAGCCGCCCGGCACCGCCTGGGTGTCCCAGGGATTGAGCGCCGGCCCGTAGGCCGAGTTTTCGTTGCCCGAACCCATCGCGAACTCGTCGCAGTTGAGCTTGCCCAGCGACACCGTGCCGGCCGCCAGCAGGCGCTCGACCACGGTCGCGTCGAAGGGGCTGACGTAGCCGCCCAGCATCTTGCTGCCGGCCGTGGTGCGCCAGCCGCGCGTGACGAACACGTCCTTGTGGGCGATCGGGATGCCGGTCAGCGGACCGGCCTGGCCGGCGGCGATGGCCGCGTCGGCCAGCCGTGCCTGCGCCAGCGTGAGGTCGGCGTCGACGTGCAGGAAGGCGTTGAGCGCGGGCCGCGCGGCGATGGCGTCGAGCGCGCTCTGGGCCAGTTCGGCGGCGCTGACCTCGCGCGCGTCGAGCGCGGCGCGCAGGCCCGCGATACCGTCGTATCGGGTGTGCAGGGCAGAAGAAGACATGGCGTTATTCGATGACCTTGGGAACCAGGAACAGGCCGTCCTGGGCGGCGGGCGCGTTGGCCATCAGCTCGGCGCGGCGCGCTTCGGAGCCGGCCGGCTCGGTGACCGCGTCGTCGCGCAGGCGCAGCACGACTTCTTCGTGCACCGACAGCGGATGGGCCAGCGGCTCGACGCCGGTGGTATCGACCGACTGCAGCCGTTCGATGAGCCCCAGCATGTCATTGAGCTCGCCGCGGGCGCGCTGCAATTTTTCCGGGGTGAGTTCTATGCGGGCCAGCCGGGCGATGCGGGCCACGTCTTGTTCGTTCAGCGCCATGGGGGAGTGCCAGGAAAACGGAAGGGAGATCAGGGAATGCGAGGGGCGGGCATATCAAGAATAGCGAGCATTTTGGCGCTATTTGACGAAAATTATAAGTTATCATTCATTGTTTGATCGCGGCCTGCGGTAAGGGCGCGTGTGTCTGCTGCTTGCGCATGAACATGGTCGACATGGCTCATCGCGCGCCGGACGCCGCCCACCGGGCCAACGCGGCCAGCGCGCCTTCTTCTTTCGTCCCCCATTCCTAGGACAGCTGAGCTCCCATGTTCGGATTTCTGCGCAGTTATTTTTCCAGCGACATGGCCATCGATCTCGGTACGGCCAACACGCTCATCTACGTTCGCGGCAAGGGCATCGTTCTCGATGAGCCTTCCGTCGTCGCCATCCGCCACGAAGGCGGCCCCCACGGCAAAAAGATCATCCAGGCGGTCGGCCAGGAGGCCAAGCAGATGCTCGGCCGCGTGCCCGGCAACATCGAGGCGATCCGGCCCATGAAGGACGGCGTGATCGCCGACTTCACCGTCACCGAGCAGATGCTCAAGCAGTTCATCCGCATGGTGCACCCGCGCAACATGCTCGCGCCCAGCCCGCGCATCATCGTCTGCGTGCCCTGCGGCTCGACCCAGGTCGAGCGCCGCGCGATCCGCGAATCGGCGCTGGGCGCCGGCGCCAGCCAGGTGTTCCTGATCGAAGAGCCGATGGCCGCCGCGATCGGCGCCGGCCTGAACGTCTCCGACGCCAGCGGCTCGATGGTCGTCGACATCGGCGGCGGCACCACCGAGGTCGCGGTGATCTCGCTGGGCGGCATGGTCTACAAGGGGTCGGTGCGCGTGGGCGGCGACAAGTTCGACGAGGCCATCGTCAACTACATCCGCCGCAACTACGGCATGCTGATCGGCGAACCGACCGCCGAACTCATCAAGAAAGAAATCGGCTCGGCGTTCCCGGGCTCCGAAGTGCGCGAGATCGAGGTCAAGGGCCGCAATCTGGCCGAAGGCGTGCCGCGCAGCTTTACCGTGTCGTCCAACGAGATCCTCGAATCGTTGACCGATCCGCTCAACCAGATCGTCTCGGCCGTCAAGATCGCGCTCGAGAACACCCCGCCCGAGCTGGGCGCCGACATCACCGACAAGGGCATTGCGCTGACCGGTGGCGGCGCCTTGCTGCGTGATCTCGATCGCCTGCTGCAAGAAGAAACCGGCCTGCCCGTGGTGGTGGCCGACGATCCGCTGACCTGCGTGGTCCGGGGCTGCGGCGATGCGCTCGAGCACCTGGAAAAACTCGGCGCCATTTTCATCAACGAGTAATCCGGGCCGCCGCGTTAGCGCCGGCGGAGGGGCCGGCGTCTTCGCCCGCCCCTCCGTCTGTTTTCTCCGATGCGACATCACGCTCTTCGGTTGTTCCGGCGCGGCCCCTCTGCGGAGTTCAGGCTGCTGGTGCTGGTCGCCCTGTCGCTGAGCCTGCTGGTGGTCGATTCGCAGTGGCGCGTGCTCGAGCCGGCCCGCCAGGGCCTGTCGATCGGCCTCTATCCGTTCCAGCGCGCGGTACTGTTCCCGCGTGACGCGGTGCGCCAGGTCAACGACTGGTTCAATGCCGCCGCGCTGGTGCGCACCGAAAACGAATCCTTGCAGCGCCAGCGCATCGAGCTGGCGCAGGTCGCCACCCATGCCGCGCAACTGGCCGCCGAGAACGCGCAGCTGCGCCGCCTGCTGGGCGTGTCCGATACCGTCAGCCAGTCGGCGGTGGTGGTCGAGGTGCTCTACGAGCCGGCCAGCGCATTCAACCAGCGCCTGGTGTTCAACAAGGGCAGCGCCAGCGGCCTGGCGCCGGGCATGCCGGTCATCGACGAAGGCGGCGTGGTCGGCCAGATCGTGCGGGTCACGCCGATGACGGCCGAGGCCGCGCTGCTGACCGACGAACAGGTGTCGATCCCGGTCCAGCTGCTGCGCAACGGCCTGCGGCTGATCGCTTTCGGCGGCAATACCCAGGGCAAGGTCGAGGTGCGCTACCTGACCGCCGACGCCGACGTGCGCGAAGGCGATACGCTGGTCACCAGCGGGGTGGGCGGGCTGTTTCCGGCCGGCCTGCCGGTCGCGCGTGTCGATGCGGTCGAGCGCGATACCGCCTCGGGTTTTGCGCGGGCGCTGGCCGAGCCGCTGGCCCACCCCGAGCGCTACCGCCACTTCCTGGTGTTGTTGACCTCGCCCGACATCGCGCCCGAGCCCGTCGAGCCCGGCACTGAACCTGCCGCGCCGCCGGCGGTCCAACCGCCGCCCCCAACCAGCGAGACTCCCGATGCCGGTGCAAAGCCGCAAGCCGATTGATCCGGCCGCGACCCGCTCGCGCTCCAGCCAACCGCCTGTACCGCGGCCCAAGTCGGTCGAGCAGGATCCGCTGGTGCGGCCGGCGCACGGCTTTTTTGTCTGGGGCTCCCTGCTGGCGGTGTGGCTGATGTCGCTGTTGCCGTGGCGGCTGTGGCCGGCCGCGCCCGACATGCTGGTGCTGGTGCTGGCGTTCTGGTGCGTGCACGAGCCGCGCCGGGTCGGCATGCTGATGGCCTTCTGCTTCGGCCTGCTGATGGACGTGCACGATGCGCGCCTGCTGGGCGAGCATGCGCTAACCTACACGCTGGTGGCCTATGGCGCCTACAACCTGCACCGCCGGCTGCAACGTTTCGATCTGCTGGGCCAGGCCTTGCATCTGCTGCCGGTGTTCGTCGGCGCCGACCTGCTCGGCCTGATGCTGCATGCGTGGCTGACCGGCGGCTGGCCTGGCTGGCAGTGGCTGGTGTCGCCGCTGATCACCGCGGCGCTGTGGCCGGTGATCGGCTGGTTGCTGCAATTGCCGCAGCGCCATTCCGAAGATACCGAGGCTTCCAAGGCCTGACGGAAGCGGGCGCGCCGCGCCTGCCGCCCCGCATCACCATCGGCGCGGCGCGCGGGTCTTGCGGCATCTGGGCAAGCGGCATCGGCCCAGGCCGTGTTTTTAGTAAGTGGGGCCTTTTCAGGGCTCGCCCCGGCCTGCAGCGATACGTGCCATGTTCGAATTCAAGAAGACCGGCCAACACCAACGACAACGCTTCCGGCTGCGTGCCTGGGTCGCGGTCGGCTTCGTGCTGTGCTGCTTCGGCCTGTTGTCGTGGCGGTTGTGGCAGTTGCAGGTCGAGCGCCACGAGGGCCTGGCGGCGCGCGCCGACCGCAACCGCATCGCGGTGGTGCCGATCGCGCCGCGCCGCGGCGAGATCGTCGACCGCAACGGCGAGGTGCTGGCGCGCAACTACCGCACCTACACGCTCGAGGTCGTGCCGGCGCAGGCCGGTCCGCTCGACGAGCTGTTCAAGACCTTGCCGCAGCTGGTGCACGTCAGCCCCGCCGACGAGCGCCGCTTCCGGCGGCGCGTGGCCGAGTCCAGCCGTTATGCCAACGTGGTGCTGCGCAACAACCTTAACGAGACCGAGGCCTCGTGGTTCGCCGCGCATGCCTTCCGTTTTCCGGGCGTCGAGCTCAAGGCGCGCTGGGTCCGCGAGTATCCGCAAGGCGCGGTGGCCGGCCACGTGGTCGGCTACATCGGCCGGATCGCCGAGAACGATCTCGAGATGCTCGAAGAGCAGGGCGAGCTGGGCAACTATCGCGGCACCGACGTGATCGGCAAGAAGGGCATCGAGAAGACCTGGGAGCAGAGCCTGCATGGCCGCACCGGCCTCGAAGAGGTCGAGGTCACCGCGCGCGGCCGGCCGGTGCGCACGCTGCGCCGCATCGACCCGGTGCCGGGCGCCAACCTGGTGCTGTCGCTGGATCTGGGTCTGCAGCGCGTGGCCGAAGAGGCCTTTGCCGGCCACCGCGGCGCGCTGGTGGCGATCGAGCCGGCCACCGGCGACGTGCTGGCCTTCGTGTCGCAGCCGTCCTTCGACCCCAATCTGTTCATCGACGGCATCGACGTCGAGAACTGGAAGCAGCTCAACGAATCGCCCGACCATCCGCTGATCAACCGGCCGCTGTACGGCACCTATCCGATCGGTTCGACCTACAAACCCTTCGTCGCACTGGCCGCGCTCGAACTCGGCAAGCGGCGCGCCGGCGAACGTTTCTTCGATCCGGGCTACTACGAGTTCGGCGGCCAGCGTTTTCGCAACGCCGGTTCGGTCGCCTACGGCATGACCGACATGAACCGCGCGCTGGTGGTGTCGTCCGATACCTATTTCTATTCGCTCGGCCCCGAGATCGGCGTGGACGCGCTGCACGACTTCATGAAGCCGTTCGGCTTCGGCCAGCTCACCGGCATCGACCTGGAAGGCGAACGGCGCGGCATCCTGCCGTCGCGCGAATGGAAACGCAACGCCTATAAAGAGCGCGAGCAGCAGCGCTGGTATGCCGGCGAGACGATCTCGGTGGCGGTCGGGCAGGGCTACAACTCGTTCACCTTGCTGCAACTGGCGCAAGCCACCGCGGTGCTGGCCAACGATGGCGTGTACATGAAGCCGCACCTGGTGCGTGGCGTGCAGGATTCGGTCAGCAACCAGATCGAGCCGACCGTGTCCGAACCCTCGTACCGCATCCCGCTCAAGCAGGAGAACGTCGACATCATCAAGCGTGCGCTGGGCGATGTGGTCAAGGTCGGCACCGCGCGCCGCGCCTTCCAGGGCGCACCGTACACGGTGGCCGGCAAGACCGGCACCGCGCAGGTCTACAGCCTCAAGGGCGCCCAGTACCGCGCCAGCGAGATCGACGAGCGGCTGCGCGACCACGCCCTGTTCATGTCGTTTGCGCCGGCCGACAAGCCCAGCATCGCGATCGCGTTGATCGTCGAGAACGCCGGCTGGGGCGGCAGCGTCGCCGCGCCGGTGGCGCGCAAGGTCTACGACTACTGGCTGATGCGTAATCCGGCCACGGCGCCGGCGCAGCCGGAAGCAGGCCGGCCGTCCGAGCCGGCCCAGGCGCCGGCCATGCCGGGGGTGCCGCCGCCCGTCACCGATACCCGCCGCGTGCCGCCCGCACCGGTGCCGGCCGCGCCGGCGCCGCGCACGCCGGGCATGGTCAATGCCGCGCGGGTGACGACAGGCAGCATCGCTCCATGAAACGCCTGGTCTATTTCGGCATTCGGGTCTTCACCGCCTTCGACTGGCCGCTGCTGCTGGTGCTGGTGCTGTTCGCCGCGCTCGGCCTGACCGTCATGCATTCGGCGGTCGGCGGCACCGACTGGCGCTTCGCCGACCAGTCGCGCAACTTCGTGCTGGCCTTCCTGGTGATGTGGGCGGTGGCGCTGGTGCCGCCGCCGACGCTGATGAAGCTGGCGCTGCCGTTCTATCTGATCGGCGTGGTGCTGCTGCTGGGCGTCGAGTTCTTCGGCGTGACCTCCAAGGGCGCCACGCGCTGGCTCGACCTGGGCGTGACGCGGCTGCAGCCGTCCGAGATGCTGAAGATCTCGGTGCCGATGATGCTGGCCTGGTATTTCCAGCGCCACGAGGGCGCGGTGCGGATCCGCGACTTCCTGGTGGCCGCGCTGATGCTGGCGGTGCCGTTCATCCTGATCATCAAGCAGCCCGACCTGGGCACCGCGCTGCTGGTGTTCGGCGCCGGCTTCTTCGTCATCTATTTCGCCGGTCTGTCGTTCCGGCTGCTGGTGCCGGTGACGCTGATCGGCGTGGCCGCGCTGACCGCCATCGTGGTCTACGAAGAGCCCCTGTGCCAGCCCGAGACCGACTGGGTGGTGCTGCACGAATACCAGAAGCACCGCGTCTGCACCTTGCTCGATCCCAATGCCGACCCGCTGGGCAAGGGCTTCCACACCATCCAGTCGACCATCGCGGTCGGCTCGGGCGGGCTCTACGGCAAGGGTTATATGCAGGGCACGCAGACCCACCTGGACTTCATCCCCGAGCGCACCACCGACTTCGTGTTCGCGGTGTTCGCCGAAGAGTTCGGCCTGTACGGCGGCGTGGCCATGCTGCTGCTGTACGGCCTGATGCTGGCGCGCGGCTTGATGATCGCGTCGGCGGCCGGCTCGCAATTCGGCCGGCTGCTGGCCGGCTCGCTGACGATGGTGGTGTTCGTCTACGTGTTCGTGAACATCGGCATGGTGACCGGCATCCTGCCGGTGGTCGGCGTGCCACTGCCGTTCATGAGCTACGGCGGTACCGCGCTGCTGACCATCGGCATCGCCTGCGGCATGTTGATGAGCATCAGCCGCCATCGCGCCAAGCGCGAGTGACGGGGTTCAGCCTTCGCCCAGCGGCAGGCTGGCCTGCGCGGTCGGCACCGAGCGGTAGTACCCCTGCAGCAGCTTGAGCACCGGCGCCGGCAAGGCCAGCGCGTCCAGCGCGGCGATCGGCGTCCACTGGTGGCGCGCGTCGGTTTCCCGCGGCGACAGGCGGTCAGCCGATACATGCCACGGGCTGATGTGCAGCCGGAAATGCGTGAACACGTGTTCGAACGGCGCCAGCGCCTGGGCGCCGGACGGCTCCGCACCTAGCGCGCGCGCGGCGGCCAGCGGCGCGCCGTCGAATTCGGGCAGGCTCCAGAGACCGCCCCAGATGCCGGTCTCGGGCCGGCGCTGCATCAGCAGCTGGCCATCGCACTCGAGCATCAGCATGCGGGTTTCGCGCTGCGGCACGGCCTTGCGCGCCTTCGGGGTGGGTAGTTCGGCCTGGCGGCCATCACGCAGCGCCACGCAGGTCTGCGCCAGCGGGCAGCGTCCGCACGCCGGCTTGCCACGGGTACAGACCGTCGCGCCCAGGTCCATCTGCCCCTGCGTGTAGGCCGGCATGGCGGCATCGTGGCCGCCGCTGCCGGGCAGCAGGCTGTCGGCCAGCTCCCACATCAGGCGTTCGGTCTCGCGTTTCATCGGATCGCCGGCGATGCCGAAGTGTCGCGCCAGCACGCGCTTGACGTTGCCGTCCAGGATCGCGGCGCGGGTGTCGTGCGCGAACGCGCTGATCGCCGCGGCGGTCGAGCGGCCGATCCCGGGCAGCGTGGCGATATCCTGCGGGGCACGCGGGAAATGGCCCTGCCAGTCGCGCACCACGGCCTGCGCGCAGCGGTGCAGGTTGCGGGCGCGGGCGTAGTAGCCCAGCCCGGCCCAGTACGGCATCACGTCCTCTTGCGTGGCCGCCGCCAGCGCCGCCACGTCGGGAAAACGCGCGAGAAAGCGCTGGTAGTACGGAATCACCGTGGCGACCTGGGTCTGCTGCAGCATGATCTCCGACAGCCAGATGCGGTACGGGTCGCGGGTGCCTTGCCAGGGCAGGCCGTGGCGGCCGTGGGCGGCCTGCCAGGCGACGATGCGGTGAGCGAAATCCATGCCGCGATTATCGCCGATCGGCAGCCGCGGCCGCAGCGGCGCCGGCCGGTGCAACGGCGGCGGGCATCATGGCGCGGCGATGGTTGCCGGCGCCGCGCGCCCGGCTTGCATCTGCTTGCGTGTGTTACCTGGCCGGCGGCTGACAGGGCCGCTCTTCGGGGGCATCCTGATTGCGCAGTTCTCCTGCGGCGAGTAAAAGAGCAGTCATAACAAGCTGGCGCATACCGCGCCCGTACTCCCGCAGGGCGGCTTCACAAGAGCCTGCCTGAGCGAGGCAGCCGACGGGCATCCAAGACCCACGGAGTAGAGACAAGCATGAACGCCCCCATCACGCCCGCGCAGCGGGCTGCCATCGATTCGGTCCAGCTCGACGACCGCTACACCCTCGACCACGGCCGCGCCTGGATGAGCGGCATCCACGCCCTGGTGCGCCTGCCGATCAACCAGCGCCTGCGCGACCTGCATGCCGGCCTGAACACCGCTGGCTTCGTATCGGGCTACCGCGGTTCGCCGCTGGGCGGCGTCGACCAGAACATGTGGAAGGCCGCCAAGTACCTCGAGTCACACCACGTGGTGTTCCAGCCGGGCGTCAACGAAGACCTGGCCGCGACCGCGGTCTGGGGCTCGCAGCAGGTCAACCTGTTTCCGGGCGCCAAGTACGACGGCGTGTTCGGCATATGGTACGGCAAGGGACCGGGCGTGGATCGCACCGGCGACGTCTTCAAGCATGCCAACGCCGCCGGCACCTCGCGCCACGGTGGCGTGCTGGTGGTGGCCGGCGACGACCATCCGGCCAAGTCCTCGACGCTGCCGCACCAGAGCGACCACATCCTCAAGGCCTGCATGATCCCGGTGCTGTTTCCGGCCAGCGTGCAGGAAGTGCTCGACTACGGCATGCATGGCTGGGCCATGAGCCGCTACGCCGGCGTCTGGGTCGGACTCAAGACCATCACCGACATCGTCGAGGTCTCGGCGTCGGTCGAGGTCGATCCCTTCCGTGTGCCGATCGTGCTGCCGCAGGACTTCCAGCTGCCCGCCGACGGCCTGAACATCCGGCTGCCCGACACGCCGCTGCAACAAGAGGCGCGGCTGCTCGACTACAAGCTCTATGCGGCGCTGGCCTATGCGCGCGCCAACGGCCTGAACCGGCAGATGTGGCAGGTGCCCAGCGAGCGCGCCCGGCTCGGCGTCATCAGCTCGGGCAAGGCCTTCCTGGATACCCGCCAGGCGCTGATCGACCTGGGCCTGGACGAAGCCACCTGTCAGCGCATCGGCCTGCGCCACTTCAAGGTCGGCATGGTCTGGCCGCTCGAGTCCACCGGCCTGCAGGCCTTCGCCGAAGGCCTGGACGAGATCGTGGTGGTCGAGGAAAAACGCCAGATCCTCGAATACCAGGTCAAGGAAGAACTGTTCGGCTGGATCGGCTCGGGCCGCAAGATCCCGCGCGTGGTCGGCAAGTTCGACGACAAGGACGGTGGCGAATGGGCGGTGCCGCAAGGCAACTGGCTGCTGCCGGCGCATTACGAGTTCTCGCCGGCGATGGTGGCCAAGGTGCTGGGCGCGCGGCTGTTGCGCATCGAACTGCCCGAGGACGTGCGGCGCGGCATCAACGCGCGGCTCGAGGCCATCGCCGAGCAGGAAAAGATCATGGCGCGGCCGCGCGTGGTGGCCGAACGCAAGCCGTGGTTCTGTTCCGGCTGTCCGCACAATACCTCGACCCGCGTGCCCGAGGGCTCGCGCGGGCTGGCGGGCATCGGCTGCCATTACATGGTCACGTGGATGGACCGCAGCACCCACGTCTTCACGCAGATGGGCGGCGAGGGCGTGCCATGGGTCGGCCAGGCGCCGTTCACCGAAGAAAAACACGTGTTCGCCAACCTGGGCGACGGCACCTACTACCACTCGGGCCTGCTGGCGATCCGCGCGGCGATCGCGGCCAAGGTGCCGATCACCTACAAGATCCTGTTCAACGACGCGGTCGCCATGACCGGCGGCCAGCCGGTCGACGGCCCGATCACGGTGCCGATGATCACGCAGCAACTGGCTGCCGAAGGCATCGAACGCATCGAGGTGGTCACCGATGAACCCGAGAAGTACCAGGGCGTCACCGGCATGGCGGCGGGCGTGCCGGTGCATCACCGTGACGATCTGGATACCGTGCAGCGCGGCTTGGCCGCCTATCCGGGCGTGTCGGCGCTGATCTACGACCAGACCTGCGCGACCGAGAAGCGCCGCCGCCGCAAGCGCGGCGCCTATCCCGACCCGGCCAGGCGGGTGGTCATCAACGACCGGGTCTGCGAGGGCTGCGGCGACTGTTCGGAAAAATCGCACTGCCTGTCGGTCGAGCCGCTCGAGACCGAGCTGGGCCGCAAGCGCACCATCAACCAGTCCAGCTGCAACAAGGACTACTCGTGCCTGAAGGGCTTCTGCCCGAGCTTCGTCACCGTCGAAGGGGGCAAGCTGCGCAAGCCGCGCGGCGTGCAGGCGCAGGCCCAGTCCGACGACCTGCCCGAGCCGCAGCTGCCCGACACGGGCCGCGGCTACGGTGTCTTCATCGCCGGCGTCGGCGGCACCGGCGTGGTCACCATCGGCCAGCTGCTGGGCATGGCCGCGCATCTGGAAGGCAAGGGCTGTTCGGTGCTGGACATGGCCGGGCTGGCGCAGAAGGGCGGCGCGGTCTATTCGCACGTGGTGCTGGGGCGCTCCAGCGAGGACATGCTCAATACCCGCGTGGCGATGGGCGAGGCCGACCTGGTGCTGTGCGGCGACCTGGTGGTCGGCACCAGCCCCGACGCGACCGCGCGCATGCGCCATGGCCGCAGCAAGGTGCTGGTCAACACCGACGTGGCGCCGACCGCCGCGTTCATCCGCAATCCCGACTGGACCTTGCCGGGCGGCGATCTGCGGCGCGACCTCGAGCGGGTCTGCGGCGCCGAGCGGGTCGACTACCTGGACGCCGCCGACCTGGCGGTCAAGCTGCTGGGCGATGCGATCTATTCCAACCCGCTGATGCTGGGCTACGCCTACCAGAAGGGCTGGCTGCCGCTGGGCCGCGAGGCGCTCGAGCGCGCCATCACGCTCAATGGCCAGCAGGTGCCCACCAACCTGGCCGCTTTCGCCTGGGGCCGCCGCGCGGCGCATGATCCGGCCGCGGTGCACGCGCTGCTGACGCCAGCGGCGCAGGACGGGCTGGCCGAGGTGGTCGAGCTCAAGCGGCCGCAAGCCGAATGGCAGCGCCTGCGCGAGCATCGCGCGGCCTTCCTGACGCAGTACCAGAACGCCGCCTATGCGCGCCGCTACACCGAGCTGGTCGATCAGGTCGCGCAGGCCGAGCAGGCCGCCTGCGGCACCACGCGGCTGGCCGAGGCGGTGGCGCGTTATTACTTCAAGCTGATGGCCTACAAGGACGAGTACGAGGTCGCGCGGCTATACAGCGACGGCGAGTTCCTGCGCAAGGTGCAGGCGCAGTTCGAGGGCGATTGGAAGCTCAACTTCCATCTGGCGCCGCCGCTGCTGGCCAAGCGTGATGCGCAGGGCCACCTGCGCAAGCGCCAGTATGGTCCCGGCATGCTGCGGGCGTTTGGCGTGTTGGCGAAGCTGCGCTTTCTGCGCGGCAGCGCCTTCGACCCCTTCGGCTACACCGCCGAGCGTCGGGTCGAACGCGCGCTGATCGACGAGTACCGGCAGACCGTGCTCGAGCTGCTGCCCAAGCTGGGCCGCGCCAATCTCGATTGCGCGGTCGCGCTGGCCAGCGTGCCCGAGCAGATCCGCGGCTATGGCCACGTCAAGGAAGCCCATCTGCACAAGGCCGCGGCGCAGCGCGCCGAGCTGCTGCAGGCCTACCACGGCAAGGTGGTGTCGTTGACCGGGATGCGGGCGGCCTGAGCGCGGGGCCTGGCCAGGCTGGCAGGCCGTCGGCCGGCGCCGCGATGCCGGCCGCGCGGGTCGATCGACGCCCGGCCGTCAGGCCTTGCCGTCGGCCGCCTGTTGCACCGAGCGGGCCACCTGCAGCTCGCGCTTGGCGATCACCGACTCGGCGCGGTGCTGCGAGATCAGCTTGCGCACCAGCACCTGGCCGGTGCGCACGAAATAATTGATGCGCCGCGCGTGCGGGCCGCCCAAGTCGCGCGCGACGATGGGGATGTTCTCGAGCCGCAGGTAATTGACCACGAAGGCCGCGTTGCGCTCGCCGATGTTGGTCTCGCGCATGGCGTCGAGCACCGCGCCGCCGCCGAACACCTTGGCCTCGAGCCGCGCGCGCGAGGCGCCGTGCTTGAGCAGCTCGTTGATCAGCGATTCCATTGCGTAGGCGCCGTAGCGCATGGTCGCCGAGGCCGGCGAGGCCGGATCGCCGGCCGGCAGCATGAAATGGTTCATGCCCGCCAGCCCGGTCTGGTTGTCGCGGATGCAGGCCGACACGCACGAACCCAGCACGGTCGATATCATGATCTCGTCGCTCGAGACGTAGTACTCGGTCGGCAGCACCTTGACCGCGGGGATGTCGAACGCGGTGTCGAAGTAGGTGCGCGTCGCGCGGGATTCCTGGTACGGCATGGCGGGGACGGGGGACAGACCCGGAAGACGGCCGGCGTGGGGTCAGCGAGGCCGCGCGGGCGGCCGTCGCAAAAGGAGGGCGGTCTCGTTCATGAGGCGTAATTTAGCCAAAGCGGCTGGCATCATTCG
Source organism: Pseudomonadota bacterium (assembly GCA_023427085.1). Lineage (GTDB taxonomy): Bacteria > Pseudomonadota > Gammaproteobacteria > Burkholderiales > Burkholderiaceae_B > Orrella. The sequence goes on from JAEZBO010000064.1 coordinate 17,406, forward strand.
AACGGAAAGCGGCCATATGTCGGTCTAGAAGCGGGTATTGCGGGTCACCGACCAGCGCGCCGACAGCGCGCCCAGCAGCGCCACGCCGATCACCGCGGCCACCAGCGTGCCGCCGGCCGGCAGGTGCAGCGCAAAATCGGCGCCGTAGCTGCGCGCCAGCGTCGCCAGTGCGTCGTTGAGCGGCCGCAGGGCGATCGCGGCGATGCCGATCGCCAGCACCGCCGCGATCGAGCAGCTGAGCGCGCCCAGGTACAGGAACGGCCGTCGCACGAACGATTCGGTGGCGCCGACCAGCCGCGCCACGGCGATCTCCTCGCGCTGGGTCAGCGCCTGCATGCGCACGGTGTTGAACACCGTGGCCAGCACCACCAGCACCACGCTGGCGGCCAGCAGCACCAGGCCGATCCGGGCAAAGCGCAGCATCGCCTCCAGGCGCTGCACCCAGGCGCTGTCGAGCTGCACCACGTCGACGTCGGGCCAGTTGCGCCAGCTGGCGGCCAGCGTCGCGGCGCGCGCGGCCAGGTCGTCGCCCTGGCGCAGCGTGACCACCACCGCGTCGGGCAGCGGGTTGTCGGGCAGCACCTCGAGCGAGGCGCGCCAGCCGGGCGTCTCGCGCAGCGTCTGCAGCGCCTGCTCGCGCGGGATGACGCGCACGCCGGCGATCTGGGCGTCGTGTTCGGCGCGGATGCGCTGCGCGGTCTGCTCGGCGCGCTCGGTGGGCGCCTGTACCTGCATGAAGACGGTCAGCTCGGGCGTGACCGATACCTGCCGCGCGACCGGCTCGGCCGACACCAGGATGGCCGCGCCCAGCAGCGGCAGCGACAGCGCCAGCGCGATCACCAGCATGTTGGCCAGTGACGAGAAAGGCTGCTTGGCGTAACGGCGCAGCGTGACCGTCAGGGCGTACAGGTGCTGCCGCATCCAGCTTTTCATGCCGGCCTCCCGGACAGCGTCTGCGCGGCTTGCGCCGCCGAATCACGGAAGCTGCCCGGCTCGACGCGCAGCATGCGGGTGGCGTGCTCGGCCATCAGCGTCTCGTCGTGCGAGGCGATCAGCATGGTCACGCCGACGCGGTTGAAGTCGCGGAACACGTTCAGGATGCGGCGCGCGGTGTCGCGGTCGAGGTTGGCGGTGGGCTCGTCGGCGATCAGGATGGCGGGCCGGTTGACGATGGCGCGCGCGATCGCCAGGCGCTGCTGCTCGCCGCCGGACAGTTCGATCGGGTTGGCGTCTTCCTTGCCGGCCAGGCCGACCTTGTCCATCGCCGCCCGGGCCCGCGCGCCGGCCTGGGCCGGCGCCAGGCCGGTGACGGCCAGCGGCAGCATGACGTTCTGGAACGCGCTGCGGTCGTACAGCAGGTGGGTGTCCTGCAGGATCACGCCGACGGCGCGCCGCAGATAGGGCCGCGCGCGCGGCGACAGCTTGTCGAGCCGCTGGCCGTTGACCTGGATCGAGCCGCGGCTGGGCGGCTCGAGGCCGCCGACCAGCTTGAGCAGCGTCGACTTGCCCGCGCCGGACGGACCCGATACAAAAATGAATTCACCTGGCGAGACGCGGAAGGTGATGTCGGCAAGAATGTTACGGCCCTGGCCGTACGACTTGAAGACGTGCTGGAATTCGATCATGGCGCTCGCGGCGTGACCACCCGCACGATGCGCGGCGGCCGGAAAATACTCGCGCCATAGTAACTCCCCGGCACGCGGCAGGCCATGCCGCGCTTGCAACCGTCCCCTGCAAGCGGCCTGACAGCCACGGTGGTGCCGGATCGCATGGGCGCACGCAGTAACCAAGCATTTGCTGCGCTGCAACAAGGGATATCCCTCATGTCTGGAAAGTTGCAAAGAGATACCATGCCCACGCAGGCAGTCGTGACGATTTGAAGACTGCACAGCGTGCAGGGCCCTGCCCCCCGTTTACGGAGATCCACCATGAAAGTACTAAAACTCGCTGCTTTGGGCGTTGCCCTGTTCGCCGTTTCGTCGGGTGCCCAAGCGGGCGCCACGTTCGATGCCGTGAAGAAAAAAGGCTTTGTCCAGTGCGGCGTCTCGACCGGCATTCCCGGCTTCTCGCTGGCCGATAGCAAGGGGCAATGGCAAGGACTGGACGTCGACCTGTGCAAGGCCGTCGCCGCCACGGTGTTCAACGACGCCACCAAGTTCAAGATCACGCCGCTGAACACCCAGCAACGCTTCACCGCGCTGCAATCGGGCGAAATCGACGTGCTGACCCGCAACACCACCGTCACGCTGACGCGCGACACCACGCTGGGCCTGATCGGCGCCGGCGTGAACTACTACGACAGCCAGGGCGTGATGGTCAAGAAAGACCTCGGCCTCAAGAGCGCCAAGGAACTCGGCGGCGCCACGGTCTGCGTGCAGCCCGGCACCACCACCGAACTGAACCTGGCCGACTGGTTCCGCGGCCAGAAGATCGAATTCAAGCCGGTCGTGATCGAGAAGTACGACGAAGTCGTGCGCGCGTTCTCGTCGGGCCGTTGCGATGCCTTCACGACCGACAAGTCGCAGCTGGCCTCGACCCGCACCACGCTCGAGAACCCCGACAGCTACGAGATCCTGCCGGAAGACTTCTCCAAGGAGCCGCTGGGCCCGATGGTCCGCCAGGGCGACGAGCAATGGTTCAACGTGGTGCGCTGGACGCTCAACGCCATGCTCGAGGCCGAAGAGTACGGCATCACGTCCAAGAACGTCGACGAGATGGTCAAGAGCACCAACCCCAACATCCAGCGCATCCTGGGCGCGACCGCCGGCATGGGCAAGAACCTGGGCGTGGATGACAAGTGGGCCTACAACATCATCAAGTCGGTGGGCAACTACGGCGAAAGCTTCGAGCGCAACCTGGGCCAGACCAGCGCGATGAAACTCGAGCGTGGCCTGAACAAGCCCTGGAAGGATGGCGGCCTGATGTACGGCTGGCCGGTGCGCTAAGCCGGTCGCTCCGCCTGCGGCGGCTGTGGCGCAAGCCCCAGCCGCCGTTTTGAATCCGGGCCTGGGCGCCGGCACAC
>JAEZBO010000085.1 GCA_023427085.1 Pseudomonadota bacterium
CCCCCCCCCCCCCCCCCCCCCCCCCCCCCCCCCCCCCCCCCCCCCCCCCCCCCCCCCCCCCCCCCCCCCCCCCCCCCCCCCCCCCCCCCCCCCCCCGCCCCCCCCCCCCCCCCCCCCGCCCCCCCCCCCCCCCCCCCCCCCCCCCCCCCCCCCCGCCCCCCCGGCGCGCCCCCCCCCCCCCCGCTTCCGCCGTCCCGGTCGCGTGGGACCGGGTGTGCTCGATCAGTCGACCGCCGGGTCGCAGACCCAGGCGTTCGCCGGGAAGGTCGTGTACGAGGTGTTGAGCTGCGAGGCGGTGGTCAGGCCCAGCCCGGCGCACGCGGCGTCCGCGCTCGCCTGGTTGTCGCCGGTCACCAGCGTGAAGGCGTAGGGCGCGCCGGCGGCAGCGCCGGTGCAGGTGCCGTTGGTCGAGGGCGACAGCGTCGACCAGTTCCAGGCGATGTCGAGGTTGTCGAGCACGTTGACGATGCCGCTGAAGCGCAGGTCGGGCGCACCCTCGTCGATCGAGTCGTAGCAACCGGCGGCGATGGTGCCGTTGCCGGGCGTGGTCGTGGGCGGTGCTGCACAGGCAGCGAGCGGCAGCGCGAGGCTTGCGATGGCGAGCGCGACGAGCGTCCGGGTCCGAGACATGTGAGTTCCCCCATGGTTTGTCGGACGACGGCTCGATCGACACCGAAGCTCCGAGAGTGACACAGCCTGGGGAACCCTACCGACTCGGAGTCACCGAGTCATGTGTTGGCCGAAGCATCGTCACCCGCACGAGAGCGCCGAGGGGGGGGCGGGGCGGGGATCGAACCCGCGACCGAGCGATTATGAGTCGTGGCGATGGTATCGCTGTGCTCGTTGCCGCGATACCTGCAATGGCGGGGGCCGCTCAGATCCATCGTGCGGGGATCGCCTGCTGTCACTCCCCCTTCGTACCGTCGGGGCATGGAGTTGCCTGCCGAGGGCGAGACGATCTGGGTCACGACGGTGGGTGCGCCGAGCTCGACGCGCTGCCGTGTGGTCGGTGGCCGCGACGACGTGGTGTTCGAGTGGTCCCGGGAGACGACGACCGGTCACGGTCGGCGGGTGCACTTGGTGCAGACGTTCGACCGCGACGACGAGCTCGGGCTGTTCCCGGTGCTCACGCGGCTCATCCCGGCGGACGCTCCGGAGTGATCCTCGAGCGCTCGATGTAGTCGAGCACTTCGGCGCGCTGCAGTCGGATGACGCGGCCGATGCGGTAGGCGGGGACGTCGCCGGCGTTGATGAGTCGGTAGAGGGTGCGGGGCGTGATGCCGAGCAGCTCGGCGGCCTCGGCGGTGCTGAGCCACTCGATGTCCACCAGGTCAGTGTGCCGGGAGAAGTCCCTATCGCAACCGGGGGCCGCTGGCCCGTACTGTCGTGCTCGGGAGAGGGAAGCTGATGACGAACGATTGGAAGCTGGGTCATCGACCTGGGCTGGATGGGTTGCGCGGCGTCGCCGTGCTCATGGTGATGCTCGCCCACTTCCAAGTCGCTGGCTTCTCGAACGCCGGGCGCACCGGAGTGAGCGTGTTCTTCGTGCTCTCCGGGTTCCTCATCACGGCGCTCCTGCTCGAGGAGCACAGTCGCGAGGACAGCATCAGCTTGCGCGGGTTCTGGCGGCGGCGGTTCGTCCGACTTCTGCCGGCGCTCGCCCTGCTGATCGCCGTGGCGATGGCGCTGCCGCTGAGCTCTGAACGACCGTCGCCGTGGGCGCTCACCGGCGTGGTGTTCTACATGGGCAACTGGGTGCAGATGTCGGGCGAGTCGATCGAGCCCTTCGGACAGATGTGGTCCCTGGCAGTCGAGGAGCAGTTCTACGTGGTGTGGCCGATCGTCGTGCTGCTGATCGTGTCGCGGTGGTCGCTACGTGCCGCCGGGTGGATCATCAGCGGCATGGCCGCAACGTCGTTGCTCTGGCGGGTGTGGCTGTGGAACACCCACGACGATGCGCCGAACCGGATCTACGCGGCGACGGACACGAACGCTCTGCTGCTGCTCGCCGGGTGCGCGCTCGCTGTGTTGTTCGTCCGCGGGGTGAGGGTCGAGGTCACCCCTTTGATCGCCGCTGCCGCCGGCGTCATGCTGCTCGTGATCGGCGGGATCCTGGCGCTGCTCGACCCGCTGCTGGGCACCAAGTTCGCCGACCTCTACGACATGGGGACGTTCCGGTACGTCGCCGCTCCCGCGCTCGTCGCGCTACTGGCCGCTGCGGCGATCGCCTACCTCGCCCAGCACCACTCCCGGGTGATGACCTTCGCCGCGCTCGTGCTGATCGGCCGGCTCTCCTACGGCCTGTACCTGTGGCACTGGCTGGTGGTGCATGCCTACTCGAAGTACGTCGGCCGCTGGCCATCCGGTCGCCTCGTCGAGACGGTCGGGCTGTTCGTGGTGTCGTTCGCCCTCGCCGGGGCGTCGTGGCTGCTGGTCGAGCGACCGATGATGCGATTCAAGGCGTCGAAGGTCGTCGACCTGCGCGATCAGCAGCCTCAGAAGCGGCCGTGGCCACGCACGAGTCCGATGCCACGGTAGCCACGTTGGACACATGGCGGGGTGAGCGTCATCGCGGCGTAGTGCGATGCGATTCGGGCGTCGGATAGTGCCGAAGGGTAGTAGGCGACCATCGAAAGGCCGCCGTCCCACGGCTCGGTGCCAGTGTCGTGGGCTGCTCCGATGATGAGGTTGCCCGTCGTGTTGCCGACACGGGTACCGGTCGGCCCGGTGCCCGGGGACTCGACGAGCACCCCGTCGATGAACGCTCGGCACTGGGTCCCGTTGAACACCGCTGCGACGTGGTGCCACGCGTCGCGCGGGCACGTCGCCTCGTTGATGTCGCCCGTGAAGGTGCCGCGCCAGGTCGCGACCGCCGTGTTCGAGATCCGGAACCGGAGCCGGTGCACGCCACCCTCGGACAGCAGCCACTCCGCCTGACCGAGGGTCGAGTGCGACTTGCGGATCATCGTCTGCACGTTGCCGGTCAGACGCCCGGCTCGGACCCACGCCTCGACGGTGAAGTTCGTTGACGACCACACGTTGTTGTCCGGGACGATGATCCGGCCCGGTGTCGAGTAGTCGAACTTGACGGCGTCGACATCGACGCCGGGTCCAGCCTCGGCGGGCGTGTAGATGGTCCCGGAGACCGTGCCGTGACGAGCGTTGCCGGACGAGTCGACGCCGGCCGTCGCGACCGACTGCAGCTGCCAGAACCCGGCCGGTGAGTCTGCGAGCACGGCCGCCCGGTACGCGGTGATCGTCATGTCAGCCCACCCCCGGTCGAGGTGGGCTGACACACGAGGATCACTGGATGCTCTCGACGGCGGTCGTGTCGATCACGTCGGTGGTGTTCGGGAGGGCGACGCCGCCCGAGATGACGACGGCTGCGAGCGACACCCACAGGGCTGCGGTCTGGCCGTCGACGATGCCGAAGCCGACACACAGCGCTGCGACAGCGGGCACGAGGCCGTAGAGCCACTTCCGCAGCGGAGACGCGCCCTGCACGTTGGGGAGCGCGACGCCCGCGGAGATGACCGCTGCGGCGAGGTTCACCCACAGGGCGGACATCTCGTTGCTGGTGACGCCGTAGACGGTGGCGATCGCTGCGACGACGGGGAGCGCTGCCTGGATGGTGCGGCGGCGCGAGGCGGTGAGGCCGGGGATGATCGGGTGGTCGAGGGTCAGCTCGTCGGACATGGTGGTGACCTCCTGGTCAGGGTTGGATGATCTCGAAGTCGGTGATCACGAGGTGCAGGCCCTCGATGTCGATGGCGGGGTCCTGGGCGATGCGCAGCAGGTGGCCCGCCTCGGGGTTCGTGCGGTCGGCGACGACCATGCCGAACTCACGCAGGCAGACGAGCAGGGCGACGACATGGGGCCGCTCGGCCCACAGCTCGACGAGCTTCTCGAAGCGGTGCTGCGTGAGCCGCAACCGCATGCCGGCGACCAGCGGCGAGGACGCAGTCGCGCCGTCGGTCGACCGGGCCATGCCGACCATGCGGCGCGGCTGGTAGTGCGTCGCGCAGAACTGCAGGGCGTGGCCGATGTGCCCGGCGGCGAACTCGTCCGCGGTGGGGACCATCGGCAGCATCGGGACCTTGATCGCGGCGGTGCCATTCATCGGCTTCGCGTCCCACCGCTTCGACAGGTCGAACACGCTGACGCGGTCCATGCTCTTCGAGAAGTGCGGGATCGACCGGTTGAACAGGCGCGCGAACCCGTAGGCCACCTGCGTCCACGGCGCCGCGTCGATCACGTTCGACACCTCGAAGTACAACCCGCGGTCCGCGTCGAACAGGAACGCCTGCCGATCTGAATTGCTGCCGTCCGGGTCACCCGTGCGCCGCAACCTGCCCGCCGGCATCGGCAACCGCTCCACCCCGAACCGATCCGTGTTGTGATGCGCCACCGGCTCCACATGCTTGAGCGACGCGAGCTGCAACGGGACACCCTTCGACGCGCGCACCGTCGCCACACCCGGGATCGTCGCGAGCGCCGCCGTTGCCGCGTGATCCACCGGGCCATCCGCGGGACGCGTCCACGGCGCATCCGGCCACCACGACTGCGCGCCGAGGTCGTCGCACGGTTCCGGCACCCACCGCGCTGCCGCCTTCGGATCGTTGATCTGCGAGACGAACGAGGCCACGGTCAGCCCCGCTTGTTGTAGAGCGCCATCGAACCCAGCGCCTTCGTGAGCGTCACGTGCGGCACCGTCGGCGCTTCCTTCCGCGCCGACATCCACTCGGCGTCGTTCATCGGGCCGACCGGGATGCCACCCGGGATGATCAGGAAACGCCCGGAGCCGACACCGGAGCCTTGGATGGTCACGAACATGGGGTCCTCCTGGGATCGAGGGATCGGGGGTGGAGCGAGCGGCGGAGCGCCAGGCGGCAACGGCGCCGGCTTGTTGACGAGGTGACCGGCAGCGAGCGCAGCGACCGTGAACCGGGCCTCGGTGATCGAGCCGACGTACTCGAAATGCATCGGATCGGGACGCTTCCAACGGCCGCCCCACTCGAAGCCGTACGACTCGAACAGGTCGATGATCCAGCGCGGCGGGTTCTTGCGCGTACCCATCGGATACTGGGTCGCGTCGATGTCGATCGCGAGGCCCCACGAATGGTTCGACGGCGCGTTCCGGCCGCGGATCGGTCTCGAGCTGAACGACCAGTCGTCCGGCGTGTCACCGTCGACATGCAGCCAGTAGCCGCGCCGCTCCACCTCGTCGATCAGGAACTTGATCAACGGTGCGATCACGTGGTGCACCTGGAACCGGACACCGGACCGCATCGCGGACACCCACACCTGATCGTTGATCCGGTTCGTGGGCCAGCCGGGACCCCAGCCGCGCAGGTTCGCCGGGTACGCCATCAGCCGCGCGCCTTGCACTCAGCGAGGAACCCCTCTGGGTCCTCGCGGGACCTGCGGTTCGCTTCACGCCGCGCTTCGTTCGCAGCGAACAGGCTCTCGACCGCGGCGAGCACATCGACCTGCGCCGCTTCGATCGCCTCCTGGCCGCCGATCGAACGATCGAGAATCGGGCCGATCTCGTCAGGGTTCTCCAACGCAGCCGCGAGACCCTGAGGCAGGAGCGACAGCTGGTCCGAATCGGCGATCAACAGCCGCGCCTTCGCAGCCGACAACGCGCCATCGGCGTCCTCGACATCGGCCACGAAGTCGGCACGGCACGTCGTCAGCTCGTTCCCGCGTCGCACCTGATCCGAGTTGTTCGACGACGAGAAGATCGCCGGCAGCGCGACCATCAGCATGATCACCGACCCCGCGGTCAACACGGCCACCACGGCAAGCACACCGTTGAGCGCCCGGTCGGTGCGATCCGCGGTCACCGTCCCACCACCAGGTTCAACGCCAGGAGCACCGCCGCCGTCGACGTCGAGATCAGGATTCCGACGAGTGCCCACAGGATCTTGTCCAATCTGCCGTTGAGGCCGACGATGTCGACGTCGTGGTCATCGAGGTCCTTCTCTGCGAGGAGGAACCGGGTCGCAGGGTCGAGGGCGGATCGTTCCGCTGTGCGGCTCATGTCGCCGGCACCAAGTCGATCGAGAGCGCGCCCTGTCGGTGCTGGCCGTTCACCGTGCAGCGCCACGTCAGGACGTCACCCGGGAACAGGAACTCGTAGCCGTAGACCCGCACGTACGCGAACGGGATCAGCGGCGGCGTCGCGTCCATCACGATCTCGAACAACGGGTTCCACTCCGACCCGTTCTTGAACAGCTCGAAGTGCGACCATCCCGTCGCGCCGTCGTAGTCGACGGTGCACAGGATCGACCCCATGCGGCACACCTGCGTGATCTGCTCGTCATGCCAGGTGCTCACGTCGTCGAGCACGACGCGGTCACCGGAGTCGGCCGAGTCGTACCACGCCCACTTCAACGTCTCGATCTTGCGGACGGGCCCGAGGTCGATGTCGAGCTTGGATGGCGCCGCGGTGGCGGAGACCGCTCCCCCGCCCTGCTCGGAGATGAGCCGCTCGATCGCCCGGTCGGCACGCTGCTTGGACTCGTCGACGAGCGACGTGAACGACGGCTTCCGTGGCAGCCACAGGCCGTTCGTCGTGTTGAGCTTGCGGTCGATGCCGACGCAGCGCTGGACCTCACCGTCGACGTCGACGGTGTCGCCCTCGTCGTAGTCCACGCCCGCGACCGCGCCGCGCGACGGTGACACCTCAGTCGAGACCAGCGGGGCCTTGCGGCCGGCGAGGTACGTCGCGCCGATCTCCTGCGCCTTCGCCGCGTTCACCGCACCGCGGGCGCTGTAGATCTCCTCCTCGCGGCCGTAGGTGTCGATCGAGGCGTCGTCGGTGACCCAGACCTGCTGGCCGTCGTCGAGGTCGATGCGCACGGCGTTGCAGAGGCTCATGCGGCCACCGTCCTCGTGAGCTCGTCGAGCTGGTCGTCGTCGTAGGTCTCACCCGACGCGACGCCGGGATCGAGGAAGGCGTCGAGGATGAGGCCCGCGCCCTTGCGGACCTTGAAGGTGCAGTAGTCGAGGGCGATGGCGTCGAGGAGGTCGAGGCCGTGGCGGCGTGTCTCGATGGAGAACTCGGCCGACGGCACCGGGTCGCCGTTGGTGTCCTCGTCCTCGGTGAACCCGAGTTCCCAGTCGAGCATCGACCCCTTGCCGGGGTCGCCGGTGTCGCGTGCCTGGGCGCGCTCGAGGAAGTCGACGACCGGCCGCAGGATCGGACAGCCGAGGCGGGTCGTCGGGTAGGCGCACCACTTCCAGTCGCCGATGATTGGGTTGCCCTCGTCGGTGCCGGTGATGAACAGCGGATCGCCGAGCAGTGCCGCATTGGTGTCCCACGCTGAGACCCACAGGGCGGCGGGGCCGGAGATGTTCTTCGCCTCGACCCCGAACCGGTAGGTCCCGGCCTCGAGGTCGGCGACCGCCCCGTTGTAGGTGTTGTGCCAGATGTGCTCGGTGCCGTAGGTGCGCGGTGCGCGCTCGGGGAACTCGCAGCCCTGGAGCCACGGGATGAACCCGTCGTCGGCGGACATCTTGACGACGACCTGCGCCGGCGTGGCGAGGGTGAAGTCGCGCACCCCGAAGATCGACCCGAGCGGCGTGTCGGGGTCCTCGGCGTTCGTCCAGACGGGCGTCGTGAACGGGTCCGGCCAGAACGCCGGAGCGGTGAACCCTGCGCCGGAGCGGGGCTGCGCGTAGGCCGTGTCGGTCATGTCGGACAGGTCGCGGCCGGGGGTGGCGAAGTTGTAGGCGACGACGTCGGACCGAGGCTCGGAGCCCGCGGGCATGTGCCCCTCGACGCGGTGCCGGGTCCAGTCGTGCAGCAGCGTGTAGCCGGTGACGCGCACGACCTCGGCGTTCGCGTTGGCCCGGATCTTGGCGTCCTTCACCTTGCGAATGCGGAACTTCACCTCGTCGCCGGAGCCGTCGGTCAGGCGCACGACTCGCTTCGGCACGAACGCCGACGCCGCGGGATGCGAGCGGTGCACGTCGATCGAGACTGCGGTGTACTTGCCGAGCTCGGTCGGGGCCTCGGCGTCGAGCAGCCCGCGCATCGCGCCTCGGTCATCGACGACGCTGACCGAGGCGATCGCCGAGCCGGTGTTCGCCGGGTTGTAGACGGCGGCGGCGACGGTCACGGCTCGACCTCGAACTTCCCGAGGGGCACGTTGACGTTCAGGGTGCAGCGACCCCAGGACGTCCAGATGTCCTCGACGTCGTCGAGCAGCTCGAGCTGCACGCCGGCGGCGCGGGTCTCTTCGATGCTCGTGAGCACGAGCGACCCGTCGAGCGTCCAGGGCTCCTCGTCGACCGGCTCGCACATGGCGAGGAGGAAGTCGATGTGGTCCTGCATCTGCGCCCGCGGGGACAGCGCTGACGGCGACCCGTCGCGGGCGGTGTCGCCCAGGAGGATGAGACGGAGGTCGACGCTGAGCGCGCCTCGGCGGCGCGGCATCGGCACCTCGCCGTGAGCGCGGGGCACGACGAGGTTGCCCTTGCGCTGGGCGCCGTGGCGCTTGAGCCCGGCGAGGGTCTGCACCTTGCACCACGGGGCGGGCAGGGTGAGCGTGTCGTCGTCACGCTCGACGGTGAAGAGGTCGGCGTCGGCCGGCACGGTGTAGCCCATCAGAGGCCCGCCGACCATGCGTGAGCGGCCTGCCGGCGCTCAATCGAGAGCGACGTCTCCTCAGCGTTGCCGCCGTGGATCTGGTACGTGTTCCCCTTGCGCGCCACCTCGCGGGCGAGCGTGCGCACCTCGGCGGCGAGGCGACCCACCTCGACCATCGACGCCGGTGCCGACGAGCCGCCGGAGTCGCCAGCATGCACGGGCACCGGGATGTGCGGGAGCTGCCCCTCGTTGACCGCAGCCATCACCGCCGGACCCAGCTTCGTGGCGGACGGCTCCTTGATGACCCACTCTCCCGGGGTCGTCATCGTGGGCACGGTGTCGGACGGGTCGAGGCCGGGCACCGGCAGGCCACCGACGTCGGGGATCGGCCCACCTCCAGCGCGACCGATGACGCCGTTGCCGTTGAGGTCGCGCCCTTGGGCGAGCTCGAGGACCCCGATGTTGTACGGGGCGCCGTAGCCGCCGCCGTCGATGATCTGCTGGGCGTTGCGGACCGACACCTCGAGCGCCACCGGGATCTTCACGCCCTGCGACTCGAGGTGCTTCTTCCACGCCTGGAACTGGGTGTCGGCGACGACGGTGTTCACGCCCAGGTTGGTGTTCGTCACCTTGCCGGCGGTCTCTGCTGACCACTGCTCGGTCGTCGCCTTCGCCTGTGTCGGGTCGGCGTTCAGCGCGAGGAGGATCGGGTTGTCGATCGACCCGTCGACCATGTCTTGCTGGAAAGCGAGCACGATGTCGCGGGCCGCGGTGAAGTCGCCCTCGGCGACCTTCATGCCGACGAAAGCATCGATGCGGCCGTACTCACCATCGGCGTTGAGGTCGGCGCCGACCATGTCGCGCAGGATCTGGAGCTGCGCGATGGCGACGTCGTCGCCGGAGACCTTCACCGCGATGTCGATGTCCTCGTCGGTGAGACCCATCACGGCGAACAGGTCCTTGATCTGGTCCTTGGTCAGGCCCGCCTGCTCGAAGATGCGCAGGAGGTCGGCCTGGATGCCGTCGGCGGTGTCTCGCATGGCGCCTTCACCGCCGAACTCGAAGGCGGCAGCGATGCGCTCCTTGAGCGGGCCGACCGTTGCGAGCACGTCATTGAGGACGGCGGCGGTGTCCTCGTCGGGGTCCTCCACCCCCAGCGCGATCTTGCCGATGTTGACGCTGGAGTCGAGGTCGACGAGGGTCTGCTTCAGGTCGACGAGTGCCTGGTCAGTGTCGAGTGCGGTGCCGAGTAGCCCGGCCAACGGGTTGGTGCCGCTGAGCGCGTCGCGGAACGACTCGACACCGATCGCCGACTGGTCGAGCGTGCCCTTGAGGGGCTTCACCCGGTCCTCGAGCTTCTCGACCTCGTCGGCGAAGGTCGTGGTCGCCGTGCTCGCCTTGAGGCTGTTGTCGGTGTAGCCCCAGAGCTGGTCATTGAAGCTCTTCCACGTGACGGCAGCGCGCTCGGCCTCGTCGGCCTGCCTGCCAGCGATGGCGGCACCTGCGCCCTTCCCTGGGCCGCTGCCGTCGTTCTCGCCCTCGCCGCCGCCGAACGGGCTGTCCGGGAGGAGCCACCCGAGCGGCCCGGCGACAGTGAACTTGATCGAGTCGATGATGCCGCCACCGATGGTGGCCCCGACGTTCGACGCCCATTCACTGATGGACTTATCGTCGTCCGAGACGAGCCAGGCCAGCGGGTCGAGCCGCTTGTTGGCGAAGTCCTCGAACAGACCCGCCAGCTCGCGCTTCACGACCTCGATCGACGAGGCCGTGTTTTCGTAACTGTCGGTCAGGTTGTCGGCCGCACCGGCGGTGTCGTCCATGATCGTGCGGCCGTCGCGCAGCTGCTCGAGGAACTCGGGGTAGCGCTTGCCGAGGTCCTCGACCGGGGCACCCATGAGGTCCACGGAGAGGGCGAAGCGGGCGGCCGGATCCTCGACCTGGAGCAGCGCCGCGGCGATCTGCGACACCGCGTCACGGGCACCCTCGCCGCCACCCTGGAGCCGTCGGGCGACCTCCTCCCCCTTGAACCCGAGGGCGTCGAGGGCGTCCATGGCGGTCTTGTCGTTCGGTGCGCCGGCGCGCAGGAACAGCTCCTTGATCGCGTCGCCGGTCTTGTCGACGGCGTACTGCCCGTCCTCGGCGGCGTCGACGAGCATGCCGAACGCCTCGCGCCCGTCGAAGCCGAGCTGACCGAAGAAGGTCGAGTACTCCTGGGTGGCGTCGCCGAGCTCGTCACGGAGATGTGCTGGGACCTCGGTGGCCGCCTTGGCGATCAGGTCGAACGCTTCGTCAGCGTCCTTGGCGAGCTTCGAGCGGATCAGGATGCCGGCGTTGGAGACGGCGAGGCCGATGTCGGTGCCGAACACGTCGGCGATCGCCATGCCCTTGGCGGTGAGTCGCTCGAGCGCAGCCTCGGAGGCGCGGGACTCCTCGAGGGTGGAGTAGACGGCGTCGATGGCGGTGCGCACGTCCTCGGTCGACTCACCCCACGCATTGCGGTAGAGGTCTGCGCTCGCCCGGGCAAGCCGGTCGCGCTCGGCGCCATCGGTGCTGATGCCGAGACCGGCGGCCAGCTTGTCCGCACCAGCGTCGTTGGCGATGGCGTCGGCGTACCCAGCGATCAGCGCAGCGCCGATGGCGGCGCCCGCTGCGGTGGCCGGACCCGCGAGCCCGGCAGGCAGTGAGCTGAGGGCGTCGTCGAGCAGGCCGTCCAGGCCAGACGACAGATCGGGCATGCCGTCGAGCACGCCGCCGCCGAGAGCGCCACCGACGTCCTGGCCGCGATCCCGGGACTTGGCGGGCAGGTCCGAGGTGTTGTTCTTGAACTCGTCGCCGAGCCCTGCGCCGACGCCTCTCGATCCGGATCGCACACCGTCGGTGACCGACTCGCCGATCTCCTTGCCGACGCGGTTGCCCATCTGCTGGCCGTCAGCACCAGCCGCGACGATGCCGCGCTCGACGATCTTCGCCCACTCGTCGTCGCTGATCTCATCCTCGAAGCCGCCGGCAAGTGCGTCGCCGGCGCGCCCACCGACGTCGCCGGCCACCTTCGCCATCCGGGCCTCGCCATCCGCGAGCGCCTTGGCCGCCGAGACGACGCCGTCATCGGCGCCGCGGCCCAGCCCGTCGCCGAGCTCGGTGCCAGCGTCGCGGCCGACCTCTTCCGCAGCGGTGACGATGCGGCCGAGGTCCTTGACCGTCTTCTTGGTCTGGGCCTCGACCTGGGCGTCCATGGCCTTGGCGTCGATACCCAGCTTGGCTACGAGGTCGGCAACGATCAGTGCCACGTCAGACCTCCATCAGCGCACGGTGCAGCGCCGCGTCGTCGTCGATCACCTGGTCGTCGCCCTTCTTCCGCTGCGACGCCTGGTACGCCTCCCAGAACCGGGAGCGCGAGGACAGACCGACGACGCGGTCGACGAACTCGTCCCACGTCAGCCCTTCTTCTTCGACCGCTTGGACGAGGTTGATGCGGTACTCGCGCTCGAAGTCGCGGACGAGGAGTCGGATGTGGGCGACGATGAGGTCGCCGAGGTCGACTCCGTCTCCGCTTCCCCCGAGGCATCACCGTCCTCGGCGGTGTCGGGCTGCGGGAACAGGTACATGAACACGACGCGGATCACTTCGCTGTGGAACTCGTCCAGCGTCGCCGGGAGCTTGCACCACTCGGCGAGCACGTCAGCGGGCACGACCATCGGAGCGAGGTCGTCCAGTTCGCCGTAGGTGAGCTGGTTGATCCGACGGCCGGCGGCGCGCAGCTCCTGGTAGAAGAACCACAGCTGCGCTGGCATCGACCGCGGAAACTGCCACGTCGACCCGAACGCGTCGTGATCGACGGTCGGCATCCGTCGGCTCTCGCGCCACGCGGCGAAGGCGGCCAGTGCGGGGTCGACGTCGTCGCTGACGTCGACCCCTTCCCCCTTGGCGGCCATCAGGTGGTCGTGTACTCGGTCGACTCGGCGGAGAGTGCCGACTCCTGACCGGTGGCCGACACGGCCCGCACGCGGAACGTGTAGCCGGTGGTGTTCGCGAGGCCGTTGAAGGTGTACGGCGACGTCGACGTGATGCGGGTGTGGGCGAGCACACCGTCGTCGTAGGCGTAGACCACGAAGTGGCCGCCGGTGCCCGCCGAGCCGGTCCACGACACGGTGACCAGGTCGTCACCGGCCGAGCCGGTCGGGGTGCCCGGGGTGGACGGAGCGGCGCCGACGTTCGAGTCGATCGTCGGGCCCGAGCGGGTGATGGCGAGGTTCCATCCCGCGGCGTCGTTGGTGCCGCCGCCGTTCGGGGTGATGCTGCACGAGGCGAGGAACGTCTTGGTCGTCCCGGCCGCGTCGGGCAGCGTCATGCGGAACTGCTTGAGGCCCGCCGGACCGATGCCCTTCGCCCACGTCTCGACGGCGAGCTGGCCCGGGTCACGGGTGGTCAGCGTCTCGTCGGTGTAGATGATCTTGCCGCCGAGGGTGAACGATGCCCCGCGCGACGCCGGGAGGTGGGACTCCTCGCCGTCCTCGTCGAAGGTGGTCGTGTCGGCGTCGGTCTTCGAGTTCGACGGGGTGAAGTCGGTCAGGCCGTTGATCTCGACCCAGACGGGTGAGTCCGGCGTGCCGGTGTTGAGGTGGAACTCGGTGTCCCTGACGAGGTACTTGGTACCCATGGTGTGCCTCCTTAGGGGCGGTGTGCGGTGGGCTGGTTGACGGAGAGGGCGAAGTTGAGGGAGAACCGCGGGCGCGCGTTGGCGTCGCGGCCGAGCTCGATGGGCGCCGACTGCTGGGCGGTGCAGCCGACGACGTAGACCTCGTCCGGCGTGCCCTCGGCGAGCACGACACCGTCGAGGTGGTCGAGGGCGCCGTGGATGGCGAGGGCGAGCTCCCACCCGGCACGGTGGGCGTACTGCTCGCCGCGCACGATGATCTGGGCGTGCGGGTCGGCGGCCGGGAGGTTGAACGACTGCTCGGGCGTGCCCGGGCGACCGAAGACGGTGACGGCCTTGTTCGGGGCCGCCGGCTCGTTGCCGAAGAACACGTTGCCGGTGTTCTGGGAGCCGGTGTAGGTGAGGCCGTCGATGGTCTCGGCGAGGTGCACGCAGAGTGCGGCGGCGAGCATCAGGACGCCGCCTTGCGGACGCGATCACCGATGAACTGCTCGGCGACGGGGGCGACCTGCTGGACCATGGGGTCCTCGAGGTACTTCGCCTTGCGGCCGTCGTCGTGGCGGAGGCTCTGGTCCTCGTGCTGCACGATGGCGTAGGGCGTGTCGTAGGAGATCTGGACGACGCCGTTGGGCTGGTCGACGGAGACGTGGGCGGAGCGGACGAGGGTGCCCTCTTCGATGGGTGCCTCGCGGCTGGACTCCTCGGCGCCGTGCTCCATGAGGTCGAGCGCTGCGTTGAACGCGGCGACGTAGAGCTGCTCGGTGACGCCGGTGATGAGCCGGACCTCGACGCCGCTCATGGTTCGGGCTCCGGTTCCGGCTCGGGCTCGGGGCCGACGACGGGGGCCGCGGGACGCGGGCCGTTGAGGATCAGGTTGT
This sequence comes from Pseudomonadota bacterium, assembly GCA_023427085.1. Classification (GTDB taxonomy): domain Bacteria; phylum Pseudomonadota; class Gammaproteobacteria; order Burkholderiales; family Burkholderiaceae_B; genus Orrella. Next base: position 14,132 of record JAEZBO010000085.1, read on the forward strand.
CGAGCCACGGGCGGCGGCCGTCGAACTCGTGGCCGACGTCGTCAACCTCGTAGACATCGGCGCCGTTCGTGAGCCGCGACTGTGGCGGCACGGTGCGCCCGGGGCGGATCTGCGCGACCGCTGTCGCCAGGGTGACGGTGCCCTCCGTGGTGCGCACCTGCGTGCCCTTGCGGATGACGCGGGCAGGGACGCCGGTCTGTGGCGCTGCGTACGTGGGCGCGCCCTCGCCGGTCTGTCCGGTCCACGCCTCGATCGTGACGCGCTGAGGGAGTGCGGCGGTCGGGATCATCGCGTGACCCCGCAACGACGCCGTGGGAGACTGGGGCGATGGACGAGAGCGAAGAACTGGCCCTGCTCCGCGGTCTGGTCGCCAAGACGTTTAGCAGGAGCGAGCGCCTTGAGTACTACCTGAACGAGAGCACGGCAGACTTCGATGGCTCGGTCGACATCACCTACGCCGAGTGGCTGTACCTCGCCACCGACGAAGACTTCGCTGCGAGTGCGTGGGCGTCCGCGATCGGCTGACCGGTGCCCGCTCACGACGTCACCAACGGCTGAGTCAGCCCGGCCGTCATCAGGATCTCCGCCGCCCTCGGCGCCAGGTCAGGTGCCCGCGTGCCCGAGTAGCCCGTCACGCTGATCTGCGTGCCCGCGAGGCCGTCGACGTCGTTCTCCTCGCCGACCTCCAGCCACTGCTCGACCTGCGCGCACGTCGCATCGGAGAGCGCCTCGGCGACGTCGTCGTCGGTCGGCACACCGTCGGCGTCGACTGAGTACCCGGCCCGCGCCCAACGGTCGACCTTCACAGAGGCGCGCGCCAGCAGACGAGCAACCTCGTCCTCGTCGACCACAGCGGCCGACGACAGGAACGTCGTCAACTGCTCGGCCGTGGCGTGCACCCTGCGTGGCATCTAGCGTCAGTCCTCGTGACCGAACGCCTGCGCGTCCTCGTCGCCGGACTCGACCGCCGACGCCTCACCGTCGACGAGCTGCTCGCCATCCGCGACGCCATCGTCGCCGAGGGCCACGGTGCCGACGCCATCGCCGCGCTCGAACGCATCGACGAGCTCCTCGACGCGCGCTCGTAGCTCGGGCACGGTCGCCGCGGCACCGTCGAGCGGCACACCGGTGACGCCCTCGATCCACTCGACGAGTTCGGCCTTGCGAGCACCCTTGCGCGGGCGCTCAGGGACGACCCGCGCCGGCGCCGCAGCAGCACCGGGCGGGTCGCACTCCTCGACCCCAGGGGGGACGGGGCCGAAGTAGAGAGGTCCGTTGGGGATTCGGTACCAGCCTTGGTGCTGCATCAGGAACCGTCCTCGTTGAAGCGGGCGATGATCTCGGCCTTCGAGCCGGACGAGTCGACGCCCTGGCTCTCGGCGTAGGCACGCCAGTCGGCCGCGCTCGCCGACTTCGCCGGGCGCTCGGGCTCGGTGGGCGGGTCCGGGATCGCCGCTGCCGCAGTGACGAGCGGGACGGAAACACCACGGACCTTCACGGCCTCAGAGACCGCCGACTCGATGGCGTCCTGCACGGCGGGGTCGTCGCTGACCAGGCCGGGCACGATCGGGCCGGGACCCTCACCGTGGATCTCGGGGTTGACGACGAGGGGGCCGTGCGGGTCCGCCTCACCGGCGTTCGACGGGGCCAGGTAGTCGCCCGGCCGGGGGTCGACCGCGGCATCACGCAGCGGGGTGCCGACCTTCACGACGCCGACGTCGCGGGAGTCGATCGACGCCGCTCGCTCGGCGGCGTCGGCGGGCTGGTCGATGGAGTAGCCGGCGGCACGGAAGTAGGCCAGGGCGCCGGGGTTGTCGGTCTCGCCGACGCCGGAGACGAACTCGACGCCTGCGTGGATGCCGTTGGTCTCGGGGTTCGGTGCGGTCACTCGGGCCATCTCGGCCTCCTCGT
>JAEZBO010000115.1 GCA_023427085.1 Pseudomonadota bacterium
CGCCGGCGCCATTGCCGGCATCGGCATGGACCTCCTGCGCATCGACCGGATCGAGCGCGCGCTGGCGCGCCACGGCGACCGGTTCGCGGCGAAGATACTGGGCGCCGACGAGTTGCGGGTGTTCGACGCGCGCCGGCGCCGCGATCCGGCCCGCGGCATCCGCTACCTGGCGACCCGCTTCTGCGCCAAGGAAGCGTTTTCCAAGGCCATCGGGCTGGGCATGCACCATCCGATGTGGTGGACCCGCATGCAGACGCTCAACGCGCCCGGCGGCCGGCCCGTGGTGGTGCTGGCCGAACCGCTCAAGAGCTGGTGCGAGGCGCGCTTCGGCGCGGCCCACGTATCGCTGACCGACGAGTCGGATCTGGCGGCTGCCTACGTCGTGGTTGAAACACGGCGGTAGCCTGAGCGGCGCCAAAATTACCTAGAATCCAGGTTTGGGCATGGCCGCTGCCGCTGCGCCGCTGCGCACGCCGCTGCCCGCTTGCCTTGATGACGCCCGCGCCGCGGGCAAGGAAACCCACCGATGTCTCAGAAGAAGCACGCGCCGCTGCCGCCCGGACCCGTCATGGTCGACGTGGCCGGCCACGAACTGACCAAGGCCGAGCGCAAGCGCCTGCGCCATCCCTCGGTAGGCGGCGTGATCCTGTTCTCGCGCAATTTCGAAGGCCGCAAGTCCTTGCAGGCCTTGTGCCGGCAGATCCACGAAGAGCGCGACGAGCCGCTGCTGATCGCGGTCGACCACGAAGGCGGCCGCGTGCAGCGCTTTCGCGAGGACGGCTTCACCCATCTGCCGGCCATGCAGACGCTCGGCCGCGCGTGGGACCAGGACCCGCTGGCGGCGATGCGCCAGGCCACCGATACCGGTTACGTGCTGGCCGCCGAACTGCGCGCCTGCGGCGTGGACATGAGTTTCACGCCGGTGCTCGACCTGGACTACGGCGTCAGCAAGGTGATCGGCACGCGTTCGCTGCACCGCGACCCGCGCGTGGTGGCGATGCTGGCGCGCGCGCTGGCGCAAGGGCTGGCGCAGGCCGGCATGGCCGCCTGCGGCAAGCACTTTCCCGGCCATGGCCACGTCGAGGCCGACTCACACCATGCCGCCGCGGTCGATCCGCGCGGGCTCGACGAGATCCTGGCCGAGGACGCCGCGCCGTATGCGTGGCTGGGCGACGCGGTGTTGCAGGCGGTGATGCCGGCCCACGTGATCTACCCCAAGGTCGACGACAAGCCGGCCGGTTTCTCGTCGCGCTGGATCGAAGTGATCCTGCGCGGCCGGCTCGACTACCAGGGCGTGGTGTTCTCCGACGACCTGACCATGGAAGGCGCGGCGGTGGCCGGCGACATCCATGCGCGCGCACGCGCGGCGCTGCAGGCCGGCTGCGACATGGTGCTGGTGTGCAACCGGCCCGAGCTGGCCGACGCCTTGCTGGAGCAACTTCAGGCCGAGCCGTCGGCGGCCTCGCTGGCGCGCATCCGCGGGCTGCGGCCGCAACGGCCGGCGGGCGGCTGGAAGACGCTGATGGCCAGCGAGCGCTACCGCCGCGCGCTGGCGTCGGTCGAGGCGCTGGCGGCGGGCTGACCGGCAGCAGCGCGCCGGGCCGGTGACAGCGCCGGCTTGCGCGCCACGCCGGCGCTGAAGCCCGGCCGGCCAGCCGCTACACTGGCGCCATGCCAGACCCCGATTTCGATCTCAAGGATTTCCTCGCCCGGCTGCCCAACCTGCCGGGCGTGTATCGCCACATCGACGCGCAGGACGAGGTGCTGTACGTCGGCAAGGCGCGCGACCTGAAAAAGCGGGTCTCTTCGTATTTCCAGAAGACCGCCAGCAGCCCGCGCATCGCCCACATGGTGGCGCGCGTGGCGCGGCTCGAGGTGACCGTCACGCGCTCCGAGGCCGAGGCGCTGATCCTCGAGAACAACCTCATCAAGAGCCTGAAGCCGCGCTACAACATCCTGTTTCGCGACGACAAGTCCTATCCCTATCTGCAGATCACCGCGCACGGTTATCCGCGCATCGCCTACTACCGCGGCTCGACCCATCGCCCCGGTCAGTATTTCGGGCCGTACCCCAATGCCTGGGCGGTGCGCGAGACCATCCAGGTGCTGCAGAAGGTCTTCAAGCTGCGCACCTGCGAAGACACCGTGTTCGCCAACCGCTCGCGGCCCTGCCTGCTGTTCCAGATCGGCCGCTGCTCGGCGCCCTGCGTCGGCGAGATCGACGAGGCCGCCTACGGCCGCGACGTCGACCGGGCCTCGCGTTTCCTCAATGGCCAGACCCGCGAAGTGCTCGAGGACATCGAGGCGCGCATGCTGGCGGCCTCGGGCGAGCTGCGCTTCGAGGAGGCCGGCGCGCTGCGCGACCAGATGGGCGCGCTGGCCCGCGTGCTGCACCAGCAGACCATGGAGGAGACCGGCGGCGAGGACACCGACGTGATCGCGGTGGTCAATGCCGGCGGCAAGGTCTGCGTCAACCTGGCGATGGTGCGCGGCGGCCGGCACCTGGGCGACAAGCCGTTCTTTCCCAGCCATGCCGATGGCGACCAGCCGGCCGACGTGCTGGCCGCCTTCATGGCGCAGCACTACCTGGACAACGCCATGCCGGCGGTGGTCGTCTGTACCCACGCCTTGCCCGATCCCGAGCTGGTCACGCTGCTGGCCGAGCACAGCGGCACCCGCGCGCGCGTGCTGACGCGGCCGCAAGGCATCCGGCGCGCCTGGCTCGAGCAGGCCGAGTCGAATGCGCAGATGGCGCTGGCGCGCGCGCTGACCGAATCGGGCGCCCGCGCGCAACGCACCGCGTCGCTGGCCGAGGTGCTCGAGCTCGACAGCGACGAGGCCGCGCTCGATGCGCTGCGCATCGAATGTTTCGACATCAGCCACACCGCCGGCGAGGCCACCCAAGCCTCCTGTGTGGTGTTCGAGCATCACGACATGCAGCCGTCGCTGTATCGGCGCTACAACATCGCCGGCATTACGCCGGGCGATGATTACGCGGCCATGCGGCAGGTGCTGACGCGCCGCTTCGGCAAGGTCGCCGATGGCGAGGCGCCGATGCCGGGGCTGGTGCTGATCGACGGCGGCCGCGGCCAGGTCGAGGTGGCGCGCCAGGTGTTCGCCGAGCTGGGGCTGGATATCGGCGCGCTGGTGGGCGTGGCCAAGGGCGAGGGCCGCAAGGTCGGCCTCGAGACGCTGGTGTTCGCCGACGGCCGTCCGCCCCGGGCGCTGGGCGGCGAATCGGCCGCGCTGATGCTGATCGCGCAGATCCGCGACGAAGCGCACCGTTTCGCCATCACCGGCATGCGCGCCAAGCGGGCCAAGGCGAGAAACGTCTCGCGGCTGGAGGAAATCGAGGGCATCGGCGCGCGCCGGCGCCAGCGCCTGCTGACCCGATTTGGCGGTTTTTCCGGGGTGGCGCGGGCCGGCGTGGACGACCTGGCCTCGGTGGATGGCATCTCGCAAGAGCTCGCGCAGCGCATCTACGATGCTTTGCACTGATGCGCGCGCCAGACTGAGGTAGCATACGCTTCACTATGCCGCTGAATTTACCGATAGTCCTCACCTGGTTGCGCATCGCCATGATTCCCATGGTCGTGGCGCTGTTTTACTTGCCCGAGGGCTGGCTGGCGACTCCCGCACGCGATCTCGCGGCCGCCATCGCCTTTATCGTGGCGGCGCTGACTGACTGGTTCGACGGCTGGCTCGCCCGCCGCTGGAACCAGACCTCGGCCTTCGGCGCGTTCCTGGATCCGGTCGCCGACAAACTGATGGTGTGCGCCGCGCTGCTGGTGCTGCTGAACCTGGGCCGGGTCGACGCCTTTGTCGCGCTGATCATCATCGGCCGCGAGATCACCATTTCGGCGCTGCGCGAATGGATGGCGCAGATCGGCGCCAGCGCCAGCGTGGCGGTGCACCGGCTGGGCAAGTTCAAGACCGCCGCGCAGATGATCGCGATCCCGTGCCTGCTCTACGATCATCCGATCGCTGGCATCGACCTGGATGGCGTGGGCACCGTGCTGATCTACGTGGCCGCCGTGCTGACGGTCTGGTCGATGTGTTATTACCTGCAGCGCGCTTGGCCGGCGATCCGCGAGCGTTCGTCGAACTGAGGCCGCCGCCCCAAATCCTGCCGTAATGACCCAGAGCGAAGGCGCCTGCGACCTTCGCCGTTTTCGAGACAGAGAGTCGCGTCATGCCCGCCACCCAGGCCACCCCGTTCGCGCTATCGGCAACGATGCTAAAGCGCCGGGACTGGGCCACCATCATGGTCGTGGGCATCGCCCACGCCGCCTCGCACTTCTTCCAACTGGTGATTCCGTCGCTCTATGCCTCGCTGGGCACGGAGTTCGGATTGGATTTCGCCGCGCTCGGCCTGCTGGTCTCGGCGTTCTTCGTGACCTCCGGCCTGGGCCAGGCTTCGTCGGGCTTCGTGGTAGACCGCATCGGCGCGCGCCCGGTGCTGTGGTTCGGGCTGTCCTGTTTCACGTTGGCCGGCGTGCTGATCGGGCTGGCCAACGGCTACAGCATGCTGATGCTGGCGGCGGTGATCGCCGGCATCGGCAACTCGGTGTTCCATCCGGTCGATTTTTCCATCCTCAACAAGCGCGTCAGCCAGCCGCGGCTGGGCCATGCCTTCAGCACCCACGGGCTGACTGGCAGCCTGGGCTGGGCGCTGACGCCGGTGTTCATCACCACGCTGACGCTGCTGTTCAACTGGCGGGTCGCGGCCTTCGGCGCGGCGGCGCTGCTGGCGGCGGTGCTGCTGCTGACGGTGCTGGCGCGCCATCTGCTGGCCGGCGATATCCACGAGCCGGCAGCGGCGCCTGACGCTGCGCGGGCGCCGTCGGCACGGCGCTTGCAGACCTCGTTTCCGGCGGCCGTCGCCGCCGGAAACCAAGGGCGTGACGTGGACC
>JAEZBO010000129.1 GCA_023427085.1 Pseudomonadota bacterium
GCCAGGCGCAGCGCGCGCCGGCGTCCCGGCTGGCGCGGCCGCAGCAGCGTGGCATAGGCCAGCCGGGTGTGCAGCGCCTGCTCGCCGGGGACGGCGCGCAACTGCGCCAGCGGCGCATCGATCAGGCCTTCGAGCGATTGCCAGGCCTGCGCATGGCGCGGGTCCTGCGCCAGCCAGCGCTCGAAGGCCTGGCGGTCGCGCGCGTGTGCCGTGCCCGAGCCCAGCAGCACCATCCAGTCGATCGCCTGTTCGACCAGCCCGAGCTCGGGGTCGGCCGTGCCGGCCGTCATGCTGGCAGACGGATAACCGACACTCATGGCCGGCTCGCCAGATAGCAGTGCAGCAGCGCGCGTTTGACGTGGCGCTCGACGGTGGCCAGCGATATGCCCATCCGCGCGGCCACCTGCGGATGGCTCAGGCCCTCCAGGCGATTGAGCAGGAAGGCGTGCCGCACCGCGACCGGCAGGCCGTCGAGCAGCCGGTCCAGCGCGGCGATGGCCTGGCGCACCATCGCCAGCGCCTCGGCCGACGCGGCGTGGGCCTGCGGCTCGGCGGCCAGCGCTTCGAGATAACGGGCTTCGACGTCACGCGAGCGCCACAGGTCGATGACCAGATGCTGCGCCAGCTTGCGCAGATAGGCGCGCGGCTCGTGGATGTCGGCCGCCGGACCGGACAGGATGCGCACGAACACGTCCTGCGTCAGGTCGGCCGCGTCGGCGCCGTTGTCCATGCGCCGCCGCAGCCAGTTGTGCAGCCAATGGCGGTGTTCGGCATAGAGATGGTGCGCGCGGTCGTGCGCCGTTACGGTCATGATGAGATTGGGCTATTCAGATAGGAATAGCACTCATTATCCGTTATCCGTGGCCAGCCCGGGAAGCGGCAGGTTCAGCGCCGGGCCTGCAGCATCGGCGCTTGCGTGTCGGTCGCTGGCGCGGCGGCCACCGGCGTAGCGACGGGCGGCGTGGCAACGGTCGACGTGGCAACGGTCGACGTGGGGACGGCCGGCGCGGCGGCCAGCACCGGGTCGTCTTGCCACGCCGGCGCCGCGGCAAACGCGCTGCCACCGTCGGCCGGCAGCTCGGCCAGCGCCGTCGAGACCAGCCCGGTGACCGGCGTCCAGCCGTCGTCTTGGCGCCGCAGCACGCGGTAATGCTGGGCCGCGCCGGCGACCCGCGCCGCCACGTGCAGCGTGCCGTCGACGTAACGCAGCGCCGGCAGCGACGCGGCGCCGTCGATCGTCCGAACCGCGCGGCCGTCCTCGAGCACCCAGATCGCCGCCGCGGCCGGATCGAACAGCGCCAGCGCGACGTGGCCACGAGTATCGCTGGCGGCCGCGGGCGTGCCGGCATAGCGGATGCCCAGCTCGGCCGGCGCCGAGGCCTGGACCTGGCCTTGAAGGTCCAGCGTCAGCGCCACGCGCAGCAGCTGGCCGCTGGCCGCGGCGCGGGCATACAGGTCGATGCGGCCTTGCGCATCGCCGAGCGCGGCCAGACCGCCGTCGACGGCTGGCAGCGCCAGCGCCTGCCACGGCTGCCACGGGCCGCCGGGCGTCTGCCAACTGGCGTGCACCGCACCGGCCCGATCGAGCGCCAGGACCCAGGACCGGCCCGCCGCATCCTGTGTGATCGCCACCTGCCGCGTCGCTTCGGCCAGATCCGGCAGCGCCTGCCAGGCCGACCACGACGCGCCGCTGCGTGTCGTGCCGTGATAACGGCCATCGTGACCCAGCGCCACCGCGGCGCCCGGCCCTTGCGCGCTGAGCACCGGCGCCTGCACGAACAGCCCGCCGCCGGTGTCGCGCCACGGCAGCCAGTGGCCGTCGCGGTCGCGCCGGCCCAGCCACAGATGGCCGAGCGCGTCGCGCGCGAACAGCTCGGCGTGGCCGTCGCCGCTGACATACGCAGCCAGCGGCCCGCTCACGCGCCCGCCCAGGATGCGCCAGCGCTGGTCGGCGGCGTCCCACAGGTTGACGGCGTCGTTGGTCTCGCCGGCGGCCGCCAGCGTCAGCCCGCCGTGTGCATCGGCCAGCAGCTCGGGCGCGGCATCGTGGCGCGAGACGTAGTAGGCACGCTGCACCCACGCGGCGGCCGGGCCGGCCGGTTCATGGCAACTGGCGGCGTCCTTGCAGTAGTGATGGTCTTGCCAGGCGTAGCGGCGGAACACCTCGGTCTTGCCGGCGATCTCGGCGTCCGACAGGTTGGCGCTGCGCTCCTGGCTGGGGTAGTCGACGTAGCCGGTCTCGGCGTAGTTGCCGGGCGCCTGCGCCAAGGCCTCGCGCACCAGCCTGGCGCTGGCGATGTGGTCGGGGTGGCTGTGGCCGGCGCAGCGCCAGCACAACTGGTCATAGGGCACGCTGACGGTGTCGTCCAGATGGCGCACGTTGCTGGGCCGGTAGTCGCGCACCAGCGTGGCCAGCGTCGTCACCAGCTCGGCGCGCGAGTAGCTGCCGCCTAGCGCGCCCAGTGCCTCGGCGTGCTGGCCGAGCTGCGATTCGGTGCGGCTCAAGGGCGTCAGGCTGCCCCAGCCGGGACCGAGCCACGGGTCCTTGAGCCGCAGGTGCAGCAGTTCGACGCGCGGGTTGCCCGACAGCGTGTAGCGGGTGATCGAATGCGCGCCGACCTGCACGCTGTCCTCGCGCCAGTTGTCGTCCTGCCGCGCCATGTAGGCATAGGCGGCGCGCACGCCGCGCTCGCGGCCGAACATGTACGGTTCGCCTTCGCCGGCGTCGCTGGCGGTCAGGTAGACCACGCGCACGCAACCGCCGGCCTGGATGTTGTCCATCAGGTCGGGGTTCATGAACAGCAGGTCGTCGTCCAGATGCGCGACGAAGGCCAGGTCGCGGATCGCGTGGCAGTCGAGCAGCGGGGAGGGCGAGGTCGCCGGCACGGCCGGCTGCGCGGCGGCGCCGAAGGCGGCCGCGCCGGCCATCACCAGCGCCGCGAGGCGGCGCGTGAAAGCAGCAAGACGGAGCATCAGACAGGCCGGCAGCATGGTATCGATCCGAGGGTTTACGTGATGTCGGATCACGTAAATTTCTGTTTCAGATCAAGTATATGCCTGGCTATGCCGATACGGATCGGCGCACCCGGCCGGTTCAGGCAGGCGTCAGCACAAAGTCGCCGCGCTGTGTCGCCGGCGCAACGGCGCCGGGCCGTCCTCCTGACCGTGCGCCGTCTTGGCGCGCACCAGGCTGACGGCCGGGTCGCCGTCAGCCTGGTGGGCGGACATCAATGGCGGTCCAGCCGCCTCGGCGCGTCAGGTCGACGGCCGGGTCGCCGTCAGCCCGGTGGGCGGACCGTCGATGGCGGTCCAGCCGCCGTCCACCGACAGCGAGCTGCCGCTGATGTAGCTGGCCGCATCCGAGGCCAGGAAGGCCACCGCCGCGCCGACTTCGGACGGCTGGCCCCAGCGGTTGAACACGGTGTGCGCGGCATAGGTGTCGTAGATGCTCTTGCGCTCTTTCAGCGGCGCGGTCAGGCGCGTCTCGATGACGCTGGGCATCACCGCGTTGACGCGCACGCCGTAAGTGCCGACCTCGGCCGCGAAGCCCTTGACCATCTGCGCGATGCCGGCCTTGGTGGCCGCGTAGATGCCCAGCCCCGGCTCGAGCGTGACCGCGCGCATCGACGAGCACAGGATCAGGCTGCCCTGGCCGCGCGCGATCATCGGCTTGCCGAAGCTGCGCAGGAAATGAAAGCCGCCGCGCAGGTTGAGGTTGACCACCTGGTCGAACTCGTCCTCGCTGTAGTCGACGATCAGCTTGCGGATGTTCAGCGCCGGCGTCGCCACCGCGACGTCGACCTGGCCGCGCTGCGCCAGCGTGTAGTCGGCCAGCGCGGCGATCTGCTCGCCGCTGGCGGCGTCGACCACCCGCGCGTCGGCGCTGCCCTGGCCCGACTGGTTGATCTGCTCGGCGGTCTCGCGCACCGCGGCTTCATCGCGGTCGGCGCAGATCACGTGCGCGCCCAGTGAACCGAGTGCATGGGCCGAGGCCTGGCCGATGCCGGAGCCGGCGCCCAGCACCACGGCCGTGCGGCCGCTCAGGTCGAAGAGTTGTCGATAGTTCAGCATGGAGAAATCCAGATAGCGTTGTTTCAGGGGTGGGGTTGCAGGCTTTGCGCGGGGTCGCTGCCGGCCGGCTCGAGGCGGTGCAGCGGCGCGGTGATGGCCTTCCAGACGTCGCGCAGAGAATAAACCGTCATCAGCAGGCCGGCGACCGGCATGCAGGCGTAGGCCCAGGATTGCGGCAGCTCGAGCACTGGCGTGGTGGCCGAGGTGCGGCTGACGAACAGCGCGCCGTAGTAGCACAGCACCACCGCGAACAGCAGGCCCAGCAGCGCGATCACGATCTGGTGCGAGCGCTCGAGCGTCCTGCCCTGCAGCGCTTCCGACACCAGGTTGATGGCGAAGTGGTCGCGCTCGCGCCACAGCGCGCAGGCGCCGATGAACACCAGCCACGCGAACACCACCGTGACGACCTCGTCGAACCAGTTCATGCTGAACAGGCCCAGCATGCGGCTGACGATGTTGACCACCAGCAGCGCCGTCAGCGCGACCAGGCAGGCGATCGAGAAGGCCCGCAGCACGCGGCCCAGCGCCGCGTCCAGGCAGAGAACGAGTTTTTTCATAGCATCACCTTGGGTAGCCACAGCGAGACGGCCGGCACATAGGCCACGGCCAGCGTGATGACGGCGATCGCGATCAGCAGGGGCCACAGCTCGGAGACGATGTCGCCGACCTTGACGCCCGAGACGCTGCTGACCGCGAACAGCAGGATGCCCACCGGCGGCGTCAGCAGGCCGATCATCGAGCACATCACCATCAACATGCCGAACTGCACCGGGTCCATGCCGATCTGCGTGACGATGGGCATGAAGATCGGCACGGTCAGGATGATCACCGCAACGCCCTCGAGGAACAGCCCAACCACGATCAGCACCAGGATGATCAGCGCGATGACTTCCCACGGCACCGTGGTGATCGACATCACGCCCTGGATCATCGCGTCGGGGATGCGCTTGTGCACCAGGAACCAGGTCAGGTAGCCGGCCGACGCGATGATGAACAGCACCCTGACGCTGTGCTGGATCGACGACCAGATGATGCCGGGCAGGTCCTTGACGCGGATTTCCTTGTAGACGAACAGGCCCAGCACCAGGCAGTACAGCACCGCGACCACGCCGCCTTCGGTGGGCGTGAACAGGCCGCTGACTAGGCCACCGATGATGATCACCGGGGCGAAGATCGGCAGCGCCGCGCCGGCGAACGACTCGCGCAGTTCGCGCAGGCTGGCGCGCTGCTCGACCGGATAGCGGCGCTTGCGCGACACGTACCAGACCGCCGCCATCAGCGCCGCCGTCAGCAGCAGCCCCGGCAGGATGCCGGCGATGAACAGCTGCACCACCGACACGCCGGTCAGCCCGCCGAAGATCACCATCGGCACGCTGGGCGGAAACACCGGGCCGATGGTGGCCGAGGCCGCCGTCACGGCCGCCGAGAACTTCGGCTCGAAGCCGGCGTCGTTCATGGCCTTGATCTCGACCTGGCCCATGCCGGCGGCGTCGCCGACGGCGGTGCCCGACATGCCCGAGAAGATCAGGCTGCCCATCACGTTGACCTGCGCCAGCCCGCCGGTGAAGTGACCGACCAGCGCATGCGCGAAGCGGAAGATCCGCTCGGTGATGCCGCCGGTGTTCATCAACGATCCGGCCAGGATGAAGAAGGGGATGGCCAGCAACGTGAAGCCCGAAGAGGCCGCGAACATGCGTTGCGCGATCATCGTCAGCGCCTGCGGTTCGCCGGCAATGAGGTAGGCGCCGATCGCCGTCACGCCGATGGCGACGGCGACCGGAACGCCCAGCAGGATGAGGGCGACCAGCCCTCCCACGACCAAGAATGCTTGCATGATTGACTTTCCGTTTGAGGCGGCAGACCGCTGCGCGCGCGGGCGCGGCAGTCTGCCGCGGGCCGCTTACTTGCCCAGCATGTCCATGAAGGTCTTCATGTTGTCCTTGCCCGCGTAGGCCGAGACCCGGTCGTAGGCGGGCTGCATCTGCGCGCGGAATTTCTCGGTGTCGGGCTGCGTCACGGCGACCCCGGCCGCCTTGATCTTCTCGATCTCCTCGGACTCCTGCTCGGCCACCAGCTTGCGCATCAGCAGGCCGGCCGTGCGGCTCTCTTCCTTGACGATGGCTTGCTGCTCGGGCTTGAGCTTCTTCCAGCTCGACTGGCTGACCACGTGCGTCATGCTGTTGTAGACATGGCGGGTCAGGGCCAGGTGCTTCTGCACTTCGTGCAGCTTGAAGTGGTAGATCACCGCGATCGGGTTCTCCTGGCCGTCGACCACGCCCTGGTTCAGCGCGGCGGGCAGTTCGGGCAGCGCGATCTGCGTGGTCGAGGCGCCGGTGGCTTCCAGCGCGGCGATGATCTGCACTTCGGGCGGCGTGCGCAGCTTCAGGCCCTTCATGTCGGCCGGCTCGTTGATCGGCCGCTTCGAGTTGGTGACGTTGCGAAAGCCGTATTCCCAGGTCGACAGCAGCACCAGGCCTTTCTTCTCGAGGCGCGGCGCGACCCAGTCATGGAACGGGCCGTCGATCACGCGGTGCGCGTGCGCGTAGTCGGTGAACGCATATGGCGTCATGACGGTGGCGAAGGCCTTTTCGTACTTGTCGAGCGCGCCCTGGGTCGGCAGGTTCATGTCGATCACGCCGACCGTGGTCTGCTCGAGCTGGTCGGGCGGCGAGCCGAGCTGGTTCGACGGGTACAGCTCGATGCGGACCTCGCCGTTGGTACGGGCCTCGACGTTCTTCTTGAATTGCAGCGCGGCGATGTGGGCCGGGTGCGACTCGGCGGCGAAGTGCGCCAGCTTGAGCGTGGTGGCGGCTTGCGCGCCCAGCGAGGCCAGGCCGAACATGGCGATGGCAGCGCCCTGGACGGCGGCCTTGTGCCTGAGTGACATCATGGTTTGTCTCCGAAGTGGTCTTATCGATTGTTGTGAAAGCCGGTTCGGGCGGTCAGCCCGGCCGGGGGTGGCCGCTGGCGGCGGCCGTCTGAAGGAAACGGGGTCTACAGGACATGGTCAGCTTTCCGACGGGCCGTAGGGCGCCACGCTCTGGGCGCTGTGGCGCAGCTCGCTGAGCGTGGCGCGCGGCGTCAGGATCTCGGGATCGATCAGCAGTTCGATCAGCGCGCCGTGCTCGGCCGCCAGCGCGCGTTGCAGCGCCGGGCCGAAGTCTTCGTCGCGTTCGATGCGCTCGGCCAGCAGGCCGAAGGCGCGCGCATACAGCACGAAGTCGGGATTCCACAGGTCGGTGCCCAGCGGGCGGCCTGGATAGTTCATCTCCTGGTGCATGCGGATGGTGCCGTACATGCCGTTGTTGAAGACGATGTAGACGATCGCCAGGCCCTGGTGCCGGGCGGTGGCCAGTTCCTGCGACGACATCAGGAAGCAGCCGTCGCCAGCCAGGCAGACCACCTGCCGCGCCGGCTGCGCGAGCTTGGCGGCGATCGCGGCCGGCACGCCGTAGCCCATCGCGCCGCTGGCCGGCGCGAGCTGGCTGCGGGGCTGCGTGAACGGGTAATAACGATGCGCCCAGGCGCTGTAGTTGCCGGCGCCGCTGGTCAGGATGGCATCGGGGGGCAGGCTGTCGGCCAGCGTGCGCACGATGCGCGCCGGGTCCAGCGCCACCGCGCGCGCGGCGGGTGCGGAGTAATCGACATACTGCGCGCGCAGCCGCATCAGCCAGCCGCGCCAGCGGCTCGCGTCGGCCGGCGCGAGCGCATCGGCGGCGGCCGCGAAGGCATCGGGGCTGGCGACGATCTTGAGCGCGGGCTGGTAGACCTTGCCCAGTTCGTCGGCGCACGGCATCACGTGCACCAGGCGCTGGCGCGGCAGCGGTACGTCCAGCAGCGTATAGCCGCTGGTGACGATCTCGCCCAGCGGCGTGCCGACCGCGATCAGCAGGTCGGCATCGCGCACGGCCTGCGCCAGCTCGGCGTCGATGCCCATGCCCATCACGCCAACGTAGTGCGGATGCTGGTTGTCGAACAGGTCCTGGCGGCGGAACGCGCAGGCCACCGGCAGGCCGTTGCGCACCGCATAACGTTCGATCGCGGCCAGGCCGCGGGGCTGCCAGCCCGGTCCGCCCAGCAACAGCAGCGGGCGCTGCGCGCCGGCCAGTTCGCCTTGCAGCGCCAGCAGCGCGTCGGCGGCCGGATCGATCACCGGCACGTCCACGCGCGGCGCGGTGGCCGAGAACGACGAGTCGGTCAGCATGTCCTCGGGCAGCGCCAGCACCACCGGGCCGGCCCGGCCGGACTGCGCCACCGAATAGGCGCGGGCGACGAACTCGGGAATACGCGCGGCATCGTCGATCTGCTCGACCCACTTGGCGATGGGCCGGAACAGCTGGCGATAGTCGGCTTCCTGGAACGCCTCGCGGCCCTGGCGGTCGCGGCCGACCTGGCCGACCAGCAGGATCATCGCGGTGTGGTCCTGCCAGGCCGTGTGCACGCCGATGCTGGCGTTGGCCGCGCCGGGGCCGCGGGCGACGATGCAGACGCCGGGACGGCCGGTCAGCTTGCCGTGCGCTTCGGCCATGAAGGCGGCGGCGCCTTCGTGGCGGCACACCACCACGCGGATGGCCTGCTGGCGTGCATACAGCGCGTCGAGCAGGTCGAGGTAGCTTTCGCCCGGCACGCAGAACACCGTGTCGGTGCCTTGCGCGATCAGCGCATCCGCCACCAGTTGCCCGCCGCTGCGTAGCTTGGGCGCATCGTTCATCATCAGCGATCCGGCTGCGTCAGGCAGCGAAGTTGAGCTGGGATGAACTGTAGTCAGCCGGCTCGCGGCGACGTTAGGACGAATACGAGACTGTCTTGTACTTTTCGGCGCGGCGGTCTAGAGACTTTCCCTATAGGCCGCCGCTTGCGGAACGAGAACGCGGCGCGGCGGCATCCGGCGAGCCGTGGCTCGGCGCGGGTGCCGCCGCGAGAGCGCCGCTTACTGGATCTCGACGCCGGCCTGCTCGACCAGTTGGCCGACGATCGGCTGCTCGTTGCGGATCTGCGTCGCCAGTTCCTGCGCGCTGCCCTGGCGCGGCTCGATGCCCATCTTGCCGAGCGTCTCGACCACCTTGGGGTCCTTCAGCGAAGTCGCCAGCGCGGTGCGCAGCCGCTCGAGCACCGGCTCGGGCGTGCCCTTGGGCGCGACCAGGCTGAACCAGGCCGTCATCTCGTACTGCGGATAGCCTTGCTCGGCCAGCGTCGGCAGGTCGGGCAGGGTGGCCATGCGCTGCTTGCTGGTGATGCCCAGCACCTTGACCTTGCCGGCCTGCGCCTGCGGCATGCCGGTCGCGACCATGTCGAAGAACAGGTCGACGTCGCCCTGGATCAGCACCGGCAGTGCCTGCGTGGCGCCCTTGAACGGCACGTGCAGCATGTCGACGCCGGCCAGCTTCTTGAAGTATTCGGCGGCCAGGTGCGACGAGGTGCCGGGACCGAACGAGGCGTACGACAGGCGGCCCGGGTGCTGCTTGGCGTGTTCGACCACTTGTTGGGTCGTGGTGAAGCCCGACTTGGGGCTGGCCAGCAGCACCAGCGGGCCGATGCCGACCATGCCGATCTGCGCGAAGCCGTCCGGATCGTAGGGCAGCTGCTTGTACAGGAAGCGGTTGGTGACCAGCGTCGAGTTGGTCGCCATCAGGATGGTGTAGCCATCGGGTTTTTCGCGGCTGACGTAGGACGCGCCGATATTGGTGCCGGCGCCGGCCTTGTTCTCGACGATCAGCGACTGGCCGAGATCCTTGGCCATGCGTTCGGCCAGCACACGCGTCAGCGTGTCGGTGGCGCCGCCGGCCGGGAACGGCGAGATGATGGTGACCGGACGGCTCGGGTAGTCCTGCGCGAGGGCAGCGCCGCCCGCGAGGCAGCCCAGGGCCAGGGCCAGGCATTTGAATCCGTGACGCAACATAGAAATCCCCTTGTATCGATCGTTGATGGCGCAAGCGCCGGTGGTGTCCTTGGCGCTGACAGGCAAAGCTAGGCAAGCGCGCGGACTTTTGATTTAATTCCGCATATCGGAATTTTGTTTTATTTTAAATGCGCCCGGCGCACAAGAAAACCCTGAATAACGCTGCCATGTCCTCCCGACTCCCGAAAACGGACGCGCCGGCCACCGGCCCGCTCAGTTCGCCGGCCCGCCGCAAGCGCACGCCGGCCGAAGGCGCGGCCGCCAGCGAGTCGCCCGACTTCATCACCGCGCTGGCGCGCGGCCTGCAGGTGCTGCGCTGCTTCGAGCCCGGCGTGCCGGCGCTCGGCAACCAGGACCTGGCGCGCCTGACCGGCCTGCCCAAGCCCACGCTCAGCCGCATCACCTACACGCTCACCAGCCTGGGCTACCTGCGCTATCACGCCGACAGCGGCAAGTATTCGCCGGGTTATGGCGTGCTGGCGCTGGGCTACGGCCTGCTCGCCAACCTGGACGTGCGCCACCTGGCGCGCCCGTGCATGGACAGCCTGGCGCTGGAGACCGGCGCGGCAGTGGCGCTGGGCACCTTCGATGGCGATGCGATGCTGTACGTCGAGGCGGTGCACGGCTCGGCCAGCCTGTACCTGCGGCTGCCGGTCGGCTATCGCGTGTCGTTCGGCAGCGCGATGGGACTGGCGCACCTGGCCGCCTTGCCCGAGCCGCAGCGCGCGGCGCTGCTGGCCTCGCTGGGCGAGTCCGCGCCGTCGGACCAAGCCATGCGCCAGGCCCTCGACGACTACCGCCAGACCGGCGCCTGCCTGGCGCTGGGAGACTGGCAGCCCGGCATCCACGCGGTGGCCATGCCGTTCACGACGGTGTCGCGCGAAGGCACGTTCGTCATGAGCGTGGGCGGGCCAGCCGACCTGCTGCCCGAGCCGCTGCTGCGCGAACGGGTGGTGCCCTTGCTGCGCGAGGCGGTCGCGCGCGTCGCGGGGCTGGGTTGACGGGCCGCGCCGGCGCAGCAGACAGTCGCAGTCAAGCAGATCCGAACTCATCGCAACACCATGAACGACAGGGGAATCAAGATCATGAACGGAGCCGACAGCCTTTGCGCCACCTTGCTGGCCAACGACGTCGACGTGTGTTTTGCCAATCCGGGCACGTCCGAAATGCACTTCGTCGCGGCGCTCGACCGCGAACAGCGCATGCGCTGCGTGCTGGGATTGTTCGAGGGCGTGGTGACCGGCGCGGCCGACGGCTATGCCCGCATGGCCGACAAACCCGCCGCGACCCTGCTGCACCTGGGCCCGGGCCTGGCCAATGGCTTGGCCAACCTGCACAACGCCAAGCGCGCCAGCACGCCGATGGTCAACGTGGTCGGCGAGCACGCCAGCTATCACCTGTCGTATGACGCGCCGCTGACCAGCGACATCGAAGGCCTGGCCTGGCCGATGTCGCACTGGGTGCGCCGTGTCGCCAGCGCCGAGACGGTCGGGCAGGACGCGGCCGAGGCGGTCGGCGCGGCCCGGTCGGGCCAGGGCCGCGTGGCCACGCTGATCCTGCCGGCCGACGCGGCCTGGAACGAGTTGCCCGATGCAACCCCGCCGGTGCGCACGCCGGCTGCGCAGGCGCCGGCGCCGATCAGCGCCGACGCGGTGCGCGCGGCCGCGCAGGCGCTGCGTTCGGGCCGGCCGGCGATGCTGATGCTGGGTGGTCTGGCGCTACGCGAGCGCGCGCTCGAGGCGGCCGGACGGATCGCGCTGGCGACCGGCGCCAAGCTGGTCAGCGAGACCTCGAATCGCCGCATCGAACGCGGCATCACGCGCACGCCGATCGAACGCTTTCCGTACCCGATCGGCCAGTCGCTGGCGATGACCGACGGGCTCGAACACCTGGTGCTGGTCGGCGCACGCGACCCGGTGGCCTTCTTCGCCTACCCGGGCAAGCCCGGCAAGCTGGCGCCCGATGCCTGCGAACGGGTGCTGCTGGCCGATGCCGACCAGGATCTCACGATGGCACTCGAGTGGCTGGCCGACGAGCTGGGCCTGGGCGCCAGCGCGCCGCGCCTGCAGGCCCCGGCCGCCGAGACCGACGTGCCGGTGCACGGCAAGCTGGACGGCGCGGCGATCGGCCGGCTGCTGGCCGCGCGCATGCCCGAGCACGCCATCATCTGCGACGAGTCGATCACGCAGGGCCGCGATTTTTCGCGCCTGAGCCTGTCCAGCGCGCCGCACGACCACCTGCAGCTGACCGGTGGCGCGATCGGCATCGGCCTGCCGCTGGCCACCGGCGCGGCGATCGCGTGCCCGGAACGCAAGGTGATTTCGCTGCAGGCCGACGGCAGCGGCATGTACACGGTGCAGGCGTTGTGGACGCAGGCGCGCGAAAGCCTGAACTGCCTGACCATCATCCTGGCCAACCGCAGCTACGCGATCCTGCACGGCGAGATGAAGAGCGTCGGCGTCGAGCAACCTGGCCACAATGCGCGCCGCATGCTCGACCTGGACCAGCCGGCGCTGGACTGGACCCAGCTGGCCGCCGGCCTGGGCGTGCCGGCCGAGAAAGCCGACACCGTCGAAGCCTTTGCGCGGGCGCTGGCACGCGGGCTGAGCCACCAGGGGCCATACCTGATCGAGGCGGTGATCTGAGCGGGTTCAAGGCTTAATGCCCAATTTGTCCATACAAAGAATGGGATTGTGCTGGAGAGAGCGTCGCCGCATTGGTAAGATGCGGCGGCAAGTCCTACGCACACCAACGCCGATCCGATGACCGCCAGCCGAACCGAACCCCGCTACCTGCAACTGCGTGCCGCCATCGAAGGCGAGATCCGCAGCGGCGCCTATGCGGTGGGCAGCCTGCTGCCCAAGGAGGAAGACCTGGCGCAACGCCACAAGGTCAGCCGCCACACGGTGCGCGAGGCTCTGCGTGGCCTGGTCGCGGCCGGCATGATCGAGCGATTCCCGAGCCGGGGCACGGTGGTGACGGCCAGCCATCCGGTGGTGTCGGTGCCCAAGTTCGTCGCCGGGGTCGCCAATGTGCACGACGTGCTGCAGTACACCGCGCAGACTCGGCTGTCGATCCTGATGCGCCGGCGCACCCGGCTGCCGCATCAGCTGGCGCAGGAGCTCGGCGTGCTCGAGGCCGAACGCGAGTGGGTGTGTTTTGCCGGCACGCGCCTGTCGGTGGTCGACGACACGCCCATCGGTTGTTCCGACCTGTACGTGCTGCCGCGCTTCGAGAGCATCGGCGAGGCGGTCGAGCGGCAGGGCGGCAGCGTGTTCGAACTGCTCAAGACCCAGTTCGGCGTCGAGGTCCGGCGGGTGCGCCAGAAGATCGAGGCAGCCTTGATGCCCGAAGAGGCGCCGTTCGTGTTCCGCGACTACACCGGCATGCCGGCGCTGCGCATGCTGCGCGCCTACTTCGATGACGACGGCGCGATGCTGACGTTCTCGGACAATTATTTCCTCAGCGACCGTTTCCAGCTGCTGTCGCAATGGGAATACCGCGGCGGCGAGCCGCAGGCGGTTTAGCGCAGGTTGGCGCACGCTGCGCGATTTCTCGAGCGCCGCGGCGACCGCCGCGGCGCGCCGGCGATCAAGCTCACTCGGCCTTGATGCCGCCCTTGGCGATGATGTCCTTCCACAGTGCCAGTTCCTCGCCGATGAACTGACGCGTCTCGGACGGTGTCGCCGTCCTGACCGACGCCGTGACGTTGGCAAATCGTTGCTGGATGCCGGGCTGCGCCAACACCTTGTTGGTGGCCGCATTGAGCGTCTGCGCCACCGCCGGCGGCGTGCCCTTGGGCACCAGCACGGCCATCCATGTCGTCGCGTTGAAATCCGGGTAGCCCTGCGCCGCCACGCTCTTGACGTCCGGGAAGCGTGACGAGCCGTTGCGGCTGCCGACCGCGAAGATCTTGAGTCTGCCGTCCTCGACGAAGGGGATGATCGGCGGCCCCGATTCGAACATCAGGTCGATGTCGCCACCGATCAGCCCGCTCAGCGCGGCCTGAGCGCCTCGATAGGGCACGTGGCGGATGTTGACGCCGGCCTGCAAGCGCAGCATTTCCATGGTCAGGTGATTGGTCAGGCCGACGCCGCCCGAGCCGTAGTTGTATTTGCCCGGCGACTTCTTGAGCACCTCGATCAGCTCGGGAAGCGTGTTGGCCGGAAAGTCGGCGCGGGTCACCAGGAACTGCGGGTTCTCGAGCACCATCGCGACCGGCTCGAAATCCTCGAGCGTGTGGTACGGGATGTCCTTGTAGAGGTTCTCGTTGATGGCCAGCGGTCCGCTGGACGCGATCAGGATGGTGTAGCCGTCGTTGGCGGCGCGCTTGGCCGCGCTGATGCCGATGATGCCGCCGGCGCCGCCGCGATTCTCGACGATGATCGACTGGCCGAGCACCTTGCCCATCTCGGACACAAGATCGCGCGCCAGGATGTCGGTGGTCTGGCCGGCCGGGAACGGCACGATCGCGGTGATCGGCCGGGCGGGGTAGTCGGCCTGCGCGGCCGAGGCGGTGCACAGGCCCAGCACTAGCAGGGCGGAACGAAGATATCGCATGGTCTCCTCCTGGATCCTTGATGGATGAATGCGCGAGCGTTCGGCTAAGGATTGCTTGCTTATGTTCTTGACATTGTTTTTGCTCGCCGAGAAAATGTACATAAAGAGCGTACAGAAAACAATCTAAGTACGTACAAACCAGGAGACTGATTCATGCCGTCCATGCACGAAGGCGCGAGCTCGCCGCCTGCCTCGTCGCCGGCCCAGCCCTATGCCGGGCTGGTGGCGCTCGAACTGGGGCATAGCGTCGCCGCTCCCTTCGTCGGCCAGATCCTTTCCGAGCTGGGCGCCCGCGTCGTCAAGGTCGAGAAGGCCGCCGGCGACGACGCCCGCGCCTGGGGGCCGCCGTTCACCGAGGGTGCCGCGACGGTGTTCCAGGTGCTCAACCGCAACAAGCAGTCGGTGGTTTGCGACCTGCGCGACCCGGCGCAGGTACGGGCGCTGCGAGAGTTCATCGTGGCCGAGGTTGACGTGGTGTTCCAGAACCTGCGGCCCGGCCACGTGCGCCAACTCGGGCTGGACGCCGAGACGCTGCGGGCCGCCAAGCCGGCGCTGATCTATTGCAACCTAGGCGCCTTCGGCAGCCGCGGGCCGCTGGCCGACCGGCCGGGCTATGACCCGCTGATGCAGGCTTTCGGCGGCATCATGAGCACCACCGGCGAGCCGGGCCGGCCCGCGGTCAGGGTGGCTTCGTCGATCGTCGACATGGGCACCGGCATGTGGGCGGTGATCGGCCTGCAGGGCGCGCTGTATCGCCGGGCCGCCAGCGGGCAGGGCTGCACGCTGGACGTGTCGCTGTTCGAGACCGCCGCCACCTGGATGTCGCTGATTGCCGCGCAGGCCAGCGCCGATGGCGTGGCGCCCGGCCGCCACGGTTCGGGCGCCGCCAGCATCGTGCCGTACAAGGCCTACCGCACGCTCGACGGCGAGCTGGTGGTGGCGGCCGGCAGCAACGGGCTGTTCGGCAAGCTGTGCGTGGCGCTCGGCCATCCCGAATGGCGCGACGACCCGCGTTTCATCGACAACCCCGGCCGCGTGGCCAACCAGCAGGCGCTCTATGCGCTGATCGAGCCGATCTTCGCGCAGGCCTCGTCGGCGCACTGGCTGGCGCACATCGAGGCGGCCGGCATCCCATGTGCGCCGGTCAACGACGTGCTGCAGATGCTGGCCCACCCGCAGACCCAGGCGCTGTCGCTGCTGCAGGACGTGCCGGGCTCGGCGCTGCAGGTGGTCGGCCTGCCGCTCAGTTGCGACGGCCAGCGCCCGGCGCCGCGCAGTGCGCCGCCGCGGCTGGGCGAGCACACCACGCAAGTTCTCGAACCCTACCTGAACCAGGAGTAGTCCGCGCATGGCCTTCACCGAACTTTCCTACCAGACGCTGCAATTGTCGGTGCCGCGCCCGCACGTGCTGCAGGTCACCCTGAACCGGCCGCAGGTCGGCAACGCGATCAACACGCAGACCGGCCACGACATGCTCGACCTGTGGCAGCGCCTGACCGCCGAGCCGCTGGATCTGCGCTGCGTGGTGCTGACCGGCAGCGGCGGTCGCATCTTCTGCGCCGGCGGCGACCTCAAAGAGCGCAACGGCATGGGCCGCCAGCAGTGGCAGCGCCAGCACGAACTGTTCGAGCGCATGTACTGGACGCTGCTGGACCTGCCGCTGCCGGTGATCGCCGCCGTGGACGGCCATGCCTATGCCGGCGGCCTCGAGCTGGCGCTGGCCTGCGACTTCATCTACACGCGGCCCGGCGTGCGTTTCGCCCTCACCGAGGTGACGCTGGGCATCATGCCCGGCGCAGGCGGCACGCAGAACCTGCCGCGTGCGATCGGCCAGCGGCTGGCCAAGGAGATCCTGTTGACCGGCCTGCCGTTCAGCGCCGAACAGGCGCTCGAGTGGGGCATGGTCAACCGCCTGTGCGAGCCGTCGGGCGTGCTCGATGCGGCGCTGGCGACCGCCGAGCGCATCGCCGCCAATGCGCCGCTGTCGGTGCGGCAAATCAAGAAATCCGTTCGTTACGGCGGCGAGATGGAATTACGCACCGCCATGCGATTCGAGGTCGAGGCCTACAACCACCTGGTCGACACCGATGACCGGCTGGAGGGCGTGGCCGCTTTCAACGAAAAACGCCCGGCCCGCTTCCAGGGCTGCTGAGCCCGCGGCCGACACAGGAGCAGAACATGGAACACGACGTGGTACTACGCGAAGTCGGCCTGCGCGACGGCCTGCAGAGCATCAGCGCGGTCATGCCGACCGCCAGCAAGCTGCGCTGGATCGAAGCCGAGGCGCGCGCCGGCATCGGCGAGATCGAGGTGACGTCCTATGTGCCGGCCAAGCTGCTGCCGCAGTTCGCCGACGCCGGCGAGGTGACCACGCAGGCACTCGCGGTGCCGGGCCTGACAGTCGCCGCGCTGGTGCCCAATCTCAAGGGGGCCATGCGCGGCATCGAGTTGGGCGTGCACAAGCTGAACTTCGTCATGTCGGTCAGCGAGACCCACAACCAGAAGAACGTGCGGCGCAGCCGCGACGAGTCGCTGCAGGCCTTTCGCGACATCGTCGCCGCCATCGCCGAGCTGCCGGCGGCACGCCGGCCGGTGCTGTGCGGCGGCCTGGCCACTGCGCTGGGGTGCAGCTACGAAGGCAGCGTGGCGGTGTCCGAAACGGTGCGGCTGGCCGACGCGCTGCTCGAGGCCGGCGCGCAAGAGCTGGTGATCCCCGACACGGTCGGCTACGCCAGCCCCAAGCAGGTGCGCGAGGTCTTCAAGGCCGTGCTGGCGGTGGCCGGCGACGTGCCGGTGGCCGCGCATTTCCACGACACGCGCGGCACCGGCCTGGCCAATCTGGTCGCCGCGTTCGAACTGGGCGTCAGGCATTTCGACGCTTCGCTGGGCGGCATGGGCGGCTGCCCGTTTGCGCCCGGCGCCAGCGGCAACATCGTCATGGAAGACGCGGCCTATCTGCTCGAGTCGATGGGCGTGCATACCGGCGTCGACCTGCAGGCGCTGGTGGCGGTGCGCGACATCGTGCGCGAAGGCCTGCCCGATGCGCGGCTTGACGGCGCGATAGCGCGTGCCGGCCTGCCGCGCGGCTTCGTGGCGGCCCGCGCCGCGCTGGCGGCTTGAACATCCCTTCGAAACTACCAGGAACAGACGATGACTGACGGCTCCATCAGCATGGAAATCGGCGAAGACTACGCCGATATCCGCAAAAGCGTGCGGCGCATCTGCCAGGACTTCCCCGGCGAGTACTGGCTGGCGCGTGACGAACAACGCGAATATCCCGAGGCCTTCGTGCGGACCCTGACCGAATCCGGTTATCTGGCGGCACTGATTCCCGAAGAATACGGTGGCAGCGGCATGCCGCTACGCGCCGCGGCGGTGATACTCGAGGAGATCCACGCGGCCGGCTGCAATGCCGGCGCCTGCCACGCGCAGATGTACACCATGGGCACGGTGCTGCGGCATGGTTCGGCCGCGCAGAAGCAGCAGTACCTGCCTGAGATCGCCAGCGGCGCGCTGCGGCTGCAGGCCTTCGGTGTCACCGAGCCGACCAGCGGCACGGACACCACGCGGCTCAAGACCTTTGCGCGGCGCGACGGCGATCATTATGTCGTCAACGGCCAGAAGGTCTGGACCTCGCGGGCGCTGCAATCCGACCTGATGCTGCTGCTGGCGCGCACCACCCCTTACGAGCAGGTGCAGAAGAAGGTCGACGGGCTATCGGTGTTCCTGGTCGACATGCGCGAGGCAGTCGGCCAGGGCATGGACATCCGGCCGCTGCCGGCGATGATCAACCACAACACCACCGAGGTGTTCTTCGACAACCTCAGGATTCCGGCCAGCAGCCTGATCGGTGAGGAAGGCAAGGGCTTTCGCTACATCCTCGACGGCATGAACGCCGAGCGCATCCTGGTGGCTTCGGAGGGCATCGGCGACGCGCGCTGGTTTGTCGACACCGCGGTGCGCTATGCCAGCGAACGGGTGGTGTTCGACCGGCCCATCGGCATGAACCAGGGCATCCAGTTTCCGATCGCCCGCGCGTACGCCGAAATGCGCGCGGCCGACCTGATGCTGCGCCAGGCCGCCGCGCAATTCGAGGCCGGCCAGCCCTGCGGCGAGGCTGCCAACATGGGCAAGATGTTGGCGTCCGAAGCCTCCTGGCATGCCGCCGAGGCGTGTCTGCAGACCCACGGCGGCTTCGGCTTCGCCAGCGAGTACCACGTCGAGCGCAAGTGGCGCGAGGCGCGGCTGCTGCAGATCGCCCCCATCTCGACCAACCTGATCCTGTCGTATGTCGGCCAGCACGTGCTGGGCATGCCTCGGTCTTTCTGAAGGAGCGCCACATGGAACTGACCCAGGCGTTGGCACGCCGGATCGCACAGGCCGATCCCGACATCGATACGCAGGCGCTGGCGTGGGCTTGCACCGGCATCACCGACACCGTCGCCACCGCATTCGCCGGCGCTGACGAGCCGGTGGCGCAACATGCCTTGCACTACGCGGCGCGGCGCACGATCGCCGGCGAGCCGCTGTGCCGGCTGCCGTGGTCGTCACAGACCTTGCCGGCGCCGATGGCCGCACTGGTGCTGGGCACCGCCGGCCATGCGCTCGACTACGACGACGTGGCGCTGGGCGGCCATCCCAGCACGGTGCTGGGGCCGGTCGTGCTGTGCGAGGGCATGGCGCGCGGGCTGCCAGGGCTGCGCTGCCTGCAGGCCTATGTGGTGGGCTACCAGGTCTGGGCCGAGCTGTTCCGGCGCGAGGCCGATCCGCTGCATCCCAAGGGCTGGCATCCGACCGCGATGTATGGCGCGGTGGCGGGCGCCGCGGCGCTGGCCTTCCTGCGCGGGCTCGATGCTAAGGCCAGCGCGCAGGCGCTGAGCCTGGCGGCGAGCCTGGCCAGCGGCATGGTCGCCAACTTCGGCACCATGACCAAGCCGCTGCATGCCGGCCGCGCCGCCAGCCTGGCCTTCGAGGCGCTTGAATACGGCGCGCTGGGGCTGAGCTCGGCGCCCGACGTGCTCGAACATCGCGCCGGTTTCCTGCATGCGATCTCGCCGGCCGGCCGGGTCGACCGCGAGCTGCCGCTGGCCGAGGACTGGCTGCTGGCGCGTTACGGCCTGTGCATCAAGAAGTACCCGGCCTGCTATTCGGGTCACCGCGTCATCGACGCCACGATCGCGCTGGCGCAGGCGCACGACCTGTCGCTGGCGCAGGTCGAGTCGGTGCACGCGGGGCTGGGGCCGTCGCAGCTGTCGATGCTGCGCAACGCCGCGCCGCAGACCGGGCTGGAGGCCAAGTTTTCGCTGCAGTTCGCCATCGCCGCGGCGCTGGACGCACGCGCCGTGAGCCTGTCGCAGTTGCAGGACGACTATGTCACGCAGCCGGCGCTGCAGGCGTTCTACGAGCGCGTCAGCGCCTACGTCATCGAGCAGGCCGACCCCGAGGATCCGACCTTCGCGGTGCACGACGAGGTCTGCGTGCGGCTCAAGGATGGCCGCGAGCTGCGCAGCGGCCCGGTGACGATGGCGACCGGCCACGCCTACAGGCCTCTGAGCGAAAACGAGCTGACGCAAAAGTTCCAGGACTGCGTGGCGCGCAAGGACGGGCCGGGGCGCGATAGCGGCGCGCTGGCGCAGCGGCTGCACCGGCTGGCCGAACAGGACGACGTCAGCCAGCTGTTCGCCGCATGAGCGGCGCGGCGCACTGTCCGATCCCGTGGTCGGCCGAGCTGCTGGCGCTGTCCCAGCGCCACGGCGCGCGGCTGGCCGTGCGCGACGGCGAGCAGGCGCTGGACTACGCCGCGCTGTGCCGCCAGGCGCATGCGCTGGCCGCGTGGCTGGGGCAGGCCGTGGCAGGCCAGCCTGCGCCACGAGCGCCGGTGCCCAGCCCGCCCGAGTCAGGCCAGCCTGCACCCAGCCTGCTAGATACGCCAGTGCCGCCTGAGCCCAGCTTGCCCAAGCCCGGCCGGTCTACGCCTGGTGTGACGGCGTCCGGCCTGCGCATCGGCGTGCTGCTGCACAACGGCTGTCGAGCGGTACTGGCCGACTACGGCGTGGCGGTGGCCGGCGGCTGCATCGTGCACTTGAATCCTGCCTACGGCGAAGACGAATTGCGCGGCTGCCTGAGGCGCGCGCCGGTCGATGCGGTGCTGACCGAGGCCGCGCTGGCGCCGCGGCTGGCGGGGCTGGACCTGCCGGTGCTGGTCATCGAACAGGTGCCGCTGGCCGACGCGCCGCCGGTGCGGGTTGCGCTGGCGCCAGCCGACGCGGCCGCTCCGGGCCGCATCCTGTTCACGTCGGGCTCCAGCGGCCCGCCCAAGGCGGTGGTCTACAGCCACTACAAGCGCTGGCTGGCGGCGACCGTGCTGCGCTCGGTGCTGCCTTACCGCCCCGAGGGCAGCGGGCTGCTGCTGATGACGCCGTATGTGCACGGCGCCTCGATGCTGGCGCGTGCCTGGCTCGATTGCGGCGGCTGGGTGCAACTGCACGCCGGCGTGCAGAGCGGGCTGGTGCGCGAGGCGCTCGCCGACGATGGCCTGCAGGCGATGTTTGCGCCGCCCTCGGTGCTGGCCAAGCTGTGCACCGAGCTGGCCGGCCTGCGGCGGCCGTTGCGTTGCCTGTTCAGCGGTACGCAGCCGCTGCCGCCGGCGCTGTACTGCCGGGCGCTGCCGATATTCGGGCCGGTCGTGCGGATCACCTACGGCAAGAGCGAAAACCTCAATCCGATCACCGTGCTGGATCCGGCCGAGTGCGACGCGGTCTATGGCGCACCGTGTGGTGAAACACCGGGTGGCGATGCCGCGGGTGCCGAGAGACCGGCGGCCTGCATCCCGGGATCCGCAGCCTCGGCGGACGTGGCATACGCGGCCGGCACATCAGGCTGCTGCGTGGGCCGCCCCGGCCCGGGCGTGGACCTGATGCTGGCGCCGGATGGCGAGGTACTGCTGCGCTCGCAGCATATGTTCGATGGCTACCTGACCGAGCAGGGCTGGCAGCCGCATGCGCCCGATGCTTGGCATGCCACCGGCGACACCGGCCGGTGGGATGCGGCGGGCCGGCTGTGGCTGACCGGGCGCACCAACCAGATCGTCAACAGCGGCGGCTACAAGATCAATCCCGACGAAGTCGCCGACGCGGTCAGGGCGGTGGCCGGGGTCAGCGATGCGCTGGTGGTCGGCATCGCGTCGGACTACTGGACCGAGGTGCTGGTGTGCGCCTATGTCGCCAGCGATCCGGCGCTGGATGTCGTGACGCTGCGGCAGGCGCTCGCCGGCCTGACCGCCTACAAGCAACCCCGCCTGTACGTGGCGTTGGATGCCTTGCCGCAGACACCGATGGGCAAGCCCAGCCCGCAAGGCCTGCGCGCCCATATCGCGCGCCACTACACGCTGACCGACGGACCGCGCCCGCAGTTGTCGCCGCGCCCGTCCGGCTGAGATTTTGCCCGCCGCGCGCGCCGCCGCGCAGGGCGGCAGCGGGCGGGCCTGCTTTCTGTGCCACGACAACAAGAACGGAGACGACGATGAAACGAATCAGGCAGATGGGGTGGATCGCGGCGCTGGCGGCCGGGCTGGCTTGGAGCGCGCCGGGGGTCGCGCAGGCGGCGCAGCAGGGCTATCCCTCGCGGCCGATCCAGTTGGTGGTGCCTTACGCGCCGGGCGGCACCACCGATGCGCTGGGCCGCATCCTGGCCGAGAAGCTGCAGTCGTTGCTGGGCCGTCCGGTGGTGGTCGAGAACCTGTCGGGCGCCGGCAGCAGCATCGGCGCGGCGCGGGTCGCGCAGGCCACGCCCGACGGCCACACGCTGCTGTTCAACAACATGGCGCAGGCGCTGGTTGGCGCGCAATACAAGAAGCTGCCCTACGATCCGATCGACAGCTTCGAACCGGTCGGGCTGGTGGCCTACCTGCCCATGCTGCTCGAGGCGCGCGCCGATTTTCCGGCCCGCGATCTCGACGAACTGGTCGCGTACATCCGAAAGAACCATGCGCGCATGTCGATCGCCAACGGGGGCGTGGCGGGCTCGACCCACCTGTGCGCACTGATGATCATGGACGCGATCGGCGTCGAAATGACCCACGTGCCGTACAAGGGCGCCGGTCCGGCGCTGGTCGATCTGGTCGGCGGCTCGGTCGATCTGATCTGCGATTCGCCGGGCAGCAGCACCGAGCTGATCAAGTCAGGCAAGCTGCGCGGTTACGCGCTGACCGACAAGACTCGAGCCGCGACACTGCCCGATATCCCGACGTTCGAAGAGCAGGGCTATCCTGACATGCAGCTGCTGCTGTGGCACGGTGTTTATGCACCCAAAGGCACGCCGCCCGAGGTGGTCAGCGTGCTGACGCAGGCGCTGCAGCAGACCATGGCGGACGAATCTGTGCGCGACCGGCTGGCAGCGCTGAGCATCACGCCGGAGGCCGTCGAGGACATCAATCCCGAAGCCTTGCGGCAACGGATTCGGTCCGAGTCGCAGCGCTGGTCACCGTTGATCGAGCAGGCCATCGGCCGTTGACGGCTGGCTGCGAGC
>JAEZBO010000237.1 GCA_023427085.1 Pseudomonadota bacterium
CGCCCGCGGCTGGGGCCATGCGACGGCTCGGCCGGCGGGCACCGCCTTGATGCACGCTTCCCCGCGCTAGCGCGTGCGCCGCACCGCAGGGGTGCCATCGGCCGGTTGCACATGGAGGCGTCCCGCTACATCGCTGTCACCGCCGCGGCGCCCGCGATCGGAGATAATTGCCACTTGCCCACCTCACATCAGGATCCGACGTGACCACGCAGAACGCCTATCCGCAGTCCGCCTTCAAGGCCTACGACATCCGCGGCACCGTGCCCGAGCAACTCAATCCCGGCTTCGCCCGCGCCCTCGGGCAATCGCTCGGTCTGCAGGCGCGCACGCTGGGCGTGAGCACGATGGTGGTCGGCCGCGATGGCCGCGAAAGCAGCGAATCGCTGGCGCTGGCGCTGCAGGAAGGCCTGAACGCCATGGGCATCGACACGCTGGACATCGGCGAGGTGCCGACGCCGCTGGTCTATTACGCGGCCAACGTGCTCGAGACCGGCTCGGGCGTGGCCGTCACCGGCAGCCACAACCCGCCCGACTACAACGGCTTCAAGATGATGCTGGGCGGCACCACGCTGTACGGCGACGCGATCACCGGCCTGCGTCCGGCCATGCTCGATGCGCCGGTCTACGACGGCCCGCCCGGACAGCGCCAGGAGCGCGAACTGGTGCGCCAGTACGTCGACCGCATCGTCTCCGACGTCAAGCTGTCGCGGCCGATGAAGATCGCCATCGACTGCGGCAACGGCGTGGCCGGCGCGGTCGCACCGGCGCTGTTCCGCGCGCTGGGCTGCGAGGTCACCGAGCTGTTCTGCGAAGTCGACGGGCAGTTCCCCAACCACCATCCCGATCCGGCCGACCCGCACAACCTCGAAGACCTGATCGAGTGCCTGCGCACCACCGACAACGAGCTGGGCCTGGCCTTCGACGGCGACGGCGACCGGCTGGGCGTGGTGACCAAGTCGGGCGAGATCATCTGGCCCGACCGCCAGCTGATCCTGTTCGCCCGCGACGTGCTCGAGCGCTGCCCCGGCTCGCAGATCATCTATGACGTCAAATGCAGCCGCTACGTGGCCTCCGAGGTCAAGGCGGCCGGCGGCCAGCCGCTGATGTCGCGCACCGGCCACTCGCTGGTCAAGGCCAAGCTCAAGGAAACCGGCGCGCCGCTGGCCGGCGAGATGAGCGGCCACATCTTCTTCAAGGAGCGCTGGTTCGGCTTCGACGACGGCCTGTACACCGGCGCGCGCCTGCTCGAGATCGTGTCGCGCGCGGCCGACGCCTCGCAGGTGCTCGAGGCGCTGCCCAAGGGCATTTCGACGCCCGAGCTCAAGCTGCCGATGAACGAAGGCGAACCCTTCGTGCTGATCGATGCGCTGCAGCGGCTGGGCAATTTCGAAGGCGCGACCGAGGTGCACACGCTGGACGGCGTGCGCGCCGAGTACGCCGACGGCTTCGGGCTGGCCCGGCCGTCCAACACCACGCCGGTGGTGGTGCTGCGTTTCGAGGCCGACAGCGAAACGGCGCTGGCGCGCATCCAGGACGACTTCCGCCGCGAAATCGTCAAGCAGGCACCGCAGGCCAAGCTGCCGTTCTGACGCGGCACGTAAAAAGGCCCTGCCGGCGTCGCCTCGTCAGAGGCGGGCTGGCAGGGCCGGATGGCGCAACGCGCCGCCCATCTGGATCCCGGACAGCCCGGCCACCCGAAGTGGCCGGGCTGTTTTTTTCGGGCCTAGATGTCCGAGTTGATGAAGCCCGGGGTGGCGTACAGCGGTACGCGCACTTGCTGACCCAGCGTGTTCACGCCGGCGTCGATCGACGGCGTATCGCTGGCCTCGCCCTGGCCGTCAAGCTGCACGCCGCGGATCTGCTCGGACTGCGAGCTCACCGTCTGCGTGATGCCGTCGCCACCGGCATCGAGGTTCTCGAGCACCAGGTCCAGGTTGGGCGCCCGCGAGGTCGGCGTCGACGACGGGGCGTTGCCGACCACGGCGGGCGGCGTCACACGGATCAGCGTCGAGGCTTGCGGGGCATCCTGCAACAGCGGCACGCCGATGTCGAGCACGCCGTCCTCGAACTGCACGTCGTAGTTGGCCGAACTCAGGCCCGCCACGGCAATGCGGTACAGGCCGGTGTCACGCGCACCCTGCGCGCTGCCGCCGTAGACCAGGCTGCCGGCCAGCGCCGACGCATCCTCGCCGTTGACGAAGCCTTCGTAGCGCACGCCGTTGCCGCCCTGGTAGAGCAGGCCGTCCGAGCGCTTGCTGTCGCCCAGCGCGATCACCTGCAGCAGCTTGCGATCGACCTGCCAGCTGCCGTCGACGCGTTGCACGACTTCGTAGTTGCTATCCTGGCCCAGCTCGCCGATCACCTGCACGGCATGGCTGCCCGCGCCGGTGCGCGGCGTGATCGCGAAGTCGCTCGACAGGCCGGCCAGCACCGCGATGCCCTGGCCGTTGACCAGGCCCTCGGCCGTGAAGCCGGGGTTGGGTCGCGCCGCGTCGCCGTAAGTCGAACGCCCGCCGTTGGCGGTCACGACGATCTGCTTGCGGTCCACGGTCCAGAGCGCGCCGTGGCGGCCGACCAGCTCGTAGTTGGCGTTGTCGAGCGCGCCGACCACGGTCAGCTTGTGCTCGCCGGCCTGGCTGAACGCGTCGATGCCGAAGCTGTTCGACAGGCCGGCCAGCGCAGCCAGCGTGTCGTGGGCAGCCAAGTTGGCGGCGGTGAAGCCCGGCGCCGTGGCAATGACGTCGCCGTAGACCGAGCGGCCGCCCAGCGCCTGCACGGTGATCTGACGGCGCTCGACCTGCCACTGGCCATCGACGCTGCGATCCAGCACGTAGTTGCTGTCCTCGCCGAGCTTGCCCCGCACCTTGACCGCGTAGGCGCCGGCGGCGGTCTTGCCATCGACGGCGAAGTCGGTGGACAGCTGCGCCAGCACCTTGGCCATGTCGTCGCCATTGACCAGGCCATCGGTCGACACGCCCGGCGCCTTGCCAACCGCGTCGCCGTAGGTCGAGTGGCCGCTGCCGGCCGTCACGACCAGCTTGCGGCGGTCCACGGTCCACGAGCCGTCGACGGTATCGTCCAGCACGTAGTTGCCGTCGGCGGCCAGCTGGCCCTTGACGATCACGTCGTACTGGCCCGCGTCGGTCTTGCCGTCGATCGTGATGGCGTGCTTGCCGTCGACAAAGCCGGTGCTCAGGCCCGCCAGCGCCTTGGCCGCGCTGTCGCCGTTGACCAGCCCATCGGTCGACACGCCCGGCACCTTGCCGATCGCATCGCCGTAGATCGATTGGCCGCTGCCAGCCGTCACGGTGATCTTGCGCTGCTCGACCGTCCAGCTGCCGTCGACGATCTGGTCGATGACGTAGTTGCTGCCCTTGTCGAGATAACCCGTGCTCAACACGCCGTACTGGCCGGCGTTGGTCTTGCCGTCGATGGTGATCGTGCTCTTGCCGTTGGCGGTAAAGGCCGTGCCCATGCCGGCCAGCACCTTGGCGGCGCTGTCGTCATTGACCAGACCGCTGGCCGTCAGGCCAGGCAGGTTCGTGATGCCGTCGCCGTAGACCGAGCTGCCGCTGCCGACCGTCACGGTGATGCCACGGCGATCGACGGTCCATTGGCCGTCCTGCGTCTTGGCGATCACATAGTTGCTGCCTTGACCCAGGTCGCCGGTGACGACCACGCCGTACTGACCGGCGTCGGTCTTGCCGTCGATCGTGATGGCGTGCTTGCCATCGACGAAGCCGGTGGCCAGGCCCGCCAGCACCTTGGCGGCA
Source organism: Pseudomonadota bacterium (assembly GCA_023427085.1). GTDB lineage: Bacteria > Pseudomonadota > Gammaproteobacteria > Burkholderiales > Burkholderiaceae_B > Orrella. Next base: position 3,774 of record JAEZBO010000237.1, read on the forward strand.
TCGTCGCCGTTGACCAGGCCATCGGTCGACACGCCCGGCTGCTTGCCGATCGCATCGCCGTAGGTCGAGTGGCCGCTGCCAGCCGTGACCACCAGTTGGCGGCGATCGACCGTCCACGAGCCATCCACGGTGTCGTCGAGCACATAGTTGCCGTCGGCAGCCAGTTGGCCCTTGACGATCACGCCGTATTGACCGGCGTTGGTCTTGCCGTCGATCACGAGGGCTTGCCTGCCGTCGACGAAGCCGGTGCTCAAGCCCGCCAGCACCTTGCTGGCGTTGTCGCCGTTGACCAAGCCGTCGGTCGACACGCCCGGCACCTTGCCGATCGCGTCGCCGTAGGTCGAGTGACCGCTGCCGGCTGTCACGGTGATCTTGCGCTGCTCGACGGTCCAGCTGCCATCGACGATCTGGTCGATGACGTAGTTGCTGAAGTTGTCGAGGTAACCGGTGCTCAGCACGCCGTATTGGCCGGCGTTGGTCTTGCCGTCGATCGTGATCGTGCTCTTGCCGTTGGCCGTGAAGGCCGTGCCCATGCCGGCCAGCACCTTGCTGGCGCTGTCGCCGTTGACCAGGCCCGTAGCGGTCAGGCCAGGCATGTTCTGCACGCCATCGCCATACACCGAGCTGCCGCTGCCGACCGTCACCGTGATGCCACGGCGATCGACGGTCCACTTGCCGTCCTGGGTCTTGCTGACGACATAGTTGCTGCCTTGGCCCAGCTCGCCGGTGACGACCACGCCGTAGCTGCCCGCGTCGGTCTTGCCGTCGATCGTGATGGCGTGTTTGCCATCGACGAAGCCGGTGGCCAGGCCCGCCAGCACCTTGGCGGCATCGTCGCCATTGACCAGGCCATCGGTCGACACGCCCGGCACCTTGCCGATCACATCGCCGTAGGTGGAGTGGCCGCTGCCAGCCGTGACCACCAGTTGGCGCCGGTCCACCGTCCACGAACCATCTACGGTGTCATCGAGCACATAGTTGCCGTCGGCAGCCAACTTGCCGTTGACGACCACGCCGTACTGACCGGCGTTGGTTTTGCCGTCGATCGTGATGGCTTGCTTGCCATCGACGAAGCCGGTGCTCAAGCCCGCCAGTACCTTGCTGGCGCTGTCGCCGTTGACCAGACCGTCGGTCGACACACCCGGCACCTTGCCGATCGCATCGCCGTAGGTCGATTGGCCGCTGCCAGCCGTCACGACCAGCTTGCGCTGCTCGACCGTCCACGTGCCATCGACAATCTTGTCGACCACGTAGTTGCTGAAGTTGTCGAGGTAACCGGTGCTCAGCACGCCGTACTGACCGGCGTTGGTCTTGCCGTCGATCGTGATCGTGCTCTTGCCGTTGGCGGTAAAGGCCGTGCCCATGCCGGCCAGCACCTTGCTGGCGCTGTCGCCGTTGACCAGGCCCGAGGCGGTCAGGCCAGGCATGGCGGCGACACCGTCGCCATACACCGAGCTGCCGCTGCCCACCGTCACGGTGATGCCACGGCGATCGACGGTCCATTGGCCGTTCTGGGTCTTGGCGATCACATAGTTGCTGCCCTGCCCCAGCTCGCCGGTGACGACCACGCCGTACTGACCGGCGTGGGTCGTGCCGTCGATCGTGATGGCGTGCTTGCCATCGACGAAACCGGTGGCCAGGCCCGCCAGCACCTTGGCCGCGCTGTCGCCGTTGACCAGCCCGTCGGTCGACACGACCGGCTGCTTGCCGATCGCATCGCCATAGGTCGAATTGCCGCTGCCGGCGACCACGGTGATCTGGCGCCGGTCCACCGTCCACGAACCGTCGATGGTGTCATCGAGCACGTAGTTGCCGTCAGCAGCCAATTTGCCGTTGACGACCACGCCGTACTGACCCGCATCGGTCTTGCCGTCGATCGTGATGGCCTGCTTGCCGTCAACGAAGCCGGCGCTCAGGCCGGCCAGCACCTTGCTGGCATCGTCGCCATTGACCAGGCCGTTGGTCGACACACCCGGCGCCTTGCCGATCGCATCGCCGTAGGTCGAGTGGCCGCTGCCGGCGGTGACCACCAGTTTGCGCTGCTCGACCGTCCAGCTGCCATCGACGATCTGATCGATGACGTAGTTGCTGAAGTTGTCGAGGTAACCGGTGCTCAGCACGCCGTACTGACCGGCGTTGGTCTTGCCGTCGATCGTGATGGTGCTCTTGCCGTTGGCGGTGAACGCCGTGCCCATGCCGGCCAGCACCTTGCTGGCGCTGTCGCCGTTGACCAGACCGCTGGCGGTCAGGCCAGGCATGTTCTGCACGCCGTCACCGTAGACCGAGCTGCCGCTGCCGACCGTCACGGTGATGCCGCGGCGATCGACGGTCCACTGACCGTCGACCGCTTCGGTGACCACGTAGTTGCTGTGCGCGCCCAGATCGCCGGTCACCACCACGCCGTAGCTGCCGGCATTGTTGGTGCCGTCCATCGAGACCAGGTCGCCGCCGGACACAAATCCGGTGCCCAGGCCAGCCAGCACCTTGGCGGCGCTGTCGCCATTCACCAGACCGTCAGTGGTCACGCCCGGCTGCTTGCCGATCTGGTCGCCGTAGGTCGAGCTGCCGCTGCCGGCGGTGACCACGATGCCGCGCTGATTGACCGTCCAGCCGCCATCGACCGTGCCGTCGAGCACGTAGTTGCCGTCAGCAGCCAGGTCGCCCCTGACCACCACGCCGTACTCACCGGCGTTGGTGGTGCCATCGATGATGATGTAATGCCCGCGGTCGACAACACCGGCGAGCAGACCCGCCAATGCCTTGGCGGCGCTGTCGCCGTTGACCAGCCCGTCGGTCGAAACACCCGGCACCTTGCCGATCGCATCGCCGTAGGTCGAGTGGCCGCTGCCGGCCGTCACGGTGATCTTGCGGCGCTCGACCTGCCAGTTGCCGTCGGAGATCTTCACCAGCTCGTAGTTGCCGTAGTCGCCCAGTTCACCGGTCAACACGACCTGATACTGGCCCGCATTGGTCAGGCTGCTCAGTTGATGGGCGCCGTCCTTGCCGTCGACCAGTTGCACGCCCAGCCCGAACACCTTGCGGATGTCGTCGCCGTTGACCATGCCAGCGCTCGAATAACCCGGCGCGGCCAGCGGCACGTCGCCATACACCGACGAGCCGCTATCGGCCGTCACGGACACCTTGCGGCGTTCGACCTGCCAGTCGCCCTGCACCACCTGGTCGATCTTGTAGTTGCCCGAGGCCAGGCTGCCGGTCGTGCCGATCTGGTAGCTGCCTGCGTGGGTGGTCGCACCGATCGTGAAATCGCTGCGCAGGTTGCCCTGCACCTTGGTGATGCTGTCGCTCGCCAGCACGCCGTCGATCTGCAGCTGCGGCGCGCTCTGGCCGGTGTCGCCATAGACCGACGAACCGCTGCCCACCGTCACCGTCACGCCGCGCGGCGTGATCTTGTACTGGCCGCCGACCAGCACCAGGTCGTAACCGGCCGCCAGGTTCTGGACGCCCCAGTCGAGCTGGTGCGTGCCGGCATTGGCGCTGCCCAGGCTCAAGGACGGCGTGCCGATCACGGCGCCGGCATCCGTCAGGGCAAAGCCCAGGTCACCGACGTTGGTCGTGCCGTCGTAGACACGCTCGCCGTTGCCGATCCGGCCATAGGCCAGCTTCAGGAAGCTGGTGCGCACCGGGCCGTTGGCCGTCATGCGCCACGCCGTCGCGGCGCCGGCCTTGGCGCTGATGTCCCAGTCGGCGAAAGTCTTGGCGTCGGCCAGCTCGGCGGCGGTCTTGCCCTCACCGTAGCCGGCGTAGCCAGGACCACTGTTGATCGCATGGCCCTGCTGGTTGGTGGTCGCGAAGTACGACTGCTCGATGACACCGGCGTTGTTGCCGACCAGGCCGCCCAGCTGGCCGGGCAGGAACCAGGAGTGCGTGACCGCGCCGCTGGCATAGGATTGGCGCACCGTGCCGCCGGCGGCGTTCCAGCCGACCAGCCCGCCGGCCGCGCCGAAGCCGGCGCCAACGTCGCCGCGGGCGTACGAGGATTCGACCAGGCCGAAATTACGGCCGACCAGTCCGCCGACATCGACGCGGATGCCCGCCAGGAAGTCGCCCGGCAGGCTGCCGACGCGCGCGGTCGAGTAGGCATCGCGCACCACGCCGTGGTTCTCCCCCACCAGCGCACCGGTGGCGGCATTGCCGATGTCGATGACACCGCCTTCCAGGCCGATGCGCTGCACCAGGCCGGACTGGGTCAGATAACCGATCAGGCCGCCAAAAGACCGGTTGCTGGTGTCCTGCTGGTCGATGTCCACGCCCATGTGCAGATTGCGCACCACGTGGTTGTTGCCGTCCAGGCTGCCGGAGAAGCCCAGCCCATCGAGGTTGGAGCCACCGATCGGCGTGAAGCCGATACGGCTCCACAGGCTGCCGCGGCTGCCATCGGCGGGGCCGGCGGTCGCGCTGGCATCAATGTCCCAGGCCAAGGTGTAGTCCGCCGTCAGATCCAGCCCCATCAACTGCAGCTGATGGGCGTTGCGGATCGTCGTGCTGTATTCCGAGTACAGCATCGGACGGGTCGAGCCGGCGAACATCACCCAGCGCTTTTCGCCGAATACGTCATGGGCGACGAAGACGCCCGAGCCCTGCGCCGTTTCGCGCCAGTCGCCCAGGCCCCAGTACGCATCGGGCGTGAACTCGTTGTGGCCGACCACCGGCGAGAAGGCGCCGGTCGCCGCGTTGCCGCTGCCGACGGCGGTCATCTGGCCCGAGCCCAGCAGGCTCCAGAACACCCGGCCGTCCATCGTCGACTGGTCGTTGTAGCCCAGCACCGCGCCATACCAGCCCTGGACCTGCCCCGGCACGCCCTCGACCTTGTTGGCCGCGTGCGAGAAGCTGAGCTTGCCGGCGTTCCAGCCGACCAGCCCGCCCGCCATGGCGTTCAGCCCCGGCGCGTCGCCACGCACCAGCCCGGTGGCGTAGGAGTAGCTGATCGATCCGTCATTCATCTGGCCGACCAGGCCGCCGGCGATGCTGCCTTGTGCCGTGCCATCGAAATAGGCGTTCTGCACATCGCCACTAATCAGCCGGCCGACCAGACCGCCGACGTTGCCCAGACCGCTGACGGTGCCGGCGGCGTGGACCTTGTCCAGCAAGGTGTTGGTGGCATGGCCGACCAGGCCGCCGGTCGTCGACGAACTGCGCTGGCCGTTGCGCACGTCGACCTGCTCCAGGCCGACGTTGACGATCGTCGCATGATCGGTGCGGCCGAACAGGCCGAGATCGTGCAGCGTGTCGCTATGGATGCCCAGGCCGCGCACCACGTGGCCCTGGCCGTCGAGGCGGCCCGAGAACGCGTGGCCTTCCTTGCCAACCGGCGAGAAGCCGTTGGCGCGCCACATGCCGCCGCCCTGCTGCGTCGCGCGGGCGTCGATGTCCTGCGCCAGCACGTAATGGCCGCCCAGATCGAAGGCCATCAATTGCAGCTGATGGGCGTTGCTGATGGTGGTGCTGTATTCGCTATAAAGGAACGGCCGGGTATGGCCATCGACCATGATCCACTTCGTGCCGCCACCGTTGCTGGCGACCCAGACGCCCGAGCCCGGCGCTGTCTCGGCCCAATCGCCCAGGTGGGCGTACTGCCGGCGCTGGTACGCGGCGTTGCCTGACAGCGCGGAGAATTGCGAGATGGCGTTGGCAGCGAGCGTGCCGACTGCCTTGCCCACGCCCGAGGCCGCCACATCCCAGCTGGCGTTGCCTAGCTGGCCTTCGAGCACGCCGATCAGGCCGCCGACGTCGCTGTTGCCGGCCACCCGGCCAGCGGCATGGACATAGGAAACCTTGCTGTTGGCCTGCGTGCGGCCGATCAGGCCGCCGACGCGGCCTTCGCCGATGACGTTGCCCAAGGCGTAGGCATTGGTCAGCGTCTGGTTGCGCGCATTGCCGATCAGGCCGCCGACGCCGAAGCGGCCCACCACCGCACCGGTCGCGAAGACCTGGTCGAAGTTGGCGCCGTTGGTGTTGCCGACCAGTCCGCCGATCTCGTCGCCAGTGGCGACCACGTCGCCCCAGGCGCTGCTGCGCTGGATGGTGCCCGACACCGTGCCGGCCAGGCCGCCGACGAAGTCGACGCCGCTGACCTTGCCGGTCGCGCTGCTGCCGATGATGGTGCCATCCTCGACGCGGCCGACCAGGCCGCCGACGTACATCTTGCCGGTGACCGCACCGGCCGCGCTCGAATCGGCGACCAGGGTGTTCAAGCCCTGCACGCCGACCAGGCCGCCGACCCGCTCGCCGCCCTGCACCGTACCCAGCGCGCGGCTGCCCGTTATCGTGCCCGACGCCAGGTTGCCGACCAGGCCGCCGACACGATGCGTGCCGACGACATTGGCGCTCGAGCTCGACGCGGCGATCACGCCCAAGGCGTCCAGCACGCCTACCAGACCGCCGGTGCGCTCGTCGGTGCTGTGCACGCTGCCGCTGCTGTGCGAGTTCGCGATCACGCCGGTGCTGGTACCGGCCAGCCCGCCCACGCGGCCGGCACCGCTGACCGTGCCCTGCACGTGGACGTTGTCGATCACGCCGTGGTTGCGACCCACCAGCATGCCGGTGCGGCCGCCGCCGCGCACCTTGGCGTCGACCAGCTTGAGATTGACCACCTGCGCGCCAACCGCCAGCTCGGAGAACAGGCCGGTCAGTTCGCGGTCGGGGGTGTCGATGTTCAGACGGTGGATCGCATGGCCCTGGCCGTCGAGGCTGCCACCGAACGCGCTGTTGCGCGCGATCGACGCAAAGCCCTTGTCGCTCCACATGCGGCCGGCCGCCGTCGCGCCGGCATCGATGTCGTGCGCCAGCCGGTAGTCGGCATCCAGATCCAGCGCCATCAACTGCAGCTGATGCACGTTGCGTATCGTCGTGCTGTGCTCGCTGAGCAGGAACGGCCCGCTGTGGCCCTCGAAGATCACCCAGGTGCCGCCTCGCGCGGTGCTGCCCAGCCAGACGCCGTTGCCCGGGGTCTGCTCGTGCCACTCGGTGGCCAGGTGGCGGTAGCCGTCGACGCTGTGGCGCGGCCCGATGGCAGCAGCCTCGATCACAATCCCCTGGTTGTAGCCCACGGCCGGCGACGTCCCGGACGCGGCCCAGGCCACGTTCCTCAAGACGCCCTCGTTGTAACCCGCCAATGCACCGGCGCCGGGCGAGCCGCTGATACGGCCGGCCGCATAGGCGTGCTCGATGGTACCGGCATTGAAGCCGACCAGGCCGCCCACTTCCGAACCGTTCACGCTGACGTCACCCAACGCATAGGCGCCGCTGACATGACCGCTATTCAAGCCGATCAGACCGCCAAAGGCCGAGCCGCTGCCCGATACCTTGCCCGCTGCATAGCTGTCGAGCACGTAGCCGCCTATCAGTTGCCCGACCAGGCCACCGACCGCGTGCCCGCTGCCCGATACGTCGCCGCTGGCATGGCTGCCCGTCACGATGGCGTTCTGCACGGAGCCGACCAAGCCCCCCACCTGCGTCGAGCCCGACACGCGGCCGGTAGCCGAACTGCCCGTGACCGTGCCGTACATGACGCGCCCGACCAGGCCGCCGACGCCCTCGTTGAAGAATATCGGCCCGAAGGTATCGCTGACGACCGTGCCGGACACATGCGAGTCGCTGATCTGGCTGGTGGGGCCCAACAGTTCGCCGACCAGGCCGCCGATCCGGCCACTGCCGCTCACGTTCACGCTGCTGCGCACGTTGCGGATCTGGCCCACCGCGGTGCCGGCCAGCGCACCAATGCCGCCGATCGGTGCCCCGAAGCCGCGGCCGACCACCCAACCGCCCTCGAGGGTCAGGTCGCGTACCACGCCGCTGGCGCTCAGGCTGCCGATCAGGCCGACCTGCGGACCATGACCGTCAATCTTCAGGTTGCGGATTGAATTACCCATGCCGGCCAAGGTACCGCCAAACCCCGTCAGCACTGCTTGGCTGTAGGCCGTCGCCGGCGCCTCGAAGCTGTGCGCCAGCGCGACCCGGCCACTGCCCGAGTAGGCGACCAGTTCGTCCATGTTGCGCGCCAGCCCGTAGCCGTCGCCGTTGATCGTCAGGCTGGCATTGGCGCCCGCCAGCGTCACCGCCGCGTTGACGTAGTAGTCGCCCTTGCCGCTCGGCGCGGCGTGCGCATGGCCGCCGTGATTGAGCGTCAGTCCGGCGTTGGCGCCGGTCGCGGTGATCGCCGCGTTGATCTCGATATCATCCGCGGCGCTGAGCGTCAGGCGGGTATCTGCGTTCCAGTTGACCGCGGCGTTGACGCGGACCTTGCCCTGGCCGGGGGCCGCGCCGGCCGACTTGAGTTCGACGTTGCCCTGGTCGAGGCCGGCCCGCACGGTCGCCACGTCGATGCCGGCGCCGCCTTGCGCCGCCGCACCCGAGGTCACCACCATGTCGTTCTGGCTGATCAGCCAGTTGCCGTGCTGTCCTTGCGCCGAACGGCTGCCGACCTGCGCGCCGGCAGCGACCTGCACCTGGGCCGCGCTGGTCTCGATCGAACCGCCGCGGCCTTGGTCGGGAGCGCTCGCATCGAGCTTGCCAGCGAGTTCGACCCGGCCGCCGTGGTCGGTATCGGCCGTCAGCAGGATCCGGCCCTCGTGGCTGGCCACCGTCCGCGCCTGGATCGTGCCGGTGTTGCTGACCACCGCCGAGGCCAGCGCATTGGCGCCCTTGGCGGTCAACACCACCTGGCCGCCGTCGGCCTGGATCATGCCGCCGTTCTTGACCAGCGTGCCGACCTCGGCCGCGTCGACGGCGATCTTCAGGCGGCCATTGGCGCCCGCCGACAGCTGTACGCTGCGGCCGGCGGCCAGCGCCACGTCACCGCCCGGTGCGACGATCGTGCCGGTGTTGGTGACCTTGCCGCCGATCAGCACGACCTTGCCGCCCTCGCGCGCGGTGATGGTGCCTTCGTTGGTGACCTCCGCGCCCGGCCTGCCGATGGCGAAGTTGTCATGGCCCTGCATGAAATCTTCGTTGCTGATGTTCAGCGTCGAGGCCACCAGGCCGCCGACGTTGACCTGCGCGCCCTTGCCGATCATCACGCCAGCACTGTTGACCAGGTAGACCTGGCCATTGGCCTGGACCTTGCCCATGATCTTGCTGGCATCGGGGCCGATCACGCGGTTCAGCACCGCCGCCTGCTGGGTGGGCTGCTGGAAACGCACCGCGTGGTCGGCGCCGACATCGAAACTGCGCCAGTCGATCACCGCCCGGTTGCTGGCCTGGGTAATCGTCGTGACGTCGCGGCCCGGAGCGATCTGCGCCGCGCCGCCCACCACCACGCCGCCCTGGGGCCGCGCCAGCGGATCCAGCGCATGGGCATTGCCGCCCAGCAGGGCCAGGCTCAGCAGACCGGCCTGCCACATCGACCGCCCCAGCGCCGACAGCTCGCCATGGCGCGACAGTCGCGCGCCTTGCGCGATCGCGTGCGCGGCGGCGCCGCCGCCGACCACGCCCGAGCATTTGCCCTGGCCGCGCGCGGTCTCGGGCGCGACTTGCCACAGGCACCGGACCCGATCCCAGACCAGGCGGTAGATACGATTGATGCTGCCGTGCTTGTTCATGGTTTTTTCTCTTGGCTCAGAAGACCTGGCTCAGGTTCAGCCAGAACTGCGGCCGCTCGCGGCTGCCATCCTGGTTGCGGTTCGAATCACGGCTGCCGGCGTTGGCGCCGAAAGGCATGGCGACGGTGGCCTCGATACCGAAGCCGACCGGATGGCGCCAATTGACGCCGACGCCGGCCGAATACAGCGCGTAGTTGTTGCGGCGCGCGCCGGTGGCGTCCCAGCCCGGCCAGGTTTCGGCACGCTGGCGCACCAGGCCGGCATCGACGAACACGAAGCCGTCCAGATTGGCCACGCCGGTCCACGACATCAGGCGATGCAGCTCGAGCTGCAGCAGCGCGCCCAGGTCGCCGGTGCCTTCGTTGACCGGATAGCCGCGCACGCCATAGGGGCCGCCCAGCGAGAACTGCTGCGAGGACTCGAGGTTGTCGCCGGTCAGCTGGCCGCTGAAACGGGCCCGCAGATAGGTGCCCGCGGCGATGATCTGGTCGCGTTGCAATTCCAGGTTCAGGCGCGTGAAGCCGCCTTCGACGCCAGCGGTGAAGAAGTCCTGGAAACGGTCGAAGTCGTCATGCAGCTTGGCTTCGCCGCCGGTGAACTCCAGGCGCCAGCGCGTGCCGCCCCCGCGGCCCCAGGCGTCCTGCGTGTCGCCGTAAAGGCCCAACGTGTAGGTGTCGACCGCGCGGTCGCGCAGCGTCACGCCCAGCGCCTGGTCATGGGTCTTGCGCTTGGCGTAGTCGACGCTGAACCAGACGTTGCGGTCGCTGGCGCGCACCAGCGGATAGGCCAGGCCGGCGCGCCACGAACGCGCCTTGCCCTTGGCATCGAGCTCCTCGAAATCCTGGCCCAGCCGGTAGTGCAGCTGGTTGGCGTCGAGCCGCGCGCGCAGGCCGTCGGTGCCCAGCGGCAGGCTGTAGCCCACGCCCTGGTAGTCGAGCCGCTCGGCCAACATTAGCGCGCCGGTCAACTGGTCGCCCAGGCCGGTCAGGTTGTTCACGCCCAGCGCGGCGCTGCTCTGCACGCGGCCGGTATAGCGGTTGCCGCTGTTGTTGGCGCCCAGCGACAGCGACGCGCGCGGGCCGTCGCTGACGGTCACGCCCAGATCGCTGGTGCCGGGCGCGCGGCCGGCCTGCAGCACGCCATCGGCCTGGATGCCGGGCAGGTCGTTGGCCAGCAGCAGGCCACGCTCGAGCTGCGCCAGCGAATACGGCTGGCCCGCTTCCAGGTGCTTGCCGACCATGCGGGTGACGAAGTCGGTGTTGGCGCGGGTCTGGCCCGACTGGTCGATGATCTGGCCGAAACGGCCCTCGACCACGACGATGCGCAGCGTGCCGTCGCTGACGTCCTGCTCGGGCAGCAGCACGCGCACGAACCAGCCGCGCTCGCGGTAGTAGCCGACCAGCGACTGGGTCGCCTCCTGCAGTTCGCCCAGGCTCATCGGCCGGTTGCGATAGGGCTCGAGCTGGCGCGCCAGTTCGTCGGCCGGGATCAGCGTGGCGCCTTCGATCACGAAGCGCTGGATCGTGACCTGCATGCCGCTGCGGTCCACCGGCGCCTCGGGCGTGACCGGCACCGGGGCCTGCGGCGCGGGCGCGGGCAGCGAGCGCTCGATCTGGCGCTGGATCTGGCCGGCATCGGGAGCCAGCTGGGCGAAAACGGGGGTGGCAGTGACGGCGAGCAGCGCACACAGCGCGGCGTGACCAGGCAGGCCACGCGCTTTCAAGACAGACATGTTGAATTCCGGTTCGCCGCTGCGATGCGAGCTGCAGGGCCGATGCTGATGGTCGTAAAGACGGGGATGTCTCGGATTACTTGTTAGTTACAAATATAGAAACAGAAACATCTACTTTCAATGACAAAATCAAAATTTGCCATTTAATTTCGACATGTTTCGAACATTTCCCAGCAATACAACATCAACTTTGGGCCAATGCGGCGTTCAGGCAACATTTGGTAAGGATTAAGCCCCGGCGAAATCTGTAACTGTGCGGCATAGCGCGACCGCCACCGGGCCACGCGAAGCGACTGCGAGGCGGTGGGAGTGACGGTGCGGGGGCCGGTGGCAGTGCGAACGGGCAGGCGCACACCGCTGCCTGCCCGTCTACGCTTCGCCGGCAGTCGGGCGTAGCGGGCAGCTAGTGCCCTAGTCCCGGCGAAAATCGGCCAGCAGCCGATAGACCTCTTGATGGGTCGCCACCACGTGGCGGATGTCGAAGGCGCGCACCGCCAGCTCGCGGCCGGCCTGCCCCATGCGCTGGCGCAGTTCGGCATCGTTGGCCAGCCGCAGCACCGCGTCGGCCAGCGCCGCGGCGTCCTGCACCGGCACCAGCATGCCGGTCTTGCCCGGCTCGATCGCATCGCGGCAACCGGGCACGTCGGTGGTCACCACCGCCCGCGCGCACGCGGCCGCCTCGATCAGCGAGCGCGGCAGTCCCTCTCGATACGACGGCAGCACGGCGATGTGCGACTGGGCATACAGCGCCGCGATGTCGCGCCGCTCGCCCAGGCAGACGACATGGCCTTCGGCGCGCCACTGTTCGACCTGCGCATCGGTGATCGACGCCGGATTGCCCGGATCCGGGCTGCCGGCCAGCAGCCACTGCACCGGCGCGCCACGCTGCGCCGACAGGCGGGCCGCCTCGACGTACTCGAGCACGCCCTTGTCGCGCAGCAGCCGTCCCGCCATCAGCACCTTGACCGGCGGCGTCGCGGGTTCGGGCAAGGCCGGGAAGGCGTCCAGGTCGACCCCGGCGCCGCGGATCATCACGACCTGCCCGCCGCGCACGATGCCCAGGTCCAGCAGGGTGTCGCGGTCGGCGGCGTTCTGAAAGATCACGCGGCTGTTGGGATGGCCCAGCGCCAGCCGGTACAGCGCCAGCACGATGGTGCGCAGCGGATCCAGCCCGGCGCGCTTGCGCATGAACACGAAGCCCAGGCCCGAAATGGCCGCCACCAGCCCGTGCACGCGCGCCAGCCGCGCGGCGATGCCGCCGTACAGCACCGGCTTGATCGTGACCAGGTGCACCACGCGCGGCTGCAGCCGGCGCATCAGCCGGACCATCGCCAACAGCGAACCGAGCTCCTGCAGCGGATTGCTGCCGCTGCGCGACAGCGGCAACACGTGATGGGTCATGCCGTGGCCGCGGATCACCGGCACGGTGTCGCCGTCCATGGTCGCCACGTGCACGTCGAAGCCGGCCCGCTGCGCGCCCAGCGCCAGCTCGAGCCGGTGCGACAGGAAGAAGGCCGGATTGTTGACCACGTACAGCAGCCGCTCGGGCGGCCGCGGGCTGCGCGCACGGTCGCCGCCGGCGATCGCCTGCCAGACCCGCGTATAGGCCGACAGCATGACCGGCAGGCCGTAGCGTTGCTGCACCCGTTCGCGGCTGGCCTGGCCGAGCGCCGGCCGGCCACTGGCCGCCAGCGCGGCCAGCGCCGTGCGGATGCCGCCGGCCAGCGCACGGCTGTCCTCGGCCGGCACCACCCAGCCGGTGTCGCCGACGATGGCGGCGGCGTCGCCGACGTCGGTCACCACGCAAGGCGTGCCGCAGGCCATCGCCTCGGCCACCACGTTGGGAAACCCCTCGGCGCGGCTGGACAGCACGTGCAGGTCGAGCGCGTTCATGACGCCCGGCACGTCGTCGCTGGGACCGGCCAGTATCAGCATGTCCTCGATGCCCAAGGCGCGGATGCGGCCCATCAGCACCGTATTGGATTGGTCCATGCCACGTCCGACCAGCATGCAGCGCAGCGTCGCCGGGTCGACGCCGCCGGCATCGGCCTTGAGCGCGGCCAGCGCGCCCAGCAGGTTGTCGTGGTCCTTGAGCGGGTCCCAGCGCGCCACGCAGCCCAGCAGCACGGTCTGATCGTCGACGCCCCAGCGCTGGCGCAGCCGCGCGCGCACCGCGGCATCGGGCGAATAACGCGACAGGTCGTAGCCGTTCTGAATCAGCTCGGACTTCTCGGCGGCATAACCCAGCGCCTCGTGCCGCACGCGCGCCTGCTCGGCGCAATAGACGATCGCGGCCGGCAACCAACCCGACAGCCGGGCGCAGATGCGCAGCACCAGCCGGGCGGAAAAACTGCTTTTCTCGAGATGCGCCCCCGAGTTGCGCACGCCCCAAGCGATCGCACGCACACCGGCCAGCCGCGCCGCCAGGCCGCCGACCAGATCGGCGTGGTACATCCAGGTCTGCACCGCGTCGGGCCGCTCTTGGCGGATGCGCCGGCGCAGCGCCAGGAAACCCGGCACCGTCAGCCGCCCGCGCGGCATCTGCAGCGCCAGCACGCGCGCGCCGGCGGCGCGCAGACGCTCGCCATAGACGCCTTCGTCGGTCAGCGACACCACCGTATGCAAGGACGGGTCGGCCGCGCCCAGCACCAGCCGCAGCAGCACCGCTTCGGCGCCGCCCTGCCCCAGGCCGGTGATGACGTGCAGGATGCGCAGGGGTCGATCGATCTCAGCCATGGCTGGTCTCCTGGACAGTGGCGCGGCGCGCACCGACCTGCGCGAACAGCGCGTCCCATTGCCGCAGCACCGCCGGCAAGGCATAACGTTCGCGCACCGAGCGCGCGCCCTGGTCGGCCAGCGCCACGCGCAGCGTCTGGTCGCGCATCAAGCGGTCGAGCGCCTCGGTCAGCGCCGCGCGCTGGCCCGCCGGCACCAGCAGCGCGTCCTGGCCTTCACGGCTCATTTCGCGCGGGCCGCTGGGACAATCGAAGGTCGCGCACGGCAGCCCCAGCGCCATGGCCTCGAGCAGCACGTTGGGAAACCCCTCGACCGCCGAAGTCAGCACGAAGGCATCGCCGTCGGCCAGCGCCTGCCAAGGCGTCTCGGTGCGGCCGGCCAGCGTGATCCGCGCGGCCAGGCCGTGGCGATCGATCCGCGCCTGCAGCGCATCGCGCTCGGGGCCTTCGCCCCAGATGCACAGATCCCACTGCGGATGCGCGGCCGCCAGGCCGGCGTAGACGTCGATCAGCAGATCGAACTGCTTGCTCGGCACCAGCCGGCCCATCGCCATCAGGCGCCGGCGCGCATCGATGGCCGGCAGCCGCGCGGCGACCGGCACGGCGGCCAGTTCGGGCGGCAGCGGATTGGGGATCACCGACAGCGCCTTCAGGCCCGGCACCATCTCGCGAAACGCCCCGACGGTGGCCTGCGCCTGCACCGTGACCAGGTCCGCCATCGGATAGGTGTAGCGGCGCGCGTTGGCCAGCAGGCGGCCGGCATTCTTCTCGACCGCCGGATTGGTGCGTTCGCAGACGATCACCGGCACCTTCAGGCCACGCGTGGCCAGGATCGCCGCGACGTTGACGTTGGTCAGGAACGACACCACCACGTCGGGGCGGTGGCTGGCGATGTATCGGCGCAGCGCGGCAAAGCGCCGCAGCGAAGCCAGCGGGCCGCCGCTGCGCACCTGCGCCAGGTCGGCCAGCCACACCAGCTTGACCGCATCGGAGATCGGATAGAAACACGAACCCTTGGCCGAGTAGGTCGGCAGCAGGGTCACGTCGTCACCCCGCTCGGCCCAGGCATTGACCAGCGTGGCGGCCACGCGCTCGGCGCCGCCAGCGTGCATGGAACTGACCAACATCAGGATTTTCATCCGTACTCCTTGTTGCTGGCGCGCCGCCGCGACGGCGCGCGTTCGATTCAACGCGAGGGGCCCTGGCCGCCGTGATAGCGGTCCAGCCACGCCTGCGTCATCAATACCCCCCACAGGTGCGTGCTCCAGTCGCGGTGGCCCGCGACGTGCTCGCGCCATTTGCGCGCGATCGGTTCGGGCTGGAACAGGCCCTGCTGGCGCAGCCTCGACTCGTCGAGCAGCGCATGCGCCCACTCGCGCAGCGGACCGCGCAGCCAGGCGGCCAGCGGCACGCCGAAACCTTTCTTGGGGCGGTCGACCAGTGCCTGCGGCACATGGCGATAGAGCAGTTGCTTGAGCAGCCACTTGCCCTCGCCGCGCCGGATCTTGTAGTCCAGCGGCAGGCTCCAGGCGAACTCGTAGACCCGGTGATCGAGCATCGGCACGCGGGTTTCCAGGCTGACCGACATCGCCGCGCGATCGACCTTGACCAGGATGTCGTCGGGCAGGTAGGTGGCCGCGTCCAGCTCCATCATCGCGTCGTAGGTGCTGCCCGAGAACGGCGCCGAGAACGGCGTGTCGGGTTCGCCGCCATCGACCACGGCCTGCGCGGGATCGAGCCAGTACGAGACGAAATGCCGGTAGAACTCGGGCTTGCTGCGGGCCTGCAGCAGGTCGCCCATCTTGCCGACCTTGCCGCGCCAGTCGCCCTTGCCGGGCAGCTTGGCCGTCCCCGACAGCATCATGCCCATCGGCACGCGCAGCGGCGCCGGCACGCGCGAGCACTTGTCCCACCAGCTCTTGACGCGGAAATAACGCTTGTAGCCGCCGAACAGCTCGTCGCCGCCGTCGCCCGACAGCGCCACGGTGACGTCGCGGCGCGCCATGCGCGCGACCAGCGTGGTCGGGATCTGCGACGAGTCGGCGAAGGGTTCGTCGTAGATGTCGGCCAGCCCCGGCACCACCGCCAGCGCATCGTCGGCGGTCACGTACAGCTCGGTGTGATCGGTGCCCAGGTGCTTGGCCACGGCCTTGGCGTGCTCGGCCTCGTTGTAGCCCTTCTCGTGGAAACCGATGGCGAAGGTGCGCACCGGCTGGCGGCTCTGCGCCTGCATCAGCGCAACGATGGTCGACGAGTCGATGCCGCCCGACAGGAAGGCGCCCAGTTCCACATCCGACAGCATCTGCCCGCCGACCGCCTTGGACAGCACGCTCTCGAGCGCGTCGACGGCCTGGCCGTCGTTGTCGAAGGCCAGCGGCGTCTGGCGGGCGTTGTGCGCGGCCTCGCGCACCGACCAGTAATGCTGCGGCTCGGGCATGTCGCGCCGGCGCATGTCACCCGGCGCCAGCTCGACCCAGGTGCCCGGCGGCAGCTTGCCGATGCCTTCGTAGATCGACCACGGCGCCGGGATGTAGTTGTGCCGCATCAGCAGCGTCAGCGCACGCCGGTCGATGCGCTCGCCAAAGCCGGGGATGCCCTGCATCGGCTTGAGCTCGGAGCCGAACACCAGCGTGGCGTTGGCGTAGCCGTAATACAGCGGCTTCTCGCCCATGCGGTCACGCGCCAGCACCAGCTTCTGCGTGGCGCGGTCCCACAGCGCGATCGCGAACATGCCGACGGTGGCCTGCAAGGTCGCGAACACACCCAGGCCGGCGAAGCAGGCCAGCAGCGTCTCGGTATCCGAATGGCCGCGCCAGTCGGGCGCCAGGCTGGCCGCCTCGAGCCGTTCGCGCAGCTCGTTGTGGTTGTAGATCTCGCCATTGAGCACCAGCACGTAGCGGCCGCAGGCCGACACCATCGGCTGATGGCCGGCTGGCGACAGGTCCTGGATCGCCAGCCGCACGTGGCCGAAGGCCAGCTCGGCGGCCTCGTCTTCCCAATAACCGGACGAGTCGGGGCCGCGATGGCGCATGCGCGCGCAGCTGGCCTCGACGTATTGCCGCTTGTCGGCCAGGGGCCCCCAGATTCCAACGATTCCGCACATGATGTGTTCCGGATCTAGCTGTCAGTCGAAGACGCCGTATCGGCGGCGCGCGGCGCGTGCGCCGTGTCCCGCGTGAATACGTCGCGCCACAGGCCGAGCACGCGCTCGACCGAAAAACGTTCGCGCACCTGCGCGGCCGACGCGGCCAGCGCCTGGCGCCGCGCGTCGTCGCCCATCACGCCGGCCAGCGCCTCGGCCAGCGCGCGCGGGTCGGCCGCCGGCCGCACCAGCAGGCCGTCCTGGCCGTCGCGCACGATCTCGCGCGGACCGGTCTCGCAATCGAAGGCGACCGCGGCCAGGCCGCTGGACATCGCTTCGAGCAAGGTATTGGACAGGCCCTCGACGCGCGAACTGAGCACGTACAGGTCGGCGCGCGCGTACCAATCGTCCATGTTGCCGACCCGGCCCGGCAGGCTCACGTGCGGGTCCAGGCCGAGCTCGGCGATCTGCGCGGTCAGCGCGGCGCGTTCGCTGCCTTCGCCGAGGATCACCAGATGCCAGTCGGGAAACCGCGCGGCGATCGACGCGTAGGCCTGCAGCAGCAGGTCGAAGCCCTTGTCACGGTGCAGCCGGCCGACCGCCAGCAGGATGCGCGAACCGGCGGCCGGCGAACCGGCTGTCGGCGAACCGGCGGCTGGCGAACCAACGGCCGGGGATCCTGCGGCTGGCGATCCCGCGGCTGGCGATGCAACGGCCGGCGATGCGGCCGGCGACCCGACGTCCGGCGGCCGCGCAGGCGGCGGCGCGACGATCGGCGGTTCGTGCTGCAAGGGCCAATGGACCGGATTGGGGATCACCGCCAGCCGCGAGCCCGGCACGTGCGTCTCGATCCAGCGCGCGGTGTCGCGGGTCAGCGCGACGACGCGGTCGGCCTTGGGATAGGTCAGGCGGCGCAGCCGCAGCCACAGCCCCGACAGCGACTGCGACGGCGGATGGGTATGTTCGGTGGCGATCACCCGCAACGCCAGCCCGCGCGACGCCAGCACCGCCAGCACCGATGCGGTGGTCATCATGCCCAGCACCAGTTCGGCGCCGCTGGCGCGGATGCAGGCGCGCAGCGCGCGCACGCGGCGCAGGTTGGCCCACAGGCCCTTGATGCCGCCGCCGCTGTCGCCGGCCATGTCCAGCGCCACGCGCCGCACCGCCGGGTGCAGCGCGTAGGCATCGTCGCCGGCACCGGCCAGCGTCACCAGCGTGACCGGCACGCCGGCCTGCGCCCATTGCGCGCTCAGGTCGGCGGCCACCCGCTCGGCGCCGCCGCCGTGCAGCGAGTGGATGAAGATCAGGATGCCGCGCGGCCAGGGCTGCACGGCCGGCGCCGCAGCCGACGTGGCCATGCCCGGCTGTCCAGCAGCCTGCGGGGCGGTCTGCATCGCTGCCGCGCTGCCCGTCGCGGCGACCGGCCGGCTGTCGGCTTGGGATCCGCTCGTCATGACTGTGCTCCTTGCGACGATATCTGGCTGTCACGGCCGGCCACGGCCGGCGCGGGATTGGCGGCCGCCTTGGGCGTGCGCGGCGGCGGTGGCGGACGCAGCGCCGCGAACACATAACAGATGTAGGAGCTCAAATACATCAGGCTGGTCGCCAGCATGATGCCGGCCGTGCCCATCTGCGGCGCCAGCAACGGGTTCATGACGAACTTGACGCCGAAGTTGGCCACCGCGATCAGGGCCATGATGCGATAACGGTTCTGGCTGGCCAGCAGTTGCACCAGCACCAGCACGCCGAAATAGAACGGCAGCTGCAGCAGGCCCCAGCGCAGCACGTCGGCCACGGCCGCGGTGTCCTGCGCCGTGAACGCACCGCGTTCGAACAGGAAAGCCACGCCCCACGGCGCCAGCACCCAGCCGACGGCCACCGCGACGGCGCCGGCCAGCACCATCAGAAACGACCACTTGAGCGCCATCGTGCGGGCGCGATGCACCTCGCCACGCGCCTGCACGTCGGCCAGCACCGGCAGCGCCGCGCGGCCCACCGACACCGCGCCGATGCCCAGCAGCAGCGACAGCAGCCGGGCGGCATAGCCGAGCGTGGCGTTGGCGTTCTGGCCCAGGTTGGCCGCGGTGTACTGGTCGATCGGGCCGACGAAGCTCATCGCGACCTGGCCGATCAGCATCACGCCGGCCGCCTTCATGACCTCGGGCCAGTGCTCCGAACGCATGCCCCAGGCCGGCCGGCCCCACATGCCTTCATCGGCCCGCTTGGCCAGCCAGGCCAGCCACACCACCTGCACCGCGAAGCCCACCAGCGTGCCCCACAACAAGGGGCCAACGCCTTCGGCATTGAAGGCCAGCATGACCCAGGCCAGCACGGCGACCGCCGGGACGCTGTCGAGCAAGGTATTGACGTGACGCTCGCGCGCGCGCAGCCGCGCGGCGCTGATGCCGGCCAGCAACGTGAACGCCGCGACCGGCGCGAAGGCCCACAGCAGCTGCGTGGACATCGCACGGACGTTGTCCGACAGGCCGCCGCCGACCCATTGCAGCACCAGCGGCCAGCCGAACCAGGTCAGCAGCGCCAGCCCCAGCGCGATCAGCACCGCCAGCATCTGCAGCTCGCCCAGGAAACGGGCGCGCCGCGCCGGATCGTCGCGGTTGACGCGCACCAGCACCGGGATCAGCACCACCGACAGCACGCTGACGGCCGTCACCGGCAGCCAGGTCGCCATCGTCAGTGTGAATTGATAGGCATCGACGGCGTCGCTGACACCGTAGCGGTAGGCCACCGCCATCTCTTTGAAGGCGCCGGCCGCCTTGCCCAGCACCAGGAAGATGGCGACCCGGAAGGCGCCCGAGGCGATGCGCTGGTGATCGGGATGCAGGCGGCTGAATCGTTCGCGCAGGGCTTTCATTCAGCGAATTCCAGGACCGGGACGGGCGGGGCGGGCCGGCCGCCCGGGGGGGGGCGGGC
>JAEZBO010000249.1 GCA_023427085.1 Pseudomonadota bacterium
GCTGCGGCCGCGCCGGCCAGCCGCCCGGCGGCACCGTCCGCCAAGCCGGCCGGCGCCTCGGTGTTCCAGCCGCTGGCCACCGTGCCGGCCGGCGTCGGCAACGACATCGACATGATCATGGACGTGCCGGTCCAGCTAACCGTCGAACTGGGCCGCACCCGGCTGACCATCAAGAACCTGCTGCAGCTGGGCCAGGGCTCGGTGGTCGAACTCGACGGCCTGGCCGGCGAGCCGATGGACATCTTCGTCAACGGCTACCTGATCGCGCAGGGCGAAGTGGTGGTGGTCGAAGACCGCTACGGCATCCGCCTGACCGACATCATCACGCCGTCCGAACGCATCAACCGCCTGAACGGGCGCCGCTGACCCAGCCGTGATGACCGACCACGCCTTGCTACGGATCGTCTTCGGCCTGCTGCTGGTCATCGCGGCCATCCTTTGCTGCGCCTGGCTGGCGCGCCGTTCGGGCCTGATCAATCGTGGCTCGGGCCAGGTGCTCAAGAGCGTCGCGACGATGACGCTGGGCCCGCGCAACCACGTGACTGTGATCCAGGTCGAGCAGACCTGGCTGGTCGTCGGTGTCTCCAGCAGCCAGATGACGCTGCTGCACACGCTGCCGGCGCGCACGGTCGACGACACGCCAGCCGGCCCGCCGGCCGACGGCGGCTTCGCCGAACGGCTCGCGCACGTGCTCAAACGCTCTCGCTAGCGCGGTACGCGCCGATCCGTCCTGTCTTTCTGTTTTCCTGTCCGGCCATGACCGCCCTCGCCCGCCGCCTTGCCGCCACGCTGTCCGCCTCGGCACGCCTGATGCCCGCCTTGCTGCTGCTGGTGCTGCTGTTGCCGTCCGACACGCTGGCGCAAGCCACGCTGCCGGCGCTGACCGCCACCCCCGGCCCCAACGGCAGCGCCACCTATTCGCTCAGCATGCAGACCCTGCTGCTGCTGACGATGTTGTCGTTCCTGCCGGCGATGCTGCTGATGATGACCGGCTTCACGCGCATCATTATCGTGCTGGGCCTGCTGCGCAACGCGCTGGGCACCGGCGCCTCGCCGCCGAACCACGTGCTGGTCGGCCTGGCGCTGTTCCTGACCTTCTTCACGATGTCGCCGGTGTTCGACCGCATCTACACCGAGGCCTACCAGCCGCTGTCGGCCGGCTCGATCAGCTTCGAGACCGCCATCGAACGCGCCGCGGTGCCGCTCAAGGGCTTCATGCTGAACCAGACCCGCGAATCGGACCTGACGCTGTTCGCCGACATGGCCGGCCTGCCGGCCATGCAGGGCCCCGAGGAAGTGCCGATCCGCGTGCTGGTGCCGGCCTTCGTGACCAGCGAACTGAAGACCGCGTTCCAGATCGGCTTCTCGATCTTCATTCCCTTCCTGATCATCGACCTGGTGGTGGCCAGCGTGCTGATGGCGCTGGGCATGATGATGGTGCCGCCGGTGACGATCGCGCTGCCGTTCAAACTCATGCTGTTCGTGCTGGCCGATGGCTGGCACCTGCTGATGGGTTCCCTGTCGCGCAGTTTCTACCTCTGACCCGTCCAGCAAGGAATCGCGCCATGAACGCAGAATTCGTCATGACCATGACCTACCAGGCCATGAAGATCACGCTGGCGATGGCGGCGCCGCTGCTGCTGATCACGCTGGCGGTCGGCCTGATCATCAGCATCTTCCAGGCGGCCACGCAGATCAACGAGATGACGCTGGCCTTCATCCCCAAGCTGCTGGCCATGTGCGGCGTGCTGGTGCTACTGGGTCCGTGGCTGATCGGCCTGATGACCGACTACATCCGCCAGCTGATCACCCAGATCCCGTCGCTGGTCTCCTGACCGGCGCGGCCACGGCATCGCCATGATCTCGGTCACGCTCGAGCAGCTGTACGGCTGGCTGGCACTGTTTCTGTGGCCGTTCTTCCGCATCCTGGCGATGATCGGCACCTCGCCGCTGTTCGGCGAAACCACGGTGCCGGCGCGCGCCAAGGTCGGACTGGCCGCGCTGCTGACCGTGGCGGTGGCGCCGGCGGTCGAGGTGCCGGCCGGCATCTCGCCGGGTTCGCTGGACGGCCTGATGCTGGTGGCCCGGCAGGTCATGATCGGCATCGCCATGGGCCTGACCATGCGGGTGGTGTTCGCCGCGGTGCAGGCCGCCGGTGAACTGGTCGGCCTGCAGATGGGCCTGTCGTTCGCGTCGTTCTTCGATCCGGCCACCGGCGCCAACACCGCGGTGCTGGCACGCCTGTTCAACATCCTCGCGATGCTGCTGTTCCTGGCGCTGGACGGCCACCTGCTGATGCTGGCGGCGCTGATCCACTCGTTCGATACGCTGCCGCTGTCGGCCAGCCCGCTGGACGTCAACGGCTGGGGCGTGCTGATCGAATGGGGTGCGCAGGTGCTGGTGTCGGGCCTGATGTTCGCGCTGCCGCTGATCACCGTGCTGCTCACCATCAACCTGGCGATGGGCATCCTGAACCGCACCGCGACCCAGCTGTCGGTGTTCGCGGTGGGTTTCCCGATCAGCCTGACCGTGGGCGTGGTGCTGTTGATGATCGTGCTGCCGCAGATGACGCCGTTCACCGAACGGTTGTTCAACAGCGGTTTCCTGGCGCTGGACCGGCTGGTCAACGGCTTCGCCGGCCGCTAGGCGGCGCCAGGCGCCAGGTGCCAGGCACCTGGCGCGCGCGCCGCTCAGACGGTTTCGGTGCCGGTGCGGAACACCCGGATCGCTTCGCGCAGGTGTTCGGCCTGGCCCGACAGTTCGCCGACCGTGCCGCTCAGCTGCTGTACCAGCGTGGCGTTCTGCTGCGTGACGCCATCCATCTGCGCCACCGCCTGGTTGACCTGCTCGATGCCGCTGGACTGCTCCTGCGAGGCCGCCGAGATCTCGCTGATGATGTCGGTCACGCGCCGCACCGAGTCGACGATGTCCTGCATGGTATTGCCGGCCTGCGCCGCCTGCGTCGAACCGTCGGTCACCCGGGCCACCGAGTCCTCGATCAGGCCCTTGATCTCCTTGGCTGCCTGGGCGCTTTTCTGCGCCAGGCTGCGGACCTCGCCGGCGACCACCGCGAAGCCCTTGCCGGACTCACCGGCGCGGGCGGCCTCGCCCGCCGCGGTGAGCGCCAGGATGTTGGTCTGGAACGCGATGCCCTCGATGATCGTGACGATTTCGGCGATCTTGTGCGAGCTGCTCGAGATGCCTTCCATGGTCTGCACCACCTGGCCGACCGCGTCGCCGCCCCGGCGCGCGACGTCCATGCTGGTGGCGGCCAGCGCATTGGCCTGGCGCGCGCTGTCGGCGTTCTGGCGCACCGTCGAGGTCAGCTCCTCCATGCTGGCGGCGGTCTGCTCGAGCGAAGCGGCCTGCTCTTCGGTGCGGCGCGACAGGTCGCTGTTGCCCTGCAGGATGCCGCTGGCGGCCTGGGTGGTCTCGCGGATGCCGCCGTTGACGTCGTGGGCGATGCCCAGCAGGCTCTTGCGCATCAGGTCCAGGTAGAACTGCAGCCGGCCGATCTCGTCCTGGCCGTCGGCATCGATGTGCATGACCAGGTTGCCGGCGGCGACCTGCCGGGCGATGTTGGCGGCATTGCGCACCGGACCGAGGATGGTCGTGCTCAGGTGCCAGCCTTGCGCCAGGATGATGCCGACCCCGCCCGCGACCGCCGTCACCAGCAGGCCGGCCTGCGTGCCCGACAGCGCCTGCCAGTGCGCCGACAGGCCCCAGGCGGCCGCGCCGGCGAACAGGCCCGACGAGACCACCGCCTGGCGCAGCATGCGGTTGCGCAGGCCCGAGCGGAACGGAAACGCCAGCAGGCCGAGCCAGCGGCGCGGACCGGCCGCCTCGACCTGGCCGGCGCGGATGCGCAGGCCGCGCGCGGCGCCGTCGCTGAACAGCTGGTAGACATGGCTGGCCTGCTCGACCTGCTCACGGCTGGGACGCACGCGCACCGAGGTGTAGCCGACGATGTCATCCGCCTCGATGATCGGCGTGACGCTGGCCAGCACCCAGTAATAGCGGCCGTCCTTGCGGCGGTTCTTGACCACACCCAGCCACGACTCGCCGGCCTGCAGCGTGGCCCACATATCGCCATAGGCCTGCGGCGGCATGTCCGGATGGCGCACCAGGTTGTGCGGCGCGCCGATCAGTTCTTCGCGGCTGAAGCCGCTGATCTCGACGAAGGCCGGATTGGCGTAGGTGATGATGCCCTTGGTATTGGTGCGGGAGATCAGGTACTGATCTTCCTTGACGAAGACTTCGTTGTCGTAGACAGGCAGGTTCTTGCGCACGAAAACTCTCTTTCCGACGAGTCTGGCGGGATGAAACGAAAAGGCTTGCGCGACCCCGCCGGCCCGCGCAAGCCAGTGGTGCTGACGAGACTCAGGCGCCGGCCAGCGCGGGATCGTGCAGGCCGTCGTCCGACAGGGCGTGGGACGGGTGCTGGCCGGCCAGCTGGCGGGCACGCACCTCGATCACTTCGCCGGCGTTGAGCTTGAACACCGCGACCGCTTCGGCCAGGCGCGCGGCCTGCTCCTGCAGCGAACCGGCGGCCGCCGCGGCCTCTTCGACCAGCGCGGCGTTCTGCTGCGTCACTTCGTCCATCTGCGCGACCGCGCGGTTGACCTGCTCGATGCC
>JAEZBO010000002.1 GCA_023427085.1 Pseudomonadota bacterium
CCGCGCCCCCCCCCCCCCCCCCCCCCCCCCCCCCCCGACCGGGTAAGGACCGGATCAGCCCGGCACGGGCGCCAGATCGGGCAGCGTGGCGGCCAGCGCGGCATCGACCGTCACCGGCAGGTCGAGCAGCCGGAACGACAGCGCCTTGCCGTGCGCATCCAGGTTCAGCGCGTCGTTGACACCGCCGTCCAGCGCGTTCTCGATCACCAGATTGAGCGCCTGCAGGCTGTCGATCCGGTAACGCGTCACGCGCGACGGCGTGCGATAGCCGAACCATTGCGCCACGCGCGCTTCGGTGACTTCGCTGATCAGCGCCTCGTAGGCCTGGGCGTGCCAGGCGACCAGGCTGATATTGGACGTATCGCCCTTGTCGCCGGTGCGGCTGTGCGCCAGGCGCCACAAGGGGACGGTGACGGTGCCGGCAGTGGCCGGCGCGTCTTGCGAGGACATCGGGGCTTCCTTGCTCATCACAGCAGGCTCCAGCGCGCCGGCACGGCATCGCGCGGGATCAGGCACGAGATCATGTTCAGGCGCGGACGCAGCGAGGTGCGTACGCCGCCGCCGCCGGCCGGGCCGCAGGTGTACAGCGCGGTGACTTCGCGCAAGACCTTTTCGGCGACCGCGCGGTCGGCATGGCTGGCCGCCACGCGCAAACGCACGTCGCGCGCATCGCCAGCCGGCCGCTCGGCCGCCAGGTGGCCGGCGTCGTCGTCCAGTACGCTGGTGACGCCGATCAGGTCGATGCGCAGGGCCAGCGCCGCGCCGATGCGTTGCTTGACGATCTGGCCGGCCAGCCGCGCGCGCGCCTCGGCCTGCAGGCCGGCGTACGAGATCTCGGCTTCGGCCAGCCAGCCGCCGCGGTGGCAGATGTTGACCTTGAGTTCGTCGGGCCGCCGATGGCCGCGCACGCCGCTCAGCCGCACCCGGTCGGGGCCGCACTGCTCGACCGTCGCGCCGCTGATGTCGGCGACCACGTCGGGCGTCAGGTAACGGGCCGGATCGTGCACTTCATATAACAGCTGTTCCTTGACCGTGCGCAGGTCGACGCAGCCGCCGGTGCCGTCGGCCTTGCCGATCTCGATCTGGCCGTCGGCATCCAGCGTCAGTACCGGGTAGCCGGCCGCATGCAGGTCGGGCACGTCCTTCAGGCCCGGCACGCAGAAATAGCCGCCGGTCACCTGCAGGCCGCATTCGAGCAGATGGCCGGCCATGGTCGCGCGGCCGAGCCGGTCCCAGTCGTCCAGCGCCCAGCCGAAGTGGGCCAGCGCCGGCCCCAGCGTCAGCGAGGGATCGGACACGCGGCCGGCCACGACGATCTGCGCGCCGGCCTGCAGCGCCTGGGCGATCTGTTCGGCGCCCAGGTAGGCGGTGGCGCTGACGATGTCCAGCGGGTCGTAGACCTCGGCGCCCAGCCGCTCGCGCAGCAAGGCGCGCTGCCGCGGGCTGTCCAGCGCATCGCCTTCGATCACCGCGACGCGCGGCGCCGGCAGGCTTTGCTCGCGCGCCAGCGCCAGGATGCGGCGCGCCGCGCCGGCCGGATTGGCGGCGCCGAAATTGCTGACGATGCGGATGTCGTGTTGCAGGCAGCGCGCCAGCACCGGCGCCACCAGTTCGGCCAGCAGCGGCTCGTAGCCGGCATCCGGGTCCTGGCCGCGGGCCAGTTGCGCCAGCGCCAGCGTGCGTTCGGCCAGCGTCTCGAAGATCAGCACGCCGCCGCCGCGCGCGATCAGCGTGTCGACCACGGCGCTGGCGCCGTCGGTGCGATCGCCCGAGAAGCCGGCGGCGCAGCCGATATGCAATGGGGAAGCCATCAGTGTCTTGTCTCCGTCTCGCCCGATCCTGCGCAGGGCTTTGTCGGCTGACTATAGGCGGCGGCAAGCTTATCCGTAAAATAGAAAGAAAAGATCGATTGATAGAGAACCTGTATGAATCTGTCGACCCGACAACTGCGGGCCTTCATCGCGCTGGCCGACGAGCGCCACTTCACGCGGGCGGCGCAGCGCTGCCACCTGACGCAGCCGGCGTTCAGCGCGCTGATCCGCGGCATCGAGGACGACGCCGGCGTGCGGCTGTTCCATCGCAGCACGCGCCACGTCGAGCTCACGCCCGAGGGCCAGGTGCTCGATGCGTCGGCGCGCCGGCTGCTGGCCGACTTCGACCTGGTCGCCGGCGACCTCAAGGACCACGCCGCCAAGCGCCGTGGCCACGTTGCGCTGGCGGCGCTGCCGTCGCTGGCGGCCGGCTGGCTGCCGGCGATCCTGGCCGACTTCCACGCACGCTTTCCGGGCATCGCGCTCGATCTGCGCGACGCGTTGCTGGACGGCTGCCTGGACATGGTTCAGCAGGGCACCGTCGATTTCGCGGTGGCGGCGCGGCGTGCCGACATGACCGACCTGGACAGCCTGTTCCTGCAGGCCGACCGCTATCATCTGGTGTGCCGCGAGGATCATCCGCTGGCCCAGGCCACGCGGGTGCGGATGCAGGACGTCGTGCGGCACCCGATGATCCAGCTGGCGCGCAGCAGCAGCGTGCGCCAGGTGCTCGAGCAGGCGCTGGGCGCGCGGCTGCCGCCGCCGGTGCTCGAGGTCGAGCACCTGGCCACCGTCACCGGGCTGGTGCAGGCGGGGCTGGGCGTGAGCGTGGTGCCGGCCATGACGCTGTTCCATTTCCGCCGGCCTGGCCTGTGCGTGCGGCCGCTGGCCGGCAAGGGCCTGGCGCGGCCGCTGTATCTGGTCAAGCGGCGCGGCCGGGCGCTGTCGGTGGCGGCGCAGGCGCTGCACGATGAATTGTTGCGCCGGCGTGATGAGATCGGGGCGCAGTCCTGACGATCGTCCGCCAGGCGGGTCCAGCGCCGCGACCGGGCCGCCTCGAGGCTGCCGCGGCACTGCCGGCACGCAGCGCGCTTTCACTATCCGCTATTGCTGATTAAACTTCGATAGTTCGTAACAACCGCAGCCCCCAACCAGGATCGCGACATGAGCAAGCAGATCATCCACACCGATACCGCACCGGCCGCCGTCGGCCCTTATTCGCAGGCCGTGGCCGCCACCGGCCAGAAGACGGTCTACCTGTCGGGCCAGATCGGCCTGGAGCCGGGCACCGGCGAACTGGTGTCGGAAAACTTCGACGGCCAAGTGCGCCAGGCCTTCTCGAACATGCAGGAAGTCATCGCGGCGGCGGGCGGCACCACCGCCAACATCGTCAAGCTCACGCTGTTCCTGACCGACCTGTCCAAGTTCGCCGCCGCCAACGCCATCATGGCCGAGATCATCCCCGAGCCGTACCCGGCCCGCTCGACCCTCGGCGTCGCCAGCCTGCCCAAGGGCGCGCAATTCGAAGTCGAAGCCATTCTGGTGCTGTAGACCGACCCGTCGACGCCCTGGGCCGCGATACCGCCTCCATGTCCGCCACCGCGGCCAGCAGCAAGTCCCGCACGGCAGGCGGCCGCCTGGCCGCGCCGGGCAGGGGCACGACCGGGTCGACGGCCGGGGGCGGGCAAGGGGCGGCGTCGGGGTCGGCAGCGACCGGCCAGTCCGCGGCGGGCAAGGCCGCGGCAGGCAAGTCCACAGCAGGCAAGTCCACAGGCGGCCAGTCCGCCAGCGCCAAGGCGCCCGGCAAGAATTCGGCCGCCGGCCACGAACGGCGGCTGAAGGCGCTGGGCCTGGAGACGCCGATGGACTTCGCGCTGCATCTGCCGCTGCGCTACGAGGACGAGACCCGCATCGTGCCGATCGGCGACCTGCTGCCGGGCATGACCGCGCAGGTGCAGGGCGAGATCCTGCGCAGCGAGGTGCTGTACCGCCCGCGGCGCCAGCTGACGGCGGTGCTGGCCGATGACAGCGGCGAGCTGCAACTGCGCTGGCTCAATTTCTATCCCAGTCAACAGAAGCAGGTCGCCACCGGCGCCCGGCTGCGCGCACGCGGCGAGATCCGCGGCGGCCTGTTCGGCCGCGAGATCGTGCATCCGCGCATCAGCCGCGCCGACGCGCCGCTGGCCAGCGCGCTGACGCCGGTCTACCCGACCACCGACGGCCTGCCGCAGCCGGTGCTGCGGCGCGCGGTCGAGCAGGCGCTGGCGCAGGTCGCGTGGGTCGACACGCTGCCGCAGCGGCTGCTCGAGCGCCACGGCCTGATGTCCTTCGAGGCGGCGCTGCGGC
The DNA here is from genome assembly GCA_023427085.1 of Pseudomonadota bacterium. Taxonomy (GTDB): domain Bacteria; phylum Pseudomonadota; class Gammaproteobacteria; order Burkholderiales; family Burkholderiaceae_B; genus Orrella. Next base: position 4,158 of record JAEZBO010000002.1, read on the forward strand.
TGCTGCACACGCCGCCCGCCACGGTGTCGGGGTACACGCTGGGCGAGATCGATCATCCGGCCTGGAACCGCATCAAGTTCGACGAACTGCTGTCGCAGCAACTGTCGCTGGCCGCCGCGCGCGCCGCGCGCCGCGAGAAACGGGCCGAGGCGCTGCCGCTGGACGAGTCCGGCGACGGGCTGGTGCAGCGCCTGTACCGAACCCTGCCGTTCGCGCTGACCGGCGCGCAGGCGCGTGTCGTTGCCGAGATCGGCAGCGACCTGGCGCGCGACTTTCCGATGCACCGGCTGCTGCAGGGCGACGTCGGCAGCGGCAAGACCGTGGTGGCGGCGCTGGCCGCCGCGCAGGCGGTGGCGCGCGGTGCGCAGGTGGCGCTGATGGCACCGACCGAGATCCTCGCCGAGCAGCATTTCCGCAAGCTCGGCGACTGGCTCGAACCCCTTGGCGTCAAGGTCGCCTGGCTGACCGGCAGCCTCAGCACGCGGGCGCGCCGCGCCGCGCTGGCCGCCGCGCAGGACGGCAGCGCGCAACTGGTGGTCGGCACCCAGGCGGTGATCCAGGAACACGTGGCGTTTCACCGGCTGGGCCTGATCATCGTCGACGAACAGCACCGCTTCGGTGTCGGCCAGCGGCTGGCGCTCAGCAAGAAGGGCGAGGGCGCGCATGGGCAACTGGTGCCGCACCAGCTCAACATGAGCGCCACGCCGATCCCGCGCACGCTGGCGATGACCTTCTTCGCCGACCTGGACGTGTCGGTGATCGACGAGTTGCCGCCCGGCCGCACGCCGGTGGTCACCAAGCTGGTCGCCGACAGCCGCCGCGACGAGGTCATCGCGCTGATCGCCCAGGAAGTGCGCGGCGGCCGGCAGGCCTACTGGGTCTGTCCGCTGGTCGAGGAAAGCGAGGCGGTGCAGCTGCAGACCGCCGTCGACACTTGCGAGACGCTGCGCGCGGCCTTGCCCGATCTGCGTGTCGGCCTGGTGCACGGCAAGCTGCCACAGGCCGGGAAGGCCCAGGTCATGGCGGCGTTTCGTGCCGGCGAGCTGGACCTGCTGGTGGCCACCACCGTCATCGAAGTCGGTGTCGACGTGCCCAATGCGTCGATGATGGTGATCGAGCACGCCGAGCGTTTTGGCCTGGCGCAGTTGCATCAGTTGCGCGGCCGGGTCGGCCGCGGCAGCGCGGCCTCGTTCTGTGTCCTGCTGTACCAGGCGCCGCTGTCGCAACTGGCGCGCGAGCGCCTGCGTGCGATGTTCGAGACCGCCGACGGCTTCGAGATTGCGCGGCGCGACCTGGCCCAGCGCGGGCCGGGCGAGTTTCTCGGCACGCGCCAGTCGGGTGTGTCGCTGCTGCGCTTCGCCGACCCGGACGCCGACGCGGCGCTGGCCGAGCAGGCGCGCGAGGCGGCAGCCTGGCTGCGCCAGCACGATCCGCAGGCCGCGCAGGCGCATCTGGCGCGCTGGCTGCGCGGCCGCGAAGATTTCCTCAGGACCTGATCCATGTCCCCGCCCATCTCCCGCCGCACGGAAACCCAACCATGACGCTTACCGAACTGAAGTACATCGTCGCGGTCGCGCGCGAACGTCATTTCGGCCGCGCGGCCGAGGCCTGTTTCGTCAGCCAGCCGACCTTGTCGGTGGCGATCCGCAAGCTCGAGGACGAACTGGGCGTCACGCTGTTCGAACGCGGCGGCACCGAGGTCGGCGTCACGCCGATCGGCCAGCGCGTGGTCGCGCAGGCGCAGAAGGTGCTCGAGGAAAGCGCCAACCTCAAGGAGATCGCGCGCCAGGGCCACGACCCGCTGGCCGGCCCCTTGCGTGTTGGCGTGATCCACACGATCGGGCCCTACCTGCTGCCGCGGCTGGTGCCGACGCAGATCGCCCGCACGCCGCAGATGCCCTTGCTGCTGCAGGAGAACTTCACGGTGCGGCTGGTCGAGCTGCTGCGCCAGGGCGAGATCGACTGCGCCATCATGGCGCTGCCGCTGCCCGAGGCCGGGCTGGTGATGCGGCCGCTGTACGACGAGCCTTTCATGGTGGCGGTGCCGCGCGATCACGCGTGGGCCGGCCAGCCCGACATCGACGCCCAGGCGCTCAAGCAGGAGACCATGCTGCTGCTGGGCAGCGGCCACTGTTTCCGCGACCAGGTGCTCGAGGTCTGTCCCGAGCTGTCGCGCTTCTCGGCCGCCAGCGACGGCATCCAGCGCACCTTCGAAGGTTCGTCGCTCGAGACCATCCGCCACATGGTCGCGGCCGGCATCGGCGTGACGGTGATGCCGGTCACCTCGGTGCCGCGCGAGCCCAAGCAGGATGCGCTGCTCAAGTACATCCCGTTCGCCCGGCCGGTGCCCGACCGGCGCGTGGTGCTGGCCTGGCGCAAGAGTTTTCCGCGGCTGGCGGCGATCGAGGCATTGACGGCGGCGGTGTTCGCCTGCGGGCTCGAAGGCGTGACGATGCTCAGCCAAGAGCAGGCCGCGCAGCAAAGCGAATAGGGTGCGGGTCCGGGCCGCGCCGGCCACGACGCCGCTTCATCGTCGGCGTCTATCACCGCGATAGCCAGGGCCTTGATCCGGCACAATTTTGTTGCCTTGACGCGCCGCGGGCGGGCACCACGGCGCAACCGGCCAGTGTATTCTTGATGCACACTATTTTTTCTCTTAGGAGAGAGCCCATGGCAAAAGCCGTCAAGTCCGTCAAGCCCGTCAAGACCAAGACCCCCAAGGCCGACCAGTCGGTGCCGCGCATCAATATCGGCATTCCCGACGAGGCCCGCGCTGCCGTCGCCGCCGAGCTCTCCAAGACGCTGGCCGATTCGTACACGCTGTACCTGATGACGCACAACTTCCACTGGAACGTCACCGGTCCGCTGTTCAACACGCTGCACGCGATGTTCATGACGCAGTACACCGAAGAGTGGACCGCGCTGGACGACATCGCCGAACGGATCCGCGCGCTGGGTCACTACGCGCCCGGCACCTATCGCGAATATGCGCAGCTGTCGTCGATCGCCGAGCCGGTGGGCATTCCCGACGCGCTCGAGATGGTGCGCCTGCTGGTCAAGGGCAACGAAGCCGTGGCGCAGACCGCCCGCGCCGCGTTCACCAAGGCCGACGACGCCAACGACCAGCCGACCGCCGACCTGCTGACGCAGCGTCTGGACGTGCATGAAAAGAATGCGTGGATGCTGCGCAGTTTGCTGCAGTAACGGTCAGTCCGTCGCCGCAGGGCCAAGACGGCCTGTCCCGTTGCCGGGACAGGCCGTTGTCTTTGGGCTCGGCCGTTCAGCGCCTGGGCAGGCCGCTGTCGTCGGGGTCAGCGGGCCAGTGCCGCCTTCAGGCAGTCGACCGTATGGACGAGGTCGGCCTCGCTGTGCTCGGCGCAGATGAAAAAACGCAGCCGCGCGGCCTTCTCCGGCACCGCCGGATACAGGATCGGCTGCACGTGGATGCCTTGCTCCATCAAGGCGTTGGCCAGCCGGGTGGCGCTCAGCGAGCTGCCGACGATGGCCGGCACGACGGCCAGGCCGACGCTGTGGCCGACGTCGATGCCGGCCGCGCGCGCGCGTTCCAGGAAGACCTTGCTGTTGCGCTGCAGCGCCTGCACACGTTCCGGCAGCTCGAGCATGCGGCGCAGCGCCGCCAGCGACGCCGCCGCCACGCTCGGCGGCATGCCGACGCTGTACAGAAACCCCGGCGCCAGGTAGCGCAGGTGTTCGATCAGCGCGCTCTCGCCGGCGATGTAGCCACCGCAGCCCGCCAGGGTTTTGCTGAGCGTGCCCATCCAGATGTCGACGTCCGAGCCGGCCAGCCCGTAATGCTCGCGGATGCCCAGGCCGCGCGCGCCCATCACGCCCAGCGAGTGCGCCTCGTCGACCATCAGGAAAGCCTGGTGACGCCGCTTGACGTCGATGAAGCGCGGCAGGTCGGGATGATCGCCGTCCATGCTGTAGATGCCTTCGACGACGATCAGCACCCGCTCGAACTGGCTGCGCTGCTCGCGCAGGATGTCGTCCAGGGCTTGCCAGTCGTTGTGCGCGAACGGCAGGCGCTTGGCGCCCGACAGCTGGATGCCTTGCAGCACGCTGTTGTGGATCAGCTCGTCGTGCAGGATCAGGTCGCGTTTGCCGAACAGATGGCCGATGGTCGACACATTGGTTGCATGGCCGCTGACGAACACCACGGCGCCCGGGACCTGATAGAGGTCGGCCAGTGCCTGCTCGAGCTGCTGGTGCACCGGTCTTTCACCCGACACCAGCCGGCTGGCCGACACCGAGGTACCGTAGCGATCGATGGCGTCCTTGGCGGCCTGCGCGACCACCGGGTCGCCCGACATCCCCAGGTAGTTGTAGCTGGCGTAGTTGATGTACGAGCGGCCGTCGATCTGCGTGCGGGCGCCGGCGATGCCCTCGTGCAGCTTGAAGAACGGGCTGCTCACGCCCAGCCGCGCCGCGCCCTCGTTGAGGATGCGCAGCTGCTGATAGCCCGGGTGGCTGTCGAAACGGGTGTATTCGTCCGGCACCTGCTGGCCAGGCAAGGGTTCGGCGGCCGCCGGTGCCTGCTCGGCCTGCCGCAGCTTGCGCGCCAGCGATTGCTGGATCAGCTTCTGTTTGAGCGACGCGCTCAGTCCGGGCAAGCCGGTTTTTTTGTCTGCCACGATGAAGCTCAGTCCTGCGGTAGGCGGCGCGGGCCGGCGGGGGCCGCCAGCGCGCCGGTCATGTCCCCGACCGACAGCGACACGTCCTCGCCGACGCCGTGGCGCTGCATCATGTCCTGCACCTGCCGCGACAGGTCGCCGGACCCACCAGGGTGGCCGTCGTCGCCGCGCAGCAGCGCCAGCAGCTTGAGGGCCAGCTTGGCGATGGTCGGGTTCTCGTTGAGCGCCATGACCGGCAGCCGCACGCCGAAGCGGTTCTCGAGCGCGACCACCAGCTCGACGCCCATCAGCGAGTCCAGCCCCATGTCGTAGACCGACTGCTCGAGATCGAGCTTTTCGGGCGCGATGCGCAGGATCTCGGCAATCTCGCCGCGCAGCATGTCCTGCAGCACCGGCAGCATGGCTGCATCGTCCAGCGTCGCCAGCATCTCGTCGAGGTCATGCATGCCGCCGTCGTGCTGGGCCGCATCGCCGGCACGCGCGACGATCTCGTCGAACTTGCGGCTGCGGGCGGTCGGCAGGAAGCGGCCGAGCGCGCGCCAGTCGAGCTCGAGCACGCCCAGGCCGCTGGCGCCGCTGCGCAGCATGTCACCGAGCGCGCAAAGCGCCACGTCCGACTGCAGCGCCGCGCCGCCCATGCGGCTTTGCAGCGCGTCCTTGATGCGGGTGTTGCGGGCCAGGTAGCCGACGTCGTCGATGGCCCCCCAGCGCACGCAGGTGGCCGGCAAGCCACGGGCGCGGCGTTGCAGCGCCAAGCCTTCGAGCCAGGCATTGGCGGCGACGTAGCTGGCCTGGCCGGGATTGCCGAACAGCGTGGTGGCCGATGAGTACAGCACGAAGAAATCGAGCGGCAGCGCGGCGGTCAGCGCATCGAGATGCGAGGCGCCGACGATCTTGGGCGCCAGCACGCGTTCGATCTGCGCCGGCGTGGCCTGCGCGGCCAGGCCATCGTCGATCACCATCGCGGCGTGGATCACGCCCTTGAGCGCCGGCATGCGCGGCGCCAGGTCGGCCAGCAGGCGCTGCAGGGCCGGCAGGTCGGTGACGTCGCAGGCGTGCGCATGCACCGTGACGCCGCGCGCGGCGAGCTCGGCGATCGCGGCCTGGCTGTCGGCGCTGACCGGACCGCTACGGCTGAGCAGCACCAGATGGCGCGCGCCCAGCTCGGCCAGCCATTGCGCCGTGCGCAGGCCGAAGCCGGACAGGCCGCCGGTGATCAGGTAGCTGGCATCGGCCGGCAGCGACAGCGACGGCGTGGCGACCGGCAGGGCCTTGCGGTTCTCGATGCCTTGCGCATAGGTGACGACCACCTTGCCGATCTGGCGTGCCTGCTGCATGTAGCGGAACGCATCGACGACCTGGTTGGCGTCGAAGGCCTGGTAGGGCAGCGGATGCAGCGCACCGTCATCGAACAGCGCCATCATCTCGGCGAACAGCCGGCGCGTCAGGTCGGGCCGTTCGATCATCAGCTGGTCGGCGTCGATGCCGAAATAGCTGATGTTGTTGCGGAACGGACGCAGGCCGATGCGGGTGTTCTCGTAGAAATCGCGCTTGCCCAGCTCGAGGAAACGGCCGAACGGACGCAGCACGCGCAGGTTGCGGTTGATCGCCTCGCCAGCCAGCGAATTGAGCACCACGTCCACGCCCTGGCCATCGGTGGCCGCCAGGATGTCGTCGGCGAAGGACAGCGAGCGCGAGTCGTAGATGTGCTCGATGCCCATCAGCCTCAGGTAGTCGCGTTTTTCGTCCGAGCCGGCGGTGGCGTGGATCTCGGCGCCGCGCCACTGCGCCAGCTGGATCGCCGCGATGCCCACGCCGCCGGCCGCGCCGTGGATCAGGATGCGTTCGCCGGGCTGCAGCCGCGCCAGGTGCTCGAGCGCGTAGTAGACGGTGAAGAAGGTGCTGGGTATCGTCGCGGCGGCTTCGGGGCTGCAGCCGCGCGGCAGCGCGGCGATCGCGTCGGTGCGCACCTGCACCCGGTCGCTGAAGCTGGCCGGGCCGAAACCGACCACCTGCTGGCCGGGGCGGTAGTCCTTGACCGCTGCGCCGACCCGCAACACGGTGCCGGCGAATTCCAGGCCCAGCGTCGGACCGGCATAACCGTTCTCGATGGCTTCGTCCGACAGCAGGCCCAGCGCATACATGACATCGCGGAAGTTCAGGCCCGTGGACAGCACGCCGACCTCGATACGATCGTCCGGCAGCGCGGTCGCGGCGCTTTCGATCCATTGCAGGTTGCGCAGCTGGCCGGGGAAATCGAAGCCCAGTTGCACGCTGGTGGCGCTGGCGTGCGCCGGCGCGGGCCGGCCAGGCCGCGCCAGCTTGCGCAGGCGCGGCGCCTGGCGTTCGCCCTGGTCGCCCAGCAGCACTTCCTGTTCGGCGTCCGGTTGCAGCAGTTCGCGCAACACGGCCTGCAGGCCGGGGCCGCCGGGTGCCAGCGGCAGGTCGATCAGCCGCACGTCGAAGCCCGAGGCCTCGTTCATCAAGGTGCGGCCAAAGCCCCACAAGGCGGCGTCGTTGCGGCAGCGGGCCTGGTTGGCCAGGCCGGCGCCGGCGGTCGCCAGCCAGATCGTCGGCGATCCTGCCGCGCCGTCGCAGGCCTGCGCCAGCGCGGCTGCCAGCGCGCAACGGCGCACGTGCAAGGCCAGCGTCGCCGCGGCGGCCGGATCGGTGGCGTCATGGCCGCCACCCAGGCCGTCGGCGTGGACGATGCCGGCGATGCCGCCCAGGTCGGCCTGTGCCTGCGCCAGCCTGGCGG
>JAEZBO010000010.1 GCA_023427085.1 Pseudomonadota bacterium
TCACCGAAGTGGTCGTGGCTCCGGGCGCAGACGAGGCGGCGCGCGCTGCGTTCGCCGCGAAGCCCAACTTGCGCCTCCTGCTCGTCGACGAACTGCCGAACGCGCGGCGCGGTGGGCTTCTGGTAAAGCCGATCGCGGGCGCACTGCTCGTGCAAAGCCGCGATAATGGCGCCGTCCTTCCGGGCGATTTCAACGTCGTGACCGAGCTAGCACCGACCGATCGTCAGCTCCGCGACATGTTGTTTGCCTGGACGGTAGCGCGCCACGTGAAGTCTAACGCGATCGTCTTCGCGCGCGACGGGGTGACCGCGGGCATCGGCGCGGGTCAGATGAACCGGCGCGATTCGGCGCGGATCGCCGCGATACGCGCGAAGGAAGCGGCCGAAGCGGCGGGCTGGACGCATGCCCGCACAATCGGCGGCGCGATGGCGTCGGACGCATTCCTGCCCTTTGCGGACGGGCTCGACGTCGCCATCGAAGCGGGTGTCACCGCAGTGATCCAGCCCGGCGGTGCAATGCGCGACGAGGAAGTGATCGCCAGAGCGAATGAGGCCGGGATCGCGATGGTGTTCACCGGCATGCGCCACTTCCGCCATTGATGCTTGGCGCCGGGGTTGGCCCGGCGCGGTCGGTTCCTATATGAATGGCCGCCAACGGGGCCGTTCAGAGTCTCTCAAATAACTTTGGGATAGGGCCGATGGGACACAACGACGATCATACTTTGGACAAGACCAATGGGCCTTTTTACCGCCGACGTTTTCCGCTCCTTCCTGCTCGGCTTCGGGGTAACGGCGGTCATTATGGCGACTCCCATGATCGCTCACGCTTTGTGACCCCCTTGCGCGGCTTTCTGGCCGCCGGCGCGCTCGCTCTGGCAGCCTGCGCACCCGCCGTTGCCGCCGAAAGCACGTTCGACGCTCCCGCGGCGCAACGTACCGCCAAGGAAGGCAGCGGCCTGAAGACCGCGATCTTTGCTGGCGGATGCTTCTGGGGCGTCGAGGCCGTGTTCAGCCATACCAAAGGTGTGACCAGCGCCGTTTCGGGCTACCACGGCGGCAGCGCGGCGACTGCTAAATACGATCTCGTCTCGGCGGGCGGCACCGGCCATGCCGAGGCCGTGAAGGTGACTTACGATCCGTCGGTTGTCCGGTATGACCAGTTACTGCGCGTGCTGTTTTCCGTGGTAGCCGATCCGACGCTCAAGAACCGCCAGGGCCCGGACGTAGGCTCGCAATATCGCGCCGCAATCATTCCGCTCACGGCGGAGCAGCGCCAGGTCGCGAGCGCTTACCTTTCGCAGATGCGTTCCAGCAAGGTCTGGGACAAGCCGATCGTGGTTGGGATCGAAGGGGCGAAGAAGTTCTATCCTGCCGAGGACTACCATCAGGATTTTGCGCGCAAGAATCCTAACCACCCTTATATTCGGCGGTGGGACGCGCCCAAGGTCGTCGCGCTCAAGGCTATGTACCCCTCGCTCTACAGCGCCACGTTCCAGACCGGCTGATTGCCGCTTCTCAGGTTCATGCCTATATCGGCGTGATGGCCGGGCACGCACATCACGAACATTCGGGCAAGGAACTGATCGAGGAGGCCGAAAGCGTGCTCACCGCAGCGGGCGAGCAGTGGACGGCGATGCGCGCGGACGTGTTCGAGGCGCTCGCGGCGCAAGACCGGCCGGCTTCGGCCTACGATATTGCCGAGGCCGTCGGAAAACGGCGAGGCAAGCGTGTCGCGGCGAACAGCGTCTATCGCATCCTCGACCTCTTCGTACGCACCAACCTCGCCAACAGGGTCGAGAGTGCCAATGCCTATCTCGCCAACACCCACCCGGGTTGCCGGCACGACTGCATTTTCCTGATCTGCGACGATTGCGGGCAGGCGACGCATTTCGACGATGACAAGCTGACCGGTGCCTTGCGCGAGGCGGGCCGGACCGCGGGGTTTGCCGACGTGCGGCCAGTGGTGGAGCTGCGCGGCATCTGCGACGAGTGTGCCGGCTAGGTCGGCACCTGCCCGCAACGCTCAGAAATTGCTCATGCAAACATCATCAGGCGTTCATCGACAGGTCGGGCCGGGGGGTGTAAGCGCCGGCCTATGACTTCTGGGCCCGAAACCCCGCTCCTCGACACTGTCCCCACACCCGAACAGCTCCGCAAGCTGGAGCGCAAGGACTTGCGCCAGCTCGCGACGGAGCTCCGCGCGGAGATGATCGACACCGTATCGACCACCGGCGGCCACCTCGGTGCCGGTCTCGGCGTGGTCGAGCTGACCGTGGCAATCCACTACGTGTTCGACACGCCGACCGACCGGCTGATCTGGGACGTCGGCCACCAGGCCTACCCGCACAAGATCCTGACCGGCCGCCGCGACCGTATTCGCACACTGCGCCAGGCGGGTGGTCTGTCAGGCTTCACCAAGCGCTCTGAAAGCGAATACGATCCGTTCGGCGCGGCGCATTCCTCGACCTCAATCTCCGCCGGCCTCGGTTTCGCCATCGCCAACAAGCTCTCCGGCGCGCCTGGCAAGGCCATAGCGGTAATCGGCGACGGCGCGATGAGCGCGGGCATGGCCTATGAGGCGATGAACAACGCCGAGGCAGCCGGCAATCGCCTCGTCGTCATCCTCAACGACAACGACATGTCGATCGCACCGCCGGTCGGCGGCCTTTCGGGCTATCTCGCGCGCCTGGTCACTTCGGGCCGGTTCCTCGGCTTGCGCGAGCTCGCCAAGCGCTTCGCACGCAGGCTCCCGGAGCCGCTCCATCGCGCCGCCCGCAAGACCGACGAGTTCGCGCGCGGCATGGCGATGGGCGGCACCCTGTTCGAGGAACTCGGATTCTACTACGTCGGGCCGATCGACGGGCACGATCTGGACCAGCTCGTCCCGGTGCTAGAGAACGTCCGCGACGCCGCGGAAGGCCCCTGCCTGATCCACGTCGTCACGCAGAAGGGCAAGGGCTACGCCCCTGCTGAGAACAGCGCCGACAAGTACCACGGCGTGCAGAAGTTCAACGTCGTGACTGGCGAGCAGGCGAAAAGCGCTCCCGGCGCACCCGCCTACCAGAACGTGTTCGGCGAGACGCTCGCCAAGCTCGCCGAAAGCGATCCGCTGATCTGCGCGATCACCGCCGCGATGCCGAGCGGCACGGGTGTCGACAAGTTTGCGAAAGCCCATCCCGAACGCGCGTTCGACGTTGGTATCGCCGAGCAGCATGCCGTCACGTTCGCCGCCGGTCTCGCCGCGCAAGGGATGCGTCCGTTCTGCGCGATCTATTCGACCTTCCTTCAGCGCGCCTACGATCAGGTCGTTCACGACGTCGCGATTCAGAACCTGCCGGTCCGCTTCGCTATCGATCGCGCCGGGCTGGTCGGTGCCGACGGTGCCACTCATGCCGGCAGCTTCGACGTGACCTATCTCGCCACGCTGCCCAACTTCGTCGTCATGGCGCCCGCCGACGAAGCGGAGCTCGTGCACATGGTTCAAACCGCCGCGCTCTATGACGAGGGACCGATTGCTTTCCGCTACCCGCGCGGCAACGGCACCGGCGTGGCCTTGCCCGAGACGCCGCAAGTACTGCCCATCGGCAAGGGCCGCATCGTCCAGCAGGGAACCAAGGTGGCGATCCTGTCGCTCGGCACGCGCCTTGCCGAGGCGCTCAAGGCGGCGGAGCAACTAGAGGCCAAGGGTCTCTCGACAACGGTCGCCGACTTGCGCTTCGCCAAGCCGCTCGACACCGAGCTGATCCGCAGGCTCATGACGACGCACGAAGTCGTGGTCACAATCGAGGAAGCCGCGATCGGCGGCCTCGGCGCGCACGTCCTTACGCTCGCGAGCGACGAGGGGCTCACCGATGCAGGCCTCAAGATCCGCACGATGCGGCTCCCCGATCTCTTCCAGGATCAGGACGCGCCCGACAGGCAGTACGACGAGGCGCGCCTCAATGCCCCGCACATCGTCGAGACGGTGCTGAGCGCGCTGCGCCACAACAGCACGGGCGTGGAGGAAGCGCGGGCCTAGCCCCGACGTGGCAGGGCTAGGCGGGTAGCCGTCAGCCCTGCGGCCGCGTCGCCGGGTGGATGCCCGCTTCCTGAGCTTCGATGCCGGCCTGCGCCTGCCCTTCGAGGTCATTGCCGGGATCGCGATCCCGCAACGTGTCGAGGTGCATCCATTTCTTCACGATGGGGCTGAGCGCCAGCACGACCGCTCCGACGCCGATCGCGATCCAGCCGATCTCGTTGTAGATCGACAGCACGGCTTCCTTGCTCATCTCGCCGCTCTCGCCGCCCGTTGCCTCGCCGATCTTGCCGGCGACGAAGTTGCCGACCGCGGACATGTAGAACCATGCGCCCATTACCAGGCTGGCCATGAAGCTCGGGGCCAGCCGGTTCATTGCGGAAAGCCCGACCGGGCTGAGGCACAGTTCGCCGGTGGTGTGCAGCAGGTAGATCAGGAACACGAAGATCACCGGCGTCAGCGCCGCCGCGCCCACCGTGTTGGCGCCCCAGACGAAGATCAGGAAACCGAGCCCGACCTGGAACAGCGCGAACGCGAACTTGGCGGGGGCCGATGGTTCAAGCCCCTTGCGCCCGAGCAGTGCCCAAAGCGCGGCGAAGACCGGAGCGAACAGGATAATGTAGATCGAGTTGATCGACTGGAAGATACTCGCCGGCACGTCGCCGCGGTCGACGTAACGATCGGTATAGAGATTGAGCGAGCCGCCGGCCTGCTCGAACAGGCCCCAGAACAGCGGGTTCAGCGCGATCAGGAACAGGATCGCGAAAATCCGTTCGCGCGGTTCCTTCGGCAGCTTGATCGCCTGGTAGAGGACCCAACCGAGCAACGCGACGCCCGAAATCATCAGCAGCGTCTCGATCACGTCGACGTACTGCACCAGCGCCCACATCACGGCCACGGCGACCAGGCCCAGGCCGTAGAGCGTCATCTCCTTGGTACGGGTGAGTGGCTCGGGTGGCTCGCCCGCACCGTTGAGGACTTTCTTGCCGAGCACGAACACGACGAGGCCGGCCAGCATGCCAATGCCCGCAAGACCGAACCCGTAAGCCCAGCCCACCGTCTGCCCGAGATATCCGGCGAGGATCACGCCGAATGCCGCGCCGGCGTTAATGCCCATGTAGAAGATCGTGTAGGCGGCGTCGCGGCGGATGTCGGTGAGGCGATAGAGCTGGCCGACCATCACCGAGATGTTCGCCTTGAGGAAGCCCGAGCCGACGATGATCAAGGCCAGCGCTAGCCAGAACACATTGATCGTCGGATCGCCCTGCCCCCCGGTGCCCTCGACCGCCATGAAGCTGTGCCCCAGTACCAGCAGGATTCCGCCGAACAGCACCGCCTTGCGCTGGCCAAGGTAACGGTCGGCAAGATAGCCACCGAGCACCGGGGTGATGTAGACCAGCGCCGTGTAGGCGCCGTAGATCAGCGTCGATTCTCCGTCGCTGAACAGCCAGTGCTGCGTCAGGTAGAAGATCAGCAGGGCGCGCATGCCGTAGTATGAGAAGCGCTCCCACATCTCGGCGAAGAACAGCATGTAGAGCCCGCGCGGATGCCCCATGAATTCGGGCTTGCGCGAGGTCGCGATCATCACCCCGACCGATAGGAACGCCGCGAGCACGACCACCGCGATGGCGGCGATCCAGTCGCCTTCGTTCCAGAGAGCGATGTCTTTCATGCGGCTGTCCCCAAGTTCCTGTGATGAATGCGCCTCTCGCGGGCGAACGCGGCAAACTAGCGCAACTTTAAACCCTGTGAAGGCATTTTTCGTTGCAAGGGAAACCGTTCGGTCCGCACCGCCGCCCTTGACCCGCCGCGCTGTATTATGGCACTGCATCACCCATGGCCGACAATCGACCCGTGTATTTGCGCCTCCGCGACGAGATCGCGGCGGCGATCATCGACGGCCGTTACCGCGAGGGCGAAATGCTTCCCTCGGTGCGCGCCTTCGCGGCCGAACAAGGCGCCAATCCGCTCACCGTGGCGAAGGCGTACCAGCAATTCCAGGCCGACGGGTTGATCCGGGTGCAGCGCGGTGTCGGCATGTTCGTGCGTGAAGGCGCTGCGGAGCAGTTGCGGGCGTCGGAACGGTCGCAGTTCCTCGAGCAGGAATGGCCCGAAATTCGCGATCGGATGAAGCGTCTCGGCATCGATCCGGCGGACTTGCCAAACGAGCGCGAATCCGCAAGTTGACATTAATCAAGTTTTGTTCGCGCATCCGATTGCGCAGGCGCCGGCTCTCTGCCAAATTGCGTCCGGGTGGCGGGTTGCCGTACCCATTCAACGGGACGGCCACATGATTGGCGCGGCCGCATCGGGCCGTGCGACGGGGACGAAAAGTCGATGATCAGATCCGAGCTCCTGCAAGCGCTCACCGCCGAGAATCCCGACCTGCGTCCCGACGAGGTCGAGCAGGTGGTCGATATATTCTTCGACGAGATCGCGGCGCGCCTCGCCGAAGGCGGCCGCGTCGAACTGCGCGGTTTCGGCACGTTCTCGACTCGGCTGCGCGACGCGCGCGTCGGCCGCAACCCGCGCACCGGCGATCCGGTCGACGTGCCGTCGAAGCGCGTACCCTATTTCAAGCCCGGCAAGGAAATGCGCGAGCGCCTCAACGCGGATTGAGCAGGGTCGCTATCGTAAGAGAGGCTGTCTCGTGACGGCCCTTCCTCTCGAGATGCTTCATTACGTCCAATAAAGAGGGGCACGGACCCGAAAGTCCGCGCCCCCTTGTGCCTCGCTGTTCGATCGGAGCTAGAAGTTTTTCCGGACTGACAGCGCCCAAGTGCGCGGCAGCCCGGGGACGGCCGTCACGGCACCCAGTGACCGGGTGATGTCGCTGACGCTCATGAAGTAATACTTGTCGAACAGATTCTGGACTTCGAGCGCAACGCGCCATTCTTCGTCGGCCGTCGTATAGCTGAGCCTGGCATTGCCGAGGAAACGACTGTCGATGCGGCTCCATGAACTGTTGGTTGTCTCGGTAAATATCTCCGACCGATAGGACCCGTCGAAACGCATCCCCACCGTGCCGGGGCCGATGTCGTAGTCGTACTGGATGCCGAAGCTGTAGGTCCAATCGGGCGTATACGGGAAAGTTTCGTCTCCCGTCAGGCCAGCCGCGGCGACGGAATCGGCATCGTAATCGACGTTGATGTAGCTCACCGAGCCATCGATCATGAGCCCGTCGACCGGGAAAGCCGACACCTCAAGCTCCGCCCCCTTGACCTCGGCCTTGCCGACGTTTGTTGGCCGCAGGCACGGCGAGGACGGGCAGGCCGACAGCGTGAAGGTGATGTCGTTGTACTTGTTCAGGAACGCCGCGCCGTTCACGCGCAGGCGCCGATCGAATAGGTCGCTCTTGAAGCCGACTTCGTAGGTGGTGAGGGTCTCGGGATTGAACGGCTTCACCTGGTTACATGGCGGGGCCGGGACCACCGAACCGTCCGGGTTGAACGTGAATGGCGGGCATTCTCCGGTCGATGGACCGAAGAACGGACGCGGGTTCACGCCGCCGCCCTTGAACCCGGTCGCAACCGAGGCATAGGCCAGGAAAGCGTCAGAGAAGCGGTAGTCGGTGACAACGCGCCAATCCCAGCGCTTGCCCTTGAATTCGCCCTCGAGGTCGAAAATGCCGACCAAAAGGCAGTTCGGGCTGTTGCCGATTCCCGTCGGTCCCGCTGTTCCCGGAGGCGCAGCCCCCGTGAAGAACTCGCACGGTCCCGGAATGGTGCCGTCCGGATTGCGACGGAAGTAGGTATAAGTCTTCTCGTCCCAAGAGCGACGCAGGCCACCCGAAATCGTCCAAGCATCGGTTGGATGGAGCGTGCCGTTGAAGAACAGGGCCTTCGAAGTGGATGGCGTCGTGTCAGGGCCATGGAGGAAGTCGATGCCCGCGTAGTTCAGGTCCACGCGCGCGGTATAGCTACCCTCCTGATCCATATAGAACCCGCCGAGGGTGTAGTCGAACAAGCCGTCGAAAAGCTCGCCGTTGAGGCGCACCTCCTGGCTCCAAGCGCGGTGATCCAGGCGGTTATCGAGCTGAGCGATCGGAACAGGCGACGCGTCCTGATCTTGGCCGAACTTCGTGGTGTATTCCCGCCAGGCTCCGATCCAGTACAGCTGCATGTCGTCCGAGATGTCGACGGCGATATTCCCCATGATGCCCCAGCCGTTGAAATCCTGGTTCTGGAGAGCAGCATAAGGCTTGAAGGGGGCCTGCGACGTAGGCGCCGTGCCGTCGAGGAAGTTAGCGTAGCTGATATAGCGCGGATCACCGTCGTAGATGCTCGAGCTGAGAGCGTCGCAGCTGTACGGACCGGCGGGCACGAAGCGGCAATCCAGGGGGATGGCCGTCCCATCCTTGCCCACTAGGAACGGCGGCTGACCCGGACCGACACCGCTTGCGAGGCCGGCATTCGCGTCGCCGGGTGTCAGCGAAGGCGTGAACACCGGATTGGTCGCACTCTGCGGAAGGCCGGCCGCGAGCAGTACAGTCGGTTGCGGTTCGGACCGGTCGTGCGTGTAATCGCCGGAAAGGTTGATCTCGATCGAGCTCGTCGGCTGCCAACGCAGCGCTAGGCGCCCCGCGGCGATCGATTGGCCGCCTTGCGTACCTACAACCGGATACGCGCCGCGCGCATTGTTGGCTCGGACGTTCTCGTTCGGATGAGCGACGCCATAGTCGAGCAGGTCCATGTAGCCGTCACGAGCCTTGCCGAGGCCCGAGACGCGAACCGAAAGCTGATCGTTTACTCGGAAGTCGGCCATGCCGCGAATTTCGGTCCGGTTGAAGGACCCATACGTCAATTGCAGAGACCCCGAGCCGTCGCCGCGCGGCTTCTGGCTGAACAGCTTGATGGCGCCGCCGATCGAGTTCTTGCCAGCCAGCGTTCCCTGCGGGCCGCGAAGAACCTCGATGCGGTCGAGGTCCATCAGCTCGAGCAGTGAGCTGGAAAGGGTCGGGATGAAGACGTCGTCCACATAGATGCCGACCCCCGGATCCAACGCGTAGTTGAAATCCGTCTGACCGACACCGCGGATGTACGCGATGAGGCCTGCGCCGCCGTTCTGTGGCTGCGGAGTCAACGTAACGTTCGGAGCCTGAGCCGCGACTTGCGAAATATCGGTCTGGCCACGTGCCTCGAGCATCTCGGCATTGACCGCTGTGATCGCGATCGGCGTGTCCTGCAGGTTCTGTTCGCGGAACTGCGCCGTCACGGTGATGACGTTGGTGCGGGCACCTTCGTCCTCACTCTGCTGCGTTTCAGGCGACTGGTCTTGTGCGTAAGCGGGTGTGGTCAGGCTCGTCGCAAGTGCAAGCGACGATACGACGCTGAGCGTCTTCAATCTCATCAGGCATCCTCCCCAAACGAGGCCGTAAGGCTCTCGCGGTGCTCCCTTTTCCGATCGAGCCTTGTGCTTCGTATCGGGCGGCCGAGGACGTGGCCCGGTTCTCGAGGACCGGTGCGACCCACCTCCTCTCCCAGCTTGGGTGATACTCGATAAGGAACTCGCCACAAAGCGCGCCGCGTAACTCTCCTTCCTAACGATCGGTACTGTCGCAATCAGGCAACACACTTGGCGGGCCGACGTTTGCGAATCTTGCGTCGCGCGTTGCATCCCTCGCCAGCCAACTGGACGTGGGCCCGGCGCCAACATACGGTACCATCAAAACAAAACGTGGCGAGGGGTGGGAATGGCGACGGTTTCGGTGCCAATGGGAAGGTCCGAGCGCGGCCACGAGCTTCGCGTGCTGCTGCTGCTCGGGCTGGCTTTCGGGTTCGCCTATTTCGACCGAATGGCGCTGACCTTTCTCGCGCCATTCGTGCAGGAAGATCTCGGCCTCAGCAACGAAGAGATCGGCTGGGCCAATTCCGGGCTCTCGCTCACCTGGGCACTCGGGGCCTATGCGATTGGTCGCTGGTCGGACCTGATCGGCCGCCGCAAGCCCTTTCTGGTCACCGCGCTCGTCCTGTTTTCGCTCTGCTCGGTCCTAAGCGGTCTCGCCTGGAGCTTCGAATCGCTGCTGGCCGCCCGGATCGTCATGGGACTCGCCGAAGGGCCGTTTCTACCGATCTGCCTCGCGATCATGGCCGCGGCTTCCGCGCCGACCCGGCAGGCGCTGAATGCGGGGATCGTTCAGAACGTGTTCGGCCCGATCGTCGGCACGTCGCTCGCCTCTTACGCGCTGGTCAGGATTGCCGCGGCCTATGACTGGAACGTGGCGTTCTTCATCGCCGGCATTCCCGGCCTGATCCTCGCGGTGCTGATCTGGCGCTTCATCGACGAGCCCGAGCGACCCGCGGGCGTAGCCCACGCTCCGCCGCCCGGCGGTTTTCTGCCCATCGGCCTGCTGTCGCACCGGAACATCCTGCTGTGCTCGATGGTCAGCGCCTGCGCGGTCGGGTCGATCGTGGTCGGCTCGATCTTCATGCCGCTCTACCTCGACGGTCCGCGCGGCTACGACGATCTGACCTGGAGCAACATCATGGCCGTGGTCGGCATCTGCCCGGCGGTCGGTGCGATCGTCATAGCGCTCCTGTCCGACCGCATCGGTCGCAAGACCCCGCTGGTCGTGTTCGCCTCGCTGATGGCGCTCGCACCGGCCGCACTGTTGTGGTTCGAAGGGCCGGTGTGGATGCTCACCGCGCTGATGTTCGTCAGCTGGATGGGTCTCGGCACGTTCCCGCTCTTCATGGGCGTGATCCCCACCGAGACGGTCGGCCGCGCGCAGGCGGCGACCGCGATGGGGCTGGTCGTGATGATCGGAGAGCTGACCGGCGGCGTGTTCGGCCCGCCGATCGCTGGCCGGCTCGCCGATCAGTATGGGCTCGACGTCGCGCTCTACATCCAGGGCGCGCTCGCGATCGGCGCCGGGCTAGCGGCACTCTTCGTGCGCGAGACCAATCCGCAGGTCCTCGCGCGTCGGCGAGTGGCAGGAGCGGTCGCGTGAGCGTGGAGCGAAGGCAAGTCGTCGTCGTCGGCGCAGGCCCAGTTGGGCTGCTGACCGCGCTCGGGCTGGCGAGACAAGGCATCGCAGTGACCGTGGTCGACAGTGAGCCCGAGGTTGTGAGATCGCCGCGCGCCGCGGTCTACTTCCACACCACCATCTCGATCCTCAGGAAGCTCGGCCTGTCGGACGAGGCGCACGAGATTGGGCTGAGCTCGACCGAATTCCGGATGCACTGGCTCGAAACCGGTGAGGTGATGACCTCGGACATGCGCGACGCGCTCGGGCCCGGGCAGGAGTTCGACCACAACCTGCACTTCGGCCAGCACATCCTCGCCGAGCTCGTGCTGCGCCACCTGGCGTGGCTGCCTAACACCGAAGTGTTGTGGAACCACACGATCAAGGCGCTCGCTCAGACCGACAGCGAGATCCGCCTTGCCGCCGACACCGAAGATGGCGAGGCGGTCTTCGAAGCCGACTGGGTGATCGGGACCGACGGCGCCCGTTCGACCGTGCGCAAGCTGGCCGGATTGCCCTTCGAAGGGTTCACCTGGCCGGACCGCTTCGTCGCGACGAACATCGAGTACCCGTTCCTCGACCATGCTTTCTGCAACGCCAACATGGTTGTCGATCCAGTCAACTGGGCGGTCGTCGGGCGGCTCGGACGCGAAAACCTGTGGCGGCTGACCTACGGCGAAGACGCCGATCTTCCCGAGTCAACCATCCTCGAGCGGCTCCCGGAAAGGTTCGCGGCGATCCTGCCCGATCCTGCGGTGCCCTACCGGATCGACAACTTCTCGCCCTACCGCGTGCACCAGCGTTGTGCGCCCCGCTTCCGGGTCGGCCGAGTGCTTCTGGCCGGGGATGCGGCGCATGCCTGCAATCCGTGTGGAGGGCTCGGCCTGACCGGAGGGATTATCGATGCCGATGCGCTGTCCGACACGCTCGGTGCGGTGATTGCCGGGCGGGCCGACGAGCGCGTGCTCGATTTCTACGCCGAGGAGCGGCGCCGCGTCTTCGTGGAGGTGACCTCGCCGATGTCGACCAACTTCAAGCGGCTGCTCTCGGAAAAGGACCCGGCCCAGCGAGCCCGCGACAAGACCGAGATGTTCGCGCAAGCCAGCAGGGGCGGTGCCGACGTCCGCGCCTCCTCGCTTGCCGAGCTGATCAAGGGCAAGCCCATGCCGGTCGAACCGGCCGCGGAATGAGGCGCCGCGATGCTCTCGCCGGCCTCGCCGCGGCGGCCGCCTTGCCCTGCCTCGCCGTCCGTGGCAGCGCCGCGTTCGCACAGCCGCAGCCGGGGAACGCAATGAGCAAGTGGGCCTACAGCACCGACGGGTTCGATCGCATCGTCCACCGTGTCGAGGGCATCGAGAGCGTCACTTACGCGATCGGTAAAGGAGAGCCGTTGGTCTATTTCCACGGCGGCGGCACTTTCCATGGCTTCGAATGGGCGCGCGCTCTGGCTGATGAGTTCCGCGTCTATTGCCCATACCATCCCAACTTCGGCGAGAGCGGCGACGCGCCGTTCGACGAGATAGCCGACTACGTCGCCCACTACGAGCTGCTGTTCCCGGCGCTCGGCCTCGATACCTTCCATCTCGCCGGCGCCTCGATGGGCGGGCACATGGCTGCGCGCTACGCCGCCGCCAACCCGGGTGACATCGACAAGCTCGTGCTGGTCTCGCCGGCGGGTTTGAAGTCCGAGCGCGCCTCGATCCCCGACTTCAGCCAGGTCGCTCCGCCCGATCTCCCGAAGATGTTCGTCGCCGACCCCGAGTGGATCGAGCCGTTCTGGCCCACGGACCCCTCGCCCGAGTGGCAGGCGCTGCGCCAGCGCGAGAGCGCGGCCGCCTACGCCTCGCGCGAGGATCTTTCCGCCACCGATCGCGCCCTGCGCCAGGGGCTCAAGGGCTTCGACCGACCGACGCTGCTGCTGTGGGGCCAAGCCGACCGCATCGTCCCGCTCGGCTTCGCGCAGGATTGGCAGAATGTTCTTCCGCAGGCAGAACTGGCCGTTATTCCCGATGGCTCGCACCTGCTGCTCGACGAGTTTCCGGCGGCCGTGGACGTGCTAAGGTCGTTCCTGAGAGGATGACATGACCGAAGCCATCGCCTGCGACGTACGGACCGCCATGAAGTACGTCGTGCGCGGCGAGAAGGCGACGTTCCATCCCGGCGACCGCGACAAGAGCTACTGGCCTGTCGACGAGCACGAGGTGACCGTCCACGACGTCCGCCCGATCCGCGGCCGGCTCTCGTTCGACCGCAATGGCTTCGTTCTGGTGGACGAACCGACCGGGATCACCGACTTCGCCGACCCGGCCGAGCTCGCCCGCTACTGCCGCGAAACCGAGGCACTCGTGCAGCGGCTGACCGGCGCGGACAAGGTCGTCAGCTTCGGTCCGATGGTCCGCACCAACGCCACCGGCGCGCACGGCCACAACCAGCCCGCCCACGGCGCCCACGTCGATTACGGCGCGCGCACCGTCGCCGACTTCACCCGCGACCTGCTGCCAGCCGACGAGGCCGAACGCCGCCTAGCCGGGAGGCACATGCTGATCAACGTCTGGCGCCCGATCGCGATGGTCGAGAGCGCCCCGCTCGCTGTCTGCGACGCGAGCACGGTCAAGCGCGAGGACCTGTTCGACAGCGAGGTCGTCGGCGGCCTCGGCGACTTCAACCGCCGCTCGCTGTGGGGTTACAACCTCGCCTACGATCCCGGCCACCGCTGGTACTGGGTCCCGCACATGCAGCCGTGGGAAGCGCTCGCGTTCAAGCTGTTCGACAGCGATCCGGAGGCGGTGCAGTTCACCGCCCACAGCGCGTTCGAGGACCCGAACACCCCGCCGGACGCCGCGCCGCGGCAGAGCATAGAGGTGCGGACGATTGCTTACTTATAGTTGAGCAAGGGAGACGATCATGCCGGGAATAGCGCTCATCGCTGCCGCTGCCGCCTTAACCTTCGCGCCGCAGAAGCCTTTTGCGGAATGCGTGCCGGACCCTGAAAACTATCTGGCGATGTCCTTTCAGGACTTCGACCAGGGCGTGCAGGCGGTACCCGACGGGCCGCGAAAGGAGTGGGGCTGGCGTGAAATTGCGAAGCAGCACGGTTGCGAGACCGCCGTGGCCGATCTGATCTCCCAGTGGCGCGAGCGCAACGATGCGAGCCTCAATCCGCTCGAACGCAGTTTCATCGCCTTTCACGAGGGCCAGCTTCGAGCCTCGGGCGGCGACTATGCAGGCGCGCTCCCGCTGATCGAGGCCGGCCGCGTTGCGTTCGGCGACGCGGCCGGGCAGGCCTACGTGGACGCGTTGGCGGCCTTCCTCCGCTCCGACCGCGATGCGCTGATCGCCGCGCGTGAGCGGCTCCTGGCCGTGCCCGAGCCAGCCAACTGGCCAGAGCTGCAGCGCATGTTCAGGGAGCAAGCTGGCCAGGAGATGCGATGGCCCCGAAATATCGAGGCCACCGACAGGCTCCTCCAGTGTTTTGGCAAGCCCTATTCGGCGCTTGACGAGTGCGCAGGTTAGGTCACCGCTCCGCCGGCGAGGTCGTCTCCAGCCCCTTGGTGAACATCAGCCGCTCGAGCCGGTAGTCGGGGTCGCTTACCATTCGGCGCATGCCATCCAGCGTCGCCTCGAGCTTCGCGCGGTCGCCGCCGCAGGCGTGGAACACGAAGTCCTTGTAGATGCAGGCCATCGGGCTGGTCTTGTCGAGGAAGATGGCCCGTCGCTCCTCGGCCCACACATCGAGCAGGTCGGCGCTCGCACCCTCCAGCACCACCGCCGCCAGCGTCGGCCACAGCGCAAAAGCGTCGAACAGCCCGGTGGTGAGGCCGAAGCCGCCGGTCGGGTTAGTGACGTGCGCGGCGTCCCCGGCCAGCAGCACGCGGCCCTTGCGGAAGCGCGCGGCGCAGCGCTGGTGCATCTTGTAGGGCGAGGACTGGACCAGCTCGTAGCCGCCTTCACCGGGCAGAAGGTGCTGGTAGGCCGCGGGTATCCGATCGAGGTAGCTCTCCACCGGCAGCGCCGCGTCTTCCATGAAGGTGCAGCGCCATAGCCCGTCCCTCGTGATCTTGACGATCACCGCGCCCCACTGCTCGTCGACCACCATCGTCGACTGCCAGTAGCCGCCGCTCTCGAAGTCATGCCTCAGGTTGGTGGCGACGAAGCGCTCGGGCCAGGTCATCCCGTCGAAGCTGAGGCCGAGCGCCTTCCTCACCGCGCTGCCCGCGCCGTCCGCGCCGATGACCCAGCGGCCGCGCAGCTCGACCGGCCCGTCCGGCGCGTTCGCCGTGACCGTGACGCCCTCGGCATCCTGGCTCAGCCCGGTGAACGGGGTGTTCCAGTGCACCTCGGCGTTGGGCAGCGCCTCGAGCCGCGCGTGGCAGATCGCCGCCAGCCGGTCCTGCCCGAGCTGGATGTTGTACGGAAATGGCGTCACGCTCGCGAGGACCTTGAGGTCGTAGGGCAGCCGCTCGCCGGTCTTCTTGACCAGCCACAGGTAGTCGTCCTTGGTGTAGCCGATCCGCTCGGCCTCCTCGCGCATCCCGAGCCGCTCGAGCCCGTCGAGCATCGACCAGTGGTAGACGCAGGCGCGCGGACTGTCGTTGATCCCCGCTTCGGCCTCGATCAGGCACACTCGCAGCCCGGCCTGCGCCAGCCCCAGCGCCGCCACGAACCCGGTCGGCCCGCCGCCGATCACGATGACATCGTGCATCCCGTTCTCCCGCCGCGCACGATGGCGCAATCGCGGGCCGGCCGCAAAGTCCCTTTCTTGTGCGGCGCCGGTACCCTAGCAGTAACGTCCGTTAGAGTCGCAAAGGCTCGGCAGGGAGAGAGACTTGGGCCACTTCGATTTTCACGAGACCATCGATGCGCGGGGCGGGTCGTATGCCTTGCGTGGCATTTGCGACGAACAATTCGCGCCGGTCTTCGAGGCGTTCGCCGACAACTTTCGCGAAGAGGAAGAGCTCGGCGCCGCCTGCTCCGTCGTTCTCGATGGCGAGACGGTGGTCGACCTGTGGGGCGGCTGGGCGCGCGCCGACCGCAGCCAGGAGTGGGACGAGCACACGACGGTCTGCATGATGAGCGTCGCCAAGGGCGTCACCGGCATCTGCTTCAACATCGCCATCGATCGCGGCCTGATCGATCCGGACGAGCGGATCGCCACCTACTGGCCGGAATTCGCCCAGAACGGCAAGCAGGACATCACCGTGCGCATGGTGCTCGATCACACCGCCGCGATCCCGGTCCTCACCGACGACACGATGTATCCCGGCGGGTTCTACGACTACGAGGCTTACATCCGGGCGCTCGAAGTGCAGCACCCGCTGTGGCAGCCGGGCACCCGCGCCGCCTACCACGTGCACAACCAGGGCTTCCTGCTCGGCGAGATCCTGCGCAGGGTCACGGGAATGACGGTGGGGCCGTTCCTCAAGGAAAACGTCACTCGCCCGCTCGGGGCCGAGTACTGGATCGGCGGGATGGACGAGCAGCAGCAGGCGCACGTCGCCGAAGTCCTGCCCAACACCGGCGCGCGGCTGTTCGCGGCCAAGGACCAGGCCGTGCCCGACAAGCCGACCACGCCCGAAGGCTGGCAGGACGGCGCGGTGCTGCGCAGCTTCGCGTTCCTGCAGAACCCCGCCGAGCCGTGGTACGACACGATGAATGCGCCGCGCTGGCGCGAGGTCGAGATCGCCAGCGGCTCCGGGCATGGCAACGCCCGCGGGGTCGCGCGGATCTACGGCGCGACGGTGGGCGAGGTCGACGGCATCTCGCTGCTGTCGAAAGACCAGCTCGAACGCATGATCACCGAGCAGCACAACCAGACCGAGCTGCTGCAGGAACGGCCCTACCACCAGGCGATGGGGGTGCTGCTCAACACGCCCGAGGCGGTCTTCATGGGGCCGAACATGCGCAGCTTCGGCCACCACGGCCTCGGCGGCTCGATCGGCTTCGGCGATCCCGACGCGAAGCTCGGGTTCTCGTACTGCTGCAACCAGATGCACGCGGTCGGCACCAACGGCCCCCGCGCGCGCCGGCTGATCGACGCGGTTTACGGGGTGCTTTCGTGAGCACCTCTCACCTTCCCGTCACCCCGGGCTCGACCCGGGGTCCCGCTTCCTTGCGACGGCGCGGAACAAGCGGGACCCCGGATCAAATCCGAGGTGACGACTAAAGGACTGAAGGACGAAGCGATGGACAAGGACCTCTACGACAAGGGCATGAAAATCCGCCGCGAGGTGCTCGGCGATGCTTACGTCGACCGTGCGCTCAGCAAGTCGGGCCCGTTCAACGAGCCGCTGCAGGAGCTTGTCACCACTTACTGCTGGGGCTGGAACTGGGGCCGCGAGGGCCTGCCGCGGCGCGACCGCAGCCTGATCAACCTCGCCATGATCGCGGTGCTCAACCGCAGCCACGAGCTCAAGATTCACATCCGCGGCGCGCTCAACAACGGCCTGACGCGCGAGGAAATCCGCGAGGTCCTGCTCCAGGTCGGCATCTACGGCGGCATTCCCGCGGCCGTGGACAGCTTCCGGCTCGCCAACGAGGCGTTCGCCGAAATCGACGCCGAGCAGAAAGAGGGCAACGGCTGATGGAGCTGCTCGAGCGGCTCGCGATCGAACGCGAATGCGGCCGGCTCCCGCTGCTGTTCGCGCGCTATGCGGACAACGGCGATCACGCCAGCCTCGCGCAGCTCTTCACCGAGGACTGCGAGTTCGCACGGCCGTTCCAGCCCGATCATCCGTTCTACGGGCGCGAGCGTGTGCAGGCGCTCTTCCGCGACCGCGCTCCGATCCTCGTGCGGCATCTCGTCAGCAACGTGCTGGTCGAGGTCGTCAGCGAGACCGAGGCGCGCGGCACCAACTACCTGGCGATGCTCTCCTGCCACGCCTCGACCGAGCCGCCGCAGGAAGCCGGCGGGCTCTACGTGGGCGAGTTCCAGGATCACTACGTCAAGACCCCGGGCGGCTGGCGCTTCAAGAGTCGCTACGGCCGCGTGGCGCTGCACCAGGGCGGCGCCATGCCGAACATCCCGACACCGAGCGACGAAGCGAGAGGACTCAAATGACGATCAAGGCCAAGAACGCCAACGAGCAGCTCGTGCTCGATTTCTTCGACGTGCTGTCGTCGGGCGACCTCGAGGCGCTACGCCAGTTCTTCCACGACAAGTCCGTGTGGCAGCCGAAGGTCAAGGGCATCGCCGGCGCCGGGGAGCATGTCGGCATGGCGATCATCGACCTGTTCCTCGCCCCGGTCCGCGGAATGTTCGAGGCGGGCGATCCGAAAGTCACCGTCACCAACCTGTTCTCCGACGGCGATATCGTGGGCGTGGAATCCTACTCCACCGGCAAGACGCTCGACGGCAAGGTCTACGAAAACGACTACGCCTGGGTGTTCCGCGTCTCCAACGGCAAGATCGACCGGATGCACGAATACATGGACAGCCACTACACCGCGCAGCTGTTCGGGATGGAGTGAAGCGTGGTCATGCCGCACTCCCGTTTTCGTCCTTGCGAGGAGCGAAGCGACGAAGCAATCCAGAGCGGGGAGCATGACGCCCTGGATTGCTTCGCTGCGCTCGCAATGACGAACATGTGCGCGGCCTTCCCCTGATGCCTCGCTTCGCCGGCCAGCCGATCCTGATCTCGGGCGCCGGACGCGGGCTGGGTGAGGGAATCGCGAAACATCTCGCAACCGAAGGCGCGATCGTCGGCGTCGCGGACATCAACGGCCAGACCGCCCATGACGTCATGACGGCCATCGAAGACGCGGGTGGCAAGGCCTTCGCCTACGAAGCCGATCTCGGCCGGCGTCAGGCGTTCTTCGACGTCGCCGAAGCATTCAGGCGCGACGCGGGCCCGCTCCGCGCGGTGATCAACAACGCTTCGGTGCTGGTCTACGAGCCGATCGAGGACGTCACCGAAGAGACCCTCGATCGCATGCTGTCGGCAGGGTTGAAGTCGGTGTTTTGGGGCGTGCAGGCCTTCCTCGCGCACCGCGACGAGAGCCAGGGGGGCAACATTCTCAATTACTCCTCGCCCGTCGCCTATCGCGGCCGGCCGAACACCGGCGCCTACACCACGATCAAGGCCGGCATCGCCGGGCTGACCAAGGTGCTTGCGGGCGAGCTCGGCCCGCGCGGCGTGCGCGTCAACGCGATCGCCCCCGGCAGCGTGCCGACGCCGGCCACCGAAGGCTTCGTGACACCCGAGCAGTACGAACAGCGCGCCAAGGCCATCCCCTTGCGCCGCAACGGCACACCCGAAGACGTGGCGCACGCCGTCGCCTTCCTGCTGAGCGACGAGGCCGCGTTCATTAACGGAGCGATGCTCGCCATAGACGGCGGCATCATCGCGGCGGGGTGAGGAAATGACGCTGACAATCGAGCGCCGCCAGTCCCCCTCCCGCTTGTGGGAGGGGTTAGGGGTGGGCCAGTGCGCGGGCGACGGACACACCCACCCCCACCCCCTCCCGCAAGCGGGAGGAGAGTGATGGCGGCAGTCTGGCAATCCCGCCTCGACACGCTGCGCGACGTCATCCTCGCCGACATCGCTCGCGGCGACTATTTCGGCGCGGTGCTGACCGTGGGGCGCGGCGATGAGGTCGTGTTCGCCGAAGCGCTCGGCGCCGAGGACGCGGACGGAGCGCGGCCGCTCCGCTACGACAACGTGTTCTCGATCTTCTCGGTCACCAAGGCATTCACCAACGTCCTGATCCTCAAGGCGATCGAGGAAGGCCGCTTCGCGCTCACCACCAAGGTCCGCGACGTGCTGCCCGAGTTCACCGGCCAGCCGCGCGAGGACGCGACCTTCTACCACCTGCTCACCCACACCGCCGGCATGCCCGGGGTCTGGACGCCCAAGCCGGGCATGTACCTCGACCGGCTCGACGAGCTGTTCGAGGCGGCGATCGAGCACGTCCATGGCGAAGCCGAGCCCGGCACGCGCTGCGATTACTCGCCCCTCGTCAACCACGTACTGATGGGCACCGCGCTCGTCCGCACCGATCCCCGCGGGCGCAACTACCAGACGCTGCTCCACGAAGACCTGTTCGCGCCGCTCCGCATGGACAGCACCAGCATGGGCCTGCGGCCCGATCTCGTGCCGCGCCACGTCAAGCCCGACATGCGCGGCACGGTGCCGATCCAGCACCTCTCGCGCAATCTCCCCGGCGACCACGCGCTGTTCGAGGACCCCGAAGTCGAGGCTCCGCACGTCGGCTGCGCCTCGACAAGCCGCGACCTCTACCGCTTCGCCGAAATGCTCCGCCGCGGCGGCGAGCTCGACGGCGTGCGCCTGCTCTCGCCGGCGATGCTGAAGCTCGCGCGCCAAGTCCACACCGGCGAGATGCCCAACCAACTGTACAAGCGCGTGGCCGAAAACGCCGGCTGGCAGGTGCCGCCCGCCAATCAGGGAATCGGCTTCCAGGTCCGGGGAAGCGGCGTGTTCCACCACCTGTTCGGCACGCTCGCTAGCTCGGAGACGCACGGCAACTACGGCGCCGGCAGCACGATGTTCTGGGTCGACCCCGAACGCGACGTCAGCTTCGCGCTGTGCAGCGCCGGAGTGATGACCCAGGCCGCGAATATCGAGCGCTGTCAGAAGCTCAGCGACCTCGCGCTGAGCGCGATGGTGTGAGCGTGAAGACCGCCCTTTCCCTTCGGCGGCTCGCAATGACAAAACCGGGAGGCATTAATGGCTGACGCCGACATCATCGTCATCGGATCGGGCCACAACGGCCTCGTCGCCGCCGCCTACCTCGCGGTGGCGGGCAAGAAGGTGCTCGTGCTCGAGCGCAACGAATGGTTCGGCGGCGGCGTCGTCACCCGCGAGCTGACCCGGCCTGGCTTCCGGCACGACCAGCATTCGATGAGCCACATCTTCATCCAGGGCAATCCGCTGCTGCTGAACGACGAGCTCAGCCTCAAGCGCAAGTACGGCCTCCAGTACGTCTTCCCCGACGTGCCGATGATGAGCGTCTGGGAAGACGGCACCACGCTGCCGCTCCATCGTGACGCCAACAAGTCGGCCGAGGCGATCCGCCGTTTCAGCGCCAGGGACGCCGAGACTTTCCTCGAGATGAGCCGCCAAGCCGCGCAGTGGTTGCCGATGATCCAGGCCGGGCTCTACTCGCCGCCGATGCCGTTGGGCGCGCAGACCGCGATGATGGACCAGAGCCCCGAAGGGCGCGAGATCTGGCGCACCACCCAGGTCAGCACCTTCGACCTGATGGAAGAGCTGTTCGAGCACGACAAGGTCAAGGCGCACTTCGGCCGCGTCGCGGGCGAGAACCTCGTCAGCCCCGACGAGAAGGCGACCGGGATCGGCGCCTACGTCTTCCTCGGCTTTCTCGAGAAGTTCGGCTTCGGCGTGCCGGTCGGCGGCTCGGGCAGCCTGACCAGCGCGCTTATTGCGTGCATCGAGGACCATGGCGGCGCGGTTCGTGCCGGCGCGCAAGTACGCGAAGTGCTCGCCGATAACGGCCGCGCCAACGGCGTCGTCCTCGACAGCGGCGAACGGCTCGCCTGCGGCGATGGCCTCATCGGCGCGATCCACCCGCACGACTTGCCCGAGATGGTCCCGTCGCTGCCCTCGCAGGTCGCACTGAACGCTAAACGCACACACATCACTCCAGCGGCGTGTTTCACGGTCCATGCAGCGCTTCATTCGCACCTGAAATTCAAGGCTGGCGAGCTTTCGGCGGTCATGTACGAGCTGATGCCGGGCGATTATCACGACATGCGCCGCGCCTTCGACGCGCTCCGCTACGGGGAGTTTTCCCCCACTCCGCTGGTCGGCGTGGGCCAGCTCACCCAGCACGACCCGAGCCGCGCTCCGCCCGGAAACGCCATCTTCCACGCCTGGGACTACGTCCCCTACGAACGCCCCGACGGCCGCAGCTGGGACGAATCCAAGCGCGAGTTTGCTCAGCAAATTATTGATCGGATGGGAGATTTTATCGACAACGTGCCCGACGTCGTGATCGACTACCACTGCGACAGCCCGGTCGACATGGAGCGTACCAGCCCCAGCTTCCATCGCGGCGACCTCCACGGCATCGCCACCACCACCTACCAGTCGGGCAGCCACCGGCCCACGCCCGAGCTCGGTCAGTACCGCGTGCCGGGCGTCGATCGCCTCTACCTCGTCGGCCCCTTCCAGCATCCCGGCGGCGGCGTCTTCGGCGCCGGCCGCGCCACCGCCATGGTCATGGCCGAGGACCTCGGCCTCGAGTTCGATCGGATCGCCGTCGCATGAAGATCTACGCCGCCGACAAGTCCGAACTGATGCAGGTGACCAAGGTCGAGCGCCAGGGCGACAACCTCGTGCTAAAGGGCAAGGTCTTCGGCACGATGCCGATGGCGGCGACCCTCACCCCCGAGCAAGCGCGCGCATTCGGCAAGCTGCTGACGCCGCGGATGCTGCTGTTTCTGCTGACCCTGCCTTTCCGCAAAGGAGCGAGGTAATGCGCCACAAGGACCGCGCCATCGTCGTTACCGGCGCCGCCGGGGCGATCGGTTTCGCCACTTGCCAGATACTCGCCCGCGAAGGCGCCCGGCTCCTGATGGTCGACATCGACGGCGAGCGGCTCAAGGCGCGCGCTGCGCAGCTCAGCGAGGCTGGCCACGAGGCGATCGCCCATGTCGCCGATTGCGCCGAAGACACGGCGGTGAGGGATTATGCCGACACAGCGGTGGGCACCTTCGGCCGCATCGACGGGTTCTTCAACAACGCCGGGATCGAAGGCAAGCTCGCGCCCACTCACGAGTACGAAGTGGACGAGTTCGACAAGATCATCCGGGTGAACTTGCGCTCGATGTTCCTTGGGCTGCGGCACGTGCTGCCGCATATGGTCGCCGCCGGGAAGGGCGCGGTGGTCAACACGGCCTCGATCGGCTCGGAGCGCGGGCTGGCGGGCGCCTGTGCCTACAACGCCGCCAAGCACGGCGTGGTCGGCCTCACCCGCACCGCGGCGAGCGAAGTGGCGCAGAAGGGCGTGCGGGTGAACTGCGTGATGCCCGGCGTGATCGAGACGCCGCTGCTGGTCGGCATGCTCGAGCAGATGTTCGACGGCGACGTGCAGGCCGGTATGGACAAGCTTGGCCAAGTCGCCACGCTCAACCGCGTCGGCCAGCCCCGCGAGGTCGGCGACGTGGTCAGCTTCCTGCTCAGCGACGAGGCGAGCTACGTCAACGGCGCCAAGTGGGAGATAGACGGCGGCGCGCTGGCCACGATCAGGAACGACATCTGAGCGGAACAGGCGACGCCGAGAGCGGTTCAAATGTTATGGCTTACCAACCTGACCCCGCAGAAGTGCGCGCCTTCGCCGAGCGTCACGGACTGACCGACGAACAAGCGCGCGGCGTCCTCGCCGATCACGGTCCGGACGAAAGCAACTGGAACGAGACCGCGCGCAGCCTGCTCCACTTCCTCAAGGCGCCCAGCTAACTCTTGCGGTCGCCGCGGTCGCCGTGGCCGCTGGTGGTGGTGTTCTTCGCGTCGCGCTTGCGATCCTGCGCGTCGGCGCGGCCCTTGTCGACCACCTCGTCGAAGCGGCCCTTCTCGTCGCGGCGCACGTAGCGCTTGTCGTTTCCGGTATCGATCAACTCGCGTTTGCCGGTAGCCATCTCAAGTCTCCTTCGAGACCTTAACCTTCGAGATTCGGCTTCGTTTCCCGACGTCCTCGAGTTCGATCCACACCGGCGCATGGTCGCTGGTCTTCTCCCATCCACGCACTTCGGTATCGACTTGTGCATCGACCAGCCGTTTCGCGAGCGGCGGACTGAGCAGGAAATGGTCGATCCTCAGGCCTGCGTTGCGGGCATAGGCA
The DNA here is from genome assembly GCA_023427085.1 of Pseudomonadota bacterium. Taxonomy (GTDB): domain Bacteria; phylum Pseudomonadota; class Gammaproteobacteria; order Burkholderiales; family Burkholderiaceae_B; genus Orrella. The sequence continues at coordinate 23,798 of JAEZBO010000010.1, forward strand.
TTCCGGAAGTAGTCCCAGAAAGTGTAGATCGTCGCATCGCCGTGAATCTGGCGCAGGGCGTCGGTCCAGCCCTGCTCGACCAGGCGAAACCACGCCGCGCGGACCTCGGGCGCGAACAGCGCATCATCCAGCCAGCGCTCGGGCTTGTAGACGTCGCGCTCGGTGGGCATGACGTTGAAATCGCCCGCCAGCATGACCGGAAGCCCCGTCGCGAGGAGCCCTTCGGCGTGCGCGATAAGCCGGTCGAACCACTTGAGCTTGTAGTCGAACTTCGGCCCCGGCCGCGGATTACCGTTCGGCAGGTAGAGCCCGCCGATCAGGATCCCGCCAACCGCCGCTTCGAGATAGCGGCTGTGCGTGTCGTCGGGATCGCCCGGCAGACCACGGCGCGTTTCGCACACTTCGCCTACCCGACTGAGAATAGCGACACCGTTCCAGCTCTTCTGTCCGTGCCAGACGGCGTCGTAGCCCAGATCGCGAATGGCCTTCTCTGGAAACTTCTCGTCGGGAGCCTTGAGCTCCTGGAGGCAGACCACGTCGGGCTGTCTCATCTCGAGCCAGCGCAGCAGCACCGGCAGGCGCCCGTTGACACCGTTCACGTTGTAGGTCGCGATCTTCATCGCTCCACAACGCTTGGCAGGCGGGCGCGTGTTCCCGCGCTGGAAACCTGCGCCGTACGCCCCATGTTACTCATACGAAAGGACAAGACGATGGCAGGCGGCTGGACGCGCGACGGTGCGGTGCAGGATCAGATCGACGACACCGTGAAGGACGCGGTTCAGGCGGCGCGCGCGAACATGCCCGCGGGCGAAAGCGCGTCGTTCTGCGACGAGTGTGGTGAGCGAATACCGGAGGCACGGCGCAAGGCACTCCCGGGCGTCCGCACCTGCGTGCCGTGCCAATCGGACCGGGATGCGCGGCGTATCCAAGCCGGGATCAACCGTCGGGGCAGCAAGGACAGTCAGCTCAAGTAATCAGGCCGGGCGGTCCGGATCGAGCCCGGCATCGGCTTCGACGACCTTGGCCATCGCGGTGAAGTCCGCGCCGTCCCCGTACGCGGCGAGCGTGCGGTCCAGGAGGGCGGCCAGGCGTTCGCCGGTCGGGAGCGGTACTCCCATCGCCGCGGCCTCGTCGAGCGCGAGGCGCGTGTCTTTCAGGCTGAGCTGAGCGGAAAAGCCGAAATCAAAGGTCCGCGGCAGAACCGCACGCGGCCATTTGTCGCGCGTAGCGGAATTGGCGCCCGTGCCGGCATTCAGCACCTCGATCATCCGCGCCGGGTCGAGCCCGGCCTTGATTGCCAGCGTCATGGCTTCGGCGGTGGTAGCGATCGCGGCGAGACTGAGCAGGTTGTTGGCGAGCTTGGCCACCTGCCCGGCGCCGGGTGTTTCTCCCATGTAGAAGGGCTTGCCGACGTGCGCGAGCAGCGGCTCGATCTCGGGCCACAGCGCTTCCGGTCCGCCCGCCATGATCGCCAGAGTCCCCTGCTCGGCTCCGCGAATGCCGCCGGAGACTGGCGCATCGAAGCTGGTGATGCCGCGCGGCGTGAGCCGATCGTGCAGTTCTTGCGCCAGTTTGGGCCCGGAGGTCGAAAGGTCGCAGACGATGCGGGGAGCGCCGCCGGAAGCTACTTCACCAACCGCCTCGCGCACTATGCCCGGCGTCGGCAGGCTGAGGAAAACGATGTCGCAGCGCGCGCCCAGCGCCCGGGCGGAGCCGGCGGCCTGTGCTCCCTTCGCCACGAGCGCACCGACCGAGGGTGCGTAGAGATCATGCACAACCAGTGTATCGACATGGCCGATCAGGTTGGCTGCCATCGGCGCGCCCATTCGGCCGAGGCCGACAAATCCAACGGTGGTCATTGGGCGTCCGCTATCGGCCGCAGCGGCGGCAAGTCCACCCGGGCGATGTTGTTCTCCGCCGGAAAACATGTGAGCACGAGCGGGTCGTGGCCCGGGACGATGTGATCGAGCGAGCCGCCGGCCAGCTCCATCACCCGTGCCTGGGCGGTGCCGTAGGCGGCCTCGTCGACAAAGATCGGGAAGGGAATCCGCCGGGTGATGTTGGCGTAGAGGTGCGCTGCGTCGCTGGCGAGGACGACCGTGCCGCGCGCGGTCTCGCAGCATACCGCCATTAAGCCGGCCGTGTGTCCAGGACACAGGCGCAGCGAGATTCCCGGTGCGAACTCCTCGTCGCCATCGTGAAACATGACGTGGTCGGCGTATAGCTTTCGCACCAGTTGCGCGACCGGTTCGCCATCGAAAGGAGCGCGCGTCGGACTGTCGCAGACGTGGCGGCCGGTGGCGAAGGCCATCTCCGCGTCTTGTACGTGGAACCGCGCATTGGGAAAAGTCCCGAGCGCCCCGGCGTGGTCGTAGTGCAGGTGAGTCAGTATCACGTCCTCGACCAGCAAGTGGTCGATGCCGGCCTCGCGCAGGCCCTCTGCCACTGGGCGGAGCATCGTTCGCCCGCGCGCGGCAGCCGCGGCTTCGCCGAAACCGGTGTCGACGATCACGGGTGGATGGCCCTCTCGGTGAATCGCCCAGACGAAATAATCGAGCGGCATGGGCAGGTCATGATCGTCCACAGGACGCGAGAAGTTGGCCGCAGCGCTCCTCTCGTGCCGCGCGTACCGGATGGCGTCGATGCGGGTCACCAGGGCGGTCACGCGCTCAATCACCTCCATTCGCCATTCCCGCTTCCGCGGGGATGACCAAGACGAGGCAGCAAGGTCCTAGCCAGCTCAAGTGAAGTTCAGCTTGACCGGCTGGCGGATCGGGCCGTGGCCGACGGTGGTCATCCACGGCTCGTACGGCCCCGCCAGTTCGATGCTCTCGACCTGGTCGACTATCGAGCCAAGCAAGGCGCTCGCCTCCATCGTCGCCAACGTGCGGCCGACGCAGCCATGGACGCCGTAACCCCAGCCCAACGAGTGCTTGGTGTCGCGGTCGAACCGGTATTCGTCGGGAGCCTCCCAGAACCGCGGGTCGCGATTGGCGGCGGCGAACATCAGGCCGCATCGCGTGCCCGCCGGGATCACGTAATCGTCGATCTCGACCTCGCGCGTGGTGATGCGGCCGGCCATGCGGCTGGGGGAGTCCCAGCGCAGCGATTCGTCGAACGCGGCACGGACCTTCCTCGGCTCCGCGCGCAGCTTCTCGTATTCGCCGGGATAGAGTGCCCAGGCGCGCAGAGCATTGGCCATCGTGATGAAGGTGGTGTCTGCCCCGGCGCTAAGCACGGTCTGGAGGAGCAGCTTGGCTTCGGCGAAGGTGACCTGGCCCGAGTCCGAGGCGGCATAGATCGTCTCGCCGATACCTTCGCGATCAAGCGCCGAACGCTCGCATTTCGTCTCGAGCCACTCGATGACGGCGGAATAGTCGTATTGCATCGCCCGGTCGAAAAGTTCGCCGGGCGGGCCCATGGTGGCCCAGACCATCTCGGAAAAGCCGTGCATGTGCTCGCGGCCTTCCTCGGGCAGGCCTAGAATATCGGGCAGGACCTGGAACACGTAAGCTTGGCTCACTTCGCTCACGGCATCGACGGGTTCGCCCGCACGGGCTCGCAGCCGCTCGAGCAGCTCCTGTGCTCGGACCTCGAAGATGCACCTTACTCGTTCGAGTGCGCGTGGGCTGAGCGCGTCGGCGATCACCTTGCGCACTTGCGTGTGGCGCGGCGGATCGTCGGTGAGGAGGATCTCGGGCCGCGGTGAATTCGGATCGTGCCAGGGGCGGCTGGTGCTGGAGAATGCCTTCCAGTCGAGCAGGCCGGCCGCGACATGCTCATGCCGTCCCAGCATGTGCGTGCCATCGGCGAGCCTGACCACCGGCGCGAATTCCCGTAGTGCATCGTCCACCTCGCGTGCGTTGCGCACCGCGTCGGGGGTGAAGATGTCGTGCGGATACTCGGGGATGGGTTTGGTCACAGCCCCAGTCCCCTGAACCAAACCTCACCCTTCCCGTCCCGCACCATGTGCCCCGCGGTCGGCTCGGCGAAATGCGCGCCGATCACCAGCACGCCGCTGTCGGCGTACTTGTCGACGAAGGCCATGCGAGTGTGGCGGCCGGCGTCCTTGTCCATGTCGAAAGTGGCCGCACGGTGCGGCATCGCGCATTGCATCGGGTGGTGCATCAGGTCGCCGGTGATGACTGCCTCCTCGCCCTTCGAGCTGATGCGCACGTGGATATGGCCCGGCGTGTGGCCATGGCTCGGTTCGCAATGGATGCCATCGGCGATCCGGTGATCGGGGTCGATGAAATCGGCAAGGCCGAGCGCGACGATCGGATCGACGCATTCGCGGAGATGCGTGTCGGTGTGGTGGCCGTCGTGGCGGATCGCGTTCTGCCACGCATCGTACTCGGTGCGGCCGAACAGATAGCGCGCGTTGGGGAAGGTGGGCTTGAACTCGCCGGTCTCGGGATCCTTGTAGGTGTTCCAGCCGACGTGGTCGAAGTGCAGGTGCGTGCACATCACGGTGTCGACGTCATGGCGGCTCATGCCGAGGCTCTCGAGGTCTTCTAGGAAACCCTCGGGCAAGTCGCAGAATACGTCGAAGTCGCGCTGACGCCCGGCACCGATGCACGAGTCGACCACGATCACCCGGCCGGAAGCCTGGACCACGAACCCTTGGAAGTTCATCCGCTGACGCCCATCGGGTGTGGCGTAATGCGGGTGCAGCCATTCCATGGCGACGACTTCCTCGGGCGTCGCGTCGGGCATCGTCATGTTGATGTTGTCCTGGAAATCCCAAAGCTCGACGATCCGCGTCACCGTGACGTCGCCGACCTGCCAGGACTTCATGTGTTCCTTAGCCAATGTCCTCTCCCTTTATCCCCTCACCTCGTCATTGCGAGGAGCGCAGCGACGAAGCAATCCAGAGGCGGTGCATTGCTACCTGGATTGCTTCGCTGCGCTCGCAATGACGAAGGAGGTGGCATGGTTTATGCCGCCTTCTTCCGCTTCGCCTTTGGCTTGTAGCGCGCGACGCTTTCGGGCGGCAGCTCGGCGGAGGGGAGGGCGGGTTTCCCGAGGATAAAGTCGGCGGCGCGTTCGCCGATCATCACGCAGGGCGCATTGGTGTTGCCGCCGATGATGCTCGGCATCACCGAGGCATCAGCGATGCGCAGGCCATCGATGCCGTTGAAGCGCAGCTGCGGATCGACCACTGCACCCTCGTCGCTGCCCATCCGGCAGGTGCCGACCGGGTGGTGCACGGTGTAGCCGGTTTCGCGGATGTACCGGTCGAACTGCGCGTCGGTCTGGCACTCGGGGCCCGGCGCTACTTCGGTAGCCTCGTACTTCGCGAACGGTTCCGTCGCGAACGCGGCGCGGGCGATCCTGAGCGCGCGGATCAGCGGTTTGATGTCGTCGGGGTGCTCGAGCAGGTGCGGGTCGATCAGCGGCGCGGCGGCCGGGTCGGCGCTGGCAAGGCGGACGGTGCCACGGCTCTTCGGGTAGAGCGCGACCGGGCTGATCGCGTAGCCGTGGCCGATCGGAAACGGAATCTTCGGATTGGTCAGGCGTTTCGCCGGCTGAAACACGAACTGCACGTCGGGCCGCTCGAGCGCCGGGTCGGTGCGCAGGAAGGCGACGCTCTCGAAGACGTTCCCGGCGAGCGGACCCTGCCGCGTGAGCAGGTACTGCAGCGCGCACCACAGGTTGCGCGGGACGGTCTTCCAGCTCCAGCCGTAGCTGGTCCAGTCGTGCGTCTCCATGTGCATCGGGCTGGCCGGGTGGTCGTGGTAATTCTCGCCCACGCCAGGCGCGTCGAGCACAACCTCGATACCCATCTCCCTGAGGTGCGCGGCGGGGCCGACGCCGCTGAGCATCAGGATCTGCGGCGTCTGCACCGTCCCGGCAGAGAGGATCACTTCACACCGCGCCCGGATCACCCGCCCGTCAGTGAGCTCGACCGCGACCGCGCGCCTGCCTTCGACCAGCACGCGCGCGACCTGCGCGTCGGTCTGCACGTGGATGTTGCCGCGGGCGAGCGCCGGACGGAGCATGGCCTTGGCGGTGCTCTCGCGCTGGCCGTCGCGCAGCAGGCCTTGGCGGCGGCCGTAGCCTTCGGGATTGGCGCCGTTGAAATCGGGGCAGGCCGGAAATTGCAGCGAGGCGAGCGCATCCATGAACGCGTAATTGAGCGCGTTCGGACCCTCGACGTGCTTGACGTTGACCGGCCCGCCAACCCCATGGAACACGCTCGGGGGGTAATTCTCGTTGTTCTCGGTGCGGGTGAAGTACGGCAGCACTTCGGCGTAGGACCAGCCCTTGCAGCCCATGTCCGACCAGTCATCGTAGTCCGTCGGGTGGCCGCGGAAATAGACCATGCCGTTGATCGAGCCCGAGCCGCCGAGGACCCGCCCGCGCGGCACCGGGATCTCGCGCCCGGCCATGCCCGGCTGCGGCACCGTCTTGAAGCGCCAGTTGGTTTCCTCCCGCCCGATCGCCGCGGCGACGAAGCTCGGCACATGGATGAACGGATGTGTATCCTGCCCGCCGGCCTCGATCACGCATGTCGTGCGGTCCACCGCCTCGCCCAGCCGAGCCGCGAGCGCGGCCCCCGACGAGCCCGCGCCGACGACGATGTAATCGAACTCCGCTGCCGCCATTCGTGTCTCCCAACAGCTACTGTGCGAGGGGAGGCCGAGGTTGGCAAGGTGCGAGATAGGAAAGCGATCTACTCGTCCGGAGTGTCCTTGCCCTCTCTAATTCGCCGGACTTGACGCATGGTGGATAGATAAGCGCGCCAGAGCCAAATGACTAAGAGCGTGCCACTGGACGCAATGAGGAGCGCTGCCTCAATCGGTCCCGGTTTATCATTGGGGGTGGAACAGCAAGCTATAGGCCAAGGCCACACACGTCGGGACAAATGCGATAAGCGATGAGAGCCCATTCGTATTGGGCCAGCCATCGCCCAGGTCGTCGTCAATCCAAGCGATATAGCGTCGCAAAATGCTCACGCGGTCAGCTTGTCTGCGGCCCATCGTACTCAATCGCCGCCGCCGCCGCGCCCGACAGGATAAACCCGATCGGCCGCTCCGCCTCCTCGGTGCAGTGCGCGACCAGCCCGGCCGTGCGGCACAGCAGGCCGATGCCCTTGAGCGCCGCGAGCGGCCAGCCGAGGTCGAGCAGGATCGCCGGGATCGGGCCGTTGACGTTGACCGGCAGGCTGCGGCCGATCGCGCCGGGAAGCGCGTCGCGGATGGCGTAGAGCATGGCTACGTGCGGGCCGCCGACGCCGCGTTCGCGGGCGAGTTGTAGCAAGAGGTTCGCGCGCGGGTCGCCTTCGGAGTGTTGCGGGTGCCCGAAGCCGGGGATCGGCTGCTTCTCGGCGCGCAGGCGCGCGATGCCGCGCCTCGCCGCGTCCTCGGGGGTGCCGTCGTGCTGCTGCCAGTCGGCGACGCATTCGGCAAAGAACCGACCCGCGACCTCCGCGCTGCCCAGCACGACCGAGCCGCACCCGAGGAGGCCCGCGGCGACCGCACCCTGCATCGCTTCGGGCGCGGCGGCGAGGGTCATCCGTGCGGCGACCACGCTCGGCACCATTCCGTGCTCGGCCAGCGCGCAGAGGATCGCGTTGGCGAAGAACGCCTGATCTTCGTTCGGCTTCTTCCCGGTGACGAGGAACCAGAAGTAGCTGGTGAAATCCATCTTGCCGATAATCTCGCCGACCAGGTCCTTGCCGCGCACGGTGATGCTGTCGGCGTCCGAGGTGCAGATGGCGGTGTACGGCGCGTCCTGCTTGCCGATGCGCATTTCCAGTTCTCCTTCGTCATTGCGAGCGTAGCGAAGCAATCCAGAGCCGCACAGCGCTGCTTCTGGATTGCTTAGTCGCTCCGCTCCTCGCAATGAGGAATCGAAGAATTGAAGGGAGTAGAAATGGCCAAACCGCTCGCAGGCATCCGCGTGCTCGACATGGGCACCTTCATCACCGGGCCGGCGGCCGGTGTGTTGCTCGCGGACCTGGGGGCCGAGGTGATCAAGGTGGAGATGCCCGGGACCGGCGACCCATTCCGCGCCTTCAAGGGCGATCTCTATTCGCCGCACTACCAGACCTACAACCGCAACAAGAAGTCGGTCGAGCTCAACACCAAGGACCCCGACGATCTCGCCGCGTTCGACGCGCTGGTCTCGGACGCCGACGTGTTCATCCAGAACTTCCGGCCGGGCGTGGCCGAGCGATTGGGGGTAGGGCCGGAGCGGCTGCGCGGGATCAACCCGCGGCTAGTCTATTGCGACATCTCCGGCTTCGGCAACGACGGACCCTGGAAGGACCGGCCCGCGTTCGATACGGTTTCGCAGGCGGTGACCGGGTTCCTGCGGCTGCTGGTCAATCCCGGCAATCCGCGCGTGGTCGGACCGGCGATCGGCGACGCGGTGACGGGGTTCTACGCGGCGTTCGGTGTGATGGCGGCGCTGTACGAGCGGGAGAAGACCGGCAAGGGCCGCCTCGTCGAAACCTCGATGTTCGAGACGATGAGCCACTTCAACATGGACGACTTCACCCATTATCTCTCCGAAGGCGAGGTCATGGGCCCGTGGTCGCGACCGCATGTGAGCCAGAGCTATGTCTTCCAGTGCGCCGACGGGGGCTGGATCGCGCTGCACATGTCGAGCCCGCCCAAGTTCTGGGAGAATCTTGCCGAGGCGGTTGGGCAGCCCGGCATGCTGCAAAGGCCCGAGTTCGAGAGCCGGCCGGCGCGGATCGCCAACTACGAGAAGGTCGTCGCATTCCTCGCGCCGATCTTCGCCACCAAGCCGCGCGCGCACTGGGAGGAGCGGCTGGCCGCGCTCGAGGTCCCACATTCGCCGGTCTATACCTCCAAGGAGGTGGTCGAGGGCGAACTTGCGGCGCACCACAAGCTGGTGATGGAGGGCGAGGGCACGCGCGGCACATTCCGCACCATCCGCTTTCCCGTGCGCTTCGACGGGGAGATCGAGGACAGCGTCGTTCCGCCTCCAGAATTGGGAGACGCCAACGAGCAGGTGCTCGGCCGCAAGCGATGAATTGCGCCGCGGCGAGGCTTTGTTAGACTGCGAACAATCCGGACCGAGAGAGAGACTCGGCTGCGACGGGAGAAGAGCGATGTCAAAACTGCCTAGCCGGCTGCATCACACGGCCTACGTCACCAAGGACCTCGAGGCGACGCGCCACTTTTACGAGGATATCCTCGGCATCCCGCTCGCGGCGACCTGGTGCGAGACCGACTTCTTGTTCGGCAAGGACCGCACTTATTGCCACTGCTTCTTCGAGATCGGCGACGGGAGCTGCCTTGCGTTCTTCCAGTTCGCGGATCCCGAGGACCAGGCGCTGTTCGACCCCGAACTGGCGCCCTCGCCGTTCAGGCACATCGCGCTCAACGTCGACGTGGAGACCCAGGCCGAGCTCGAGCGGCGGATCGAAGCCGCGGGGCTTGAGGGCGGCTACACGCTCGAGCACGGGTATTGCCGGTCGATTTATGTCACGGATCCCAACGGCATGATCGTCGAATTCACTTGCGACGACCCCCGCGCCGCGGCGGGCTCCGCCGAACGCCGTGCCAACGCGCACGCCGAGCTCAAGCGCTGGTTGGCAGGCGATCACACGACCAACAACGACTTCCGCCACGCCGAAGCGGCTTAAGCCGCCCACAAGAAGTTCGTCGCTTCGCTCCTCGCAAGACGAGCCGAGAGAGGATGTCCTCAATGCTGCTCCCTACCTCGCTGGTCGGCTCCTACGCCCAGCCTGACTGGCTGATCGACCGCGAGAAGCTCGCCGGCCGGTTTCCTCCGCGCACGCGAATGAAGGAGCTGTGGCGCGTACCCGAGCAATGGCTCGAGCAGGCGTGGGACGACGCGACCGTCTATGCGATCGCCGAGCAGGAGCGCGCCGGGCTCGACATCGTCACCGACGGCGAGATGCGCCGCGAGAGCTATTCGAACCGCTTCGCCACCGCGCTCGACGGGGTCGACATGGACAACAACGGCACCGCGCTCGACCGCAGCGGCGAGCCGGTGCCTGTCCCGCGCGTGGTGGGCGAGATCAGGCGCCGCCACGCGGTGCAGGTGCGCGACGTGCAGTTCCTGCGCGAACACGCCTCGCCGGAGAAGAAGATCAAGATCACCGTGCCGGGCCCGTTCACGATGAGCCAGCAGGCGCAGGACGATTACTACAACGATCCCGAGGCGCTCGCGCTCGCTTATGCCGGCGCGGTCAACGAGGAGATCAAGGACCTGTTCGCGGCGGGGGCGGACGTGGTCCAGCTCGACGAACCGTACATGCAGGCGCGCCCCGACAAGGCGCGCTCCTATGGGCTGAAGGCGCTGGCGCGGGCGCTGGAGGGGATCGAGGGGACGACCGCGCTGCACATCTGCTTCGGTTACGCACATCTGATCCATGAGCGGCCCGAGGGGTACTCGTTCCTCCCCGAGCTCTCGGCCAGCGACGTGCGCCAGATCTCGATCGAGACCGCGCAGTCGAACCTCGACACCGCCGTGCTCGAGACGCTGCCGGGCAAGACGATCATCCTCGGCGTGCTCGACTTGTCGTCGCACGAAGTGGAAGTGCCTGAAATCGTTGCGGAACGCATCCGACGGGCGCTGCCTCACGTGCCGGCGGAGCGGATCATCGTCGCGCCCGATTGCGGGCTCAAGTACCTTCCGCGCGAGGTCGCGTTCGGCAAGATGAAAGCGATGGCCGAGGGCGCGGCGATCGTCCGGGCCGAGCTGGCGTGAGCGGATTCCGGACCACGCATACCGGCAGCCTGCCGCGCCCCGACGACCTGCTGGCGCTGATGTTTGCCCGCGAAGCGGGTGAAATGGTTGTCAATGAAGCGCTTGATCAGGCCATCGAACAGGCCACCGAACACGTCGTGACGCGGCAGAAGCAGGCCGGGATCACGGTGATCGGCGACGGCGAGATGTCGAAGCCGAGCTATGCCACCTACATCAAGCACCGCCTGTCCGGATTCGGCGGCGAAGCCGGGCAGTATTCGTTCGCGGACCTCGAGCAGTTCCCGGGAGCCAAGGCACGCGTGTTCGGCGACGCCGGCCGGGCGCGGCGCACGGCGCCGGCCTGCACCGCGCCGATCGAGGTCATCGACATGGACGCCCCGCGCGAGGATGCCGAGCGGCTGAAGCGCCTCGCCGGCGGGCACGAGACCTTCATGAGCGCGGCCTCGCCGGGGGTGACCGCGCTGTTCTTTCCGAACCGGTACTACGCGAGCGACGAGGAATACGTCTTCGCGCTCGCCGAGGGCCTGCGCCACGAGTACGAGACGATCGCCGCGGCCGGGATCACGCTGCAGGTCGATTGCCCCGACCTCGCGATGGGTCGTCACGTGCAGTTCACGGACCTATCGCTCGAAGAGTTCCGCAAGCGCATCGGCATGAACGTCGCCGCGCTCAACCACGCGCTGCGCAACATATCGGCCGAGCGGCTGCGGATGCACTTGTGCTGGGGTAACTATCCGGGCCCGCACACCTGCGACGTCGACCTCGGCCAGATTGCCGACATCGTGTGGAGCGCCAAGCCGCAGACCGTGCTGCTCGAAGGGGCCAACCCGCGACACGCGCACGAGTTCGCGTACTTCGAGCAGCATCCATTGCCCGAGGGCAAGATTCTCTGCCCCGGCATGATCGAGCCGCAGAGCCCTTACGTCGAGCATCCCGAGCTGATCGCCCAGCGCATCGGCCGCTACGCCGACCTCGTCGGCCGCGAGCGGGTGATGGCCGGGGTCGACTGCGGTTTCTCGGTCCACGCCGGCAGCGGCAACCTCGATCCCGAAGTGGTCTGGGCCAAGCTGGCCGCCCTGGCCGAAGGCGCGGCCATCGCTTCCGAGCGCTACTGGTAAGAACCGCGATCGCCCGCTACCTGCGGGCCTGAGTGCGGGTGTGGCGGAATGGTAGACGCCGGGGACTTAAAATCCCCTGAGCTTTGCTCGTGCCGGTTCGAGTCCGGCCACCCGCACCACTTCCGATGATGGCTAGATGCGTCATCCTCCTCTGACCACTCGCAACGCGGCGGGTGATCATTCCTTCGCTAGCCTCGCTCGTTCCACGTGAGTGTCGACGGGCTCGTCGCGATCCTTGCGCTCGGAATAGCGATCGACGAGCTGCTGTGCATGCGGCCGCAGCAGGACAGTGAACCGCACCAGCTCTTCCATTACGTCGACGATGCGATCGTAATAGCTCGAGGGCCGCATTCGCCCTTGCTCATCGAACTCCTCGTATGCCTTGGCGACGCTCGACTGGTTGGGGATCGTCACCATGCGCATCCAGCGCCCGAGAATACGGAGAGTGTTGATCGTGTTGAAGGACTGCGATCCGGCGCACACCTGGATGACGGCCAGCGTCCTGCCCTGTGTCGGGCGTAGCCCCTTGTAGGCGAGCGGAAGGTGATCGATCTGCGCCTTCATGATGCCGGAGATCTGGCCGTGGCGCTCGGGGCTGCACCAGACCTGTCCCTCGGACCAAAGCGAGTGCTCGCGCAGCTCGTGCACGGCGGGGTGATCGTCGTTCGCGACCTGGTCGGGCAGCGGCAGGTCCCAGGGATCGAAAATGCGCGTCTCGCAGCCGAACAGCTGCAGCAGCCGCGCCGCCTCCTCGACGGCGAGCCGCGAATAGGACCGCTCGCGGAGCGAGCCGTAGAGCAGCAGGATGCGCGGCGGCGGGTCGAGCTTGCCGAGGCCGATCGCCGGGTTCTGGCGGACGTACTCGTGCCTGAGAGCAGGCAGAAAACCGGGATCGGGCAGTTCGCGGAGGCGGGTCATGATTCCATCTGATCAGGATGCAGGAAAACGGTCGCGGGTCCGGTTCGCGTAGGCGACCAAGGAAAGCATCACCGGGACTTCGACCAGCACGCCGACGACGGTGGCCAGTGCGGCTCCGCTGGAAAGGCCGAACAGTCCGATCGCCACCGCCACCGCGAGCTCGAAGAAGTTGGACGTGCCGATCATCGCGCACGGCGCGGCGATGTTGTGCGGTACTTTCCACGCTTTCGCCGTCGCATAAGCCAGCGCGAAGATGCCGTACGACTGGATGACGATCGGGATCGCGATCAACACGATGAGTAGCGGGTTGGAGACGATCGTCCCTGCCTGGAACGCGAACAGCAGCACGACCGTCGCCAGCAGGCCGACGATCGACCACGGCTTAAGCCGCGCGGTGAAGGCCTCGACCGCCGCTTCGTCGCCTCCGTGGCTACGGACGACCTGACGCCTGGTAATGGCCCCCGCAACGAGCGGAATTACGACGTACAGCCCGACCGAGAGCAACAAGGTCTCCCACGGTACCTCGATGTCGGTGACGCCGAGCAGCAAGGCGACGATCGGCGCAAAGGCGACGATCATGACGAGGTCGTTCACCGAGACCTGCACCAGCGTGTAGGCCGGGTCGCCGCGCGTCATCTGCGACCACACGAAGACCATCGCGGTGCAGGGCGCGGCGCCGAGCAGAATGAGCCCGGCGATGTACTCGTCGGCCGCCGCTTCGCCGATCACGCCCGCGTACAGGTAATCGAAGAACAGCACCGCCAGCGCCGCCATCGTGAACGGCTTGACCAGCCAATTGACCACCAGCGTGAGGATCAGCCCCTTCGGCTTGCGGCCGATATCGCGGATGCTGGCGAAGTCGACCGCCACCATCATCGGGTAGATCATCGCCCAGATGAGCACTGCGACGACGAGATTGACCGAAGCGTACTCGAGCTGGGAAAGCACACCGACGGTACCCGGCGCGACCAGCCCGAGCGCGATTCCGGCCACGATCGCCAGAGCCACCCAGACCGACAGAAAGCGCTCGAACCCGCCCAGGGGCGAGTTGACTGGGGCGCGGGCCGCAAGTTCGCTGGACATGCTCATTCCCTTGCGATGTCGCTCAGCGAATGCGCCGGCCGTCGGCGTCGACGACTTGCTCGCCATCCTCCTTGGCGAAGGCGCCCGCCTGGGACGCGGGCAGGAGGTCGAGCACTTCTTCCGAAGGCCGGCACAGCTTCACGCCGATCGGCGAAACCACCAGCGGGCGGTTGATCAGGATCGGGTGGTCCATCATCGCGTCGATGAGCTGGGTGTCGGAAAGGTCGGGGCTATCGAGACCCAGTTCGGCGTAAGGCGTTCCTTTCTCGCGGAGCAATTCACGTGGAGTCAGGCCGGCCCGCACGATCAGGCTCTCGAGCGTCCTGCGCGAAGGAGGCGTCTTCAGGTATTCGATCACATGCGGCTCGATACCGGCATTGCGGATCATCGCGAGCGCGTTGCGCGAGGTCCCGCAGTCAGGATTGTGGTAGATGATGACGTCGATCGGAGTCATGGGAACCTTGGTCAGCAGCAAGTGAGTTCGGCTAGGAGCGGTTCGCAAAGCTCGGCGCGACCCTGGCAGCAATCCCTGGCGAGGAAGAGCATCAGGTCACGAAGCGTGGCGATGTTCGCGCGCTGGACCATCTGCCGGCCGCGCCTCTCCGACGCGACCAGACCGGCCTTCGCCAGCACGGCGAGGTGGGTGGAGAATGTGCTTTGGGGAAGCCCGCTCGCCTCGACGAGGGAACCGGTCGTGAGGCCGTCAGGCTCGTGCCGCACCAGCAGGCGGAAGGTTTCTAGTCGCGTGGGATGACCGAGGGCCGCCAGCGCGTCCAAGGCGATGTCTTGCTCCATGCATCGGGAATAGCCGATGCATCATCCGGCGGCAAGACGCATCGGAAATTTCCGATCCGAGGAAGGCGCCCCAGCTATCGATTGGAGCGTCCATCTTCTTTGCGCACCACCTCGAGCAACGGCGAACTGCCGACTTCGATGGGAATCGGCCCTGACGAGGACGCCGTGGGAGCGCGACTTCTACGCGGCGCGCCAGATGCGCGTTTGAGATATCGCGACGAGCGCCATGATGGCCAGCACGGCGGGAACGGCGAACAGCGACATCACGATCGTGCTCGACATTCCCGCCGCCAGGGCAAAGCCGATGATGATGGGGGCGATCACGGTACCGAGGCGGCCCACGCTCTTGGCCCAGCCGATCCCGGTGGCGCGCAGCGGATCGGGATAGAAGCCGGCCAGCACGACATTGACTCCGCCGTAAGCCCCCAGGCTGAAGAACCCGGCTGCGCCGAGGAGGACCGCGAGGGTCGTGGCCGACGCCGTGGCAATGACCTGCCCCGTGGCGAACAGCGCCGCCGCCGCCGCCGCCAGAAAAGCAATCAGCACTCGCATCGCGCCAAATCGATCGATCAGGAGGCCCACGCCGAGCGCCGCGATCGCTCCGCCGATTCCGAAGATCGTGATCGAGAGCGCGGCGAAAGCTTCGTCGTGCCCGACCTCCACCAGCATGATCGGCAGCCAGGAATTGAGGCAGTAGCTGATCGTCAGCATCACCACGAACAGCAGCCACAGCATCGCGGTGCCGACCCGATAGGCCGGACCGAGGATCTGCAAGGCCGCAGGTCGATCGGTCAGTCCGCCTGGAGACTCGGCCAGCACGTCCACGGATTGATCGTCGCGGAGGCACAGCCAGGCTGCCGCGGCGGCCAGCAACGACAGGCCCCCGACAGCGACCATCGCGGCACGCCAGCCGCCCAGATCGGCGAAGCCGGCGGCCACCACACCCGCGATCGCGGCGCCCGTCCCGTAGCCGGTGAACAGGAGCAGGATCGATACCCCGCGGCGCTGCGCAGGGGCCTGCGCGGTCACCATGGCCAGACAGCTCGGCAGGCATCCGCCGAGGAACACGCCGGTCACCAGCCGGATCGCAAACAGGCTCGCGCCACCGTCGGCCAAGGCGCTTGCCGCTTGCCCCAGCGCGAACCCGACGACCGCCAAGGTGACCGTAAGCCGGTGGCCGAACCGGCTCGCGAGGGCGGGAAAAACGACGAGGCCGATACATTGCCCGATCAGGTTCGAGGAGAAGATCGGGCCCAGCTCCGCATTGCCCAAGGAAAGCGAGCGCGCGATGTCGGGGGCGAGCGGGCCGAGGATCGTGTGAATCAGCCCATCGAGAAAGTAGATCGCCGTACAGACGGCGATGGCGGCCGTTGCGGGCGGCGGCGCGGCCGGCGCGGCGGTCATATTCCGAACCGCGCCCGCGCCTCCGCGACGCTCGCCGGCTCGAGGCCGTAGATGGCCGCGATCGAAGCCGCGGCGCGGACCATCTCCGCATTGTCGCGGGCGACGGTGCCGTCGGGCAAGTGGATCCCGTCCTCGAACCCGACGCGAACCAGGTCGCAGCCCATGGCGAGGCCTATGGTGGCAATCCGGAACATGTCGCGGCCGGTTGCGGTGACCCCCCAGATCGCCTGCGGGAACATCCGCAAGCCCTCGTCGATGTTGAAGATGACGTTGCGCGCGACCGGCGGGGTCGCGCCAAAGCCTCCGCCGTGCAGCAGCCAGACGTTGCTGCGGTGCCGGTCGAACAGCCCTTCCTCGGCATAGCGCATCAGCCGGTGCAGCGAGCTTGCCTCGACGATCTCGTATTCGAGCGCGGAGCCCTTGGCATAGACCGCCTCGATGGTGCGCTTCAGCAGCTGCGGCGAGTTCACGTACGGGGTTTCCTCTGGATAGCCGCCTTCCGGATTGTGGAAGTCGGCCGATCCGCCGGCGATGCCGAAAAGGTCTTGCTGCGGCTCGATCTCAAGCAGGCCGAGACGCTCGCTGTCGCTCGGCCAGATGAACTGGCCGGTTGCCGAATCCCGGCGCACGCCGATGCCATTGGTGGTCTGGATGAGGATCGGGCTGCGGGCCCGGATCTGCCGGATGATCTCCGAATAGATGGCGGGATCGCCGCTGTTCTTGCCGTCGGGCCCGCGCGCGTGAACGTGGACGACCGAGGCGCCCGCTTCCCAGCAGCGTGCCGCCGCCTCTCCGATCTCGTCGGGTTGCTTGGGAACGACCGCGCCATCGCGATCCTGCTGCATGCCGCCGTTGAGTGCGACCGTGATCATCACCTTGTTGCCGTCGAGCATTCGTCCTCGCCTCGAATTTGCCGGCTAGACTGGGCTCACTCGCTTGCAGCGTCTGTCCTATCGCGAGAGGACAGGGCACAAGGACCTGCTCGCAAGCGGGAGATGCCGATGGCCGAAATCTGGCGCGTGACCGATTGGCGACTGCCGGCCGCAATCGGACCGGTTTACGATTCGCTGATCGGAGCCATCGGAAGCGACGAGTTCGGTGCGACGATACGCCACTGCCTCGGAATGCTCACCTCGGGCGCGCGCCGCCTGTACCTGTTCGAAGCTGCTGGGCGCGGCGAGGATGCCCTGCACTACTATCACTGCGAGCCGCACATCGCCGAGCAGCTTCCCGCCTATGCGCTGCGCTATAAGCCGCTCGATCCGATCGGCGATCTCTATGCCGCGGCGCCGCGCGTGGGGGACCTCGCGATCCAGCGCGTGCGGCCCGCGGACATAGCGTCAGCCGGCTTCCGGCGACGGTTTTTCGACGACCCGGGAATTGTCGAGCGGGTTTCGCTGATACAACGGCGCAAGGCGGGCTGGTGCGGGATGAACGTTTCCCGGCACGCCAGCGAAGGCCGCTTCAGCGATAGCGAACTCGATGCCATTGCAGGCTTGGCGCGACTGGCCCTTCCCATGCTGCCCTTCGCCCGCGCCAAAGGCATGGCAGCGAAACAACTCACGTCTCAACATCTCGAGGATCGGTTTGCATTCCGGTATCCTTCGTTGACCTGCCGCGAGAGGCAGGTCTGCGCGCGGGCGGCCTTCGGGATGAGCGTCGAGGCCACCGCCCTGGAACTCGGCATTGCGAAGACGTCTGTGCTGACGCTGCGCCAGCGCGCCTACCGCCGCCTCGGCGCGGCCAATTCCAGAGAGCTGTTGTGGCTGGTCGCCAACTGAACTCGGGCTTCGGCCGCTCCTGTGGCGCAAATTTCGGGCGTTTTCGGCGCCGGGCTGCGGAATAACCCCTAGGCGCTTCCGAGCAATTCCTTGGTTACCCGGAGCCTAAGACGGCCGTTCATGAGGGAGCGCCGCTTGCTGCCTTGTCGTCGGAAAGCCGGAGGGCCGATGCAGACGTTCCGGTTCGTTTCACCCGGCTCCACGCGGCCTTGGCCGGGGCGCCGCGCATGGGCTTAGAATTTCGGAAACCAAGATGACGGTAAGTCCAGGCGGTTCGAAGACGTGGACGGACGAAGGGGTCGTTCGTTCACCATTGGCTGGGGAATCCATGCGCGCATTGGAGCGCCACGACAGCGTGCACCCTTCGCTCGACGGCGAGGCGGGCGAGGCTGACCAGCGGAGCGCGCCGCGCTTCACGCTGCTGATTCGTGCGGCCAAGCTGACGAGCCCCGATTGCGAGTTCCTGTGCGTGGTGCGCGACGCATCCGAGACCGGCGTCAGCGTGCGCCTGTTCCATCCCTTGCCGCCCGACATCCCGCTCACCCTCGAGCTGCCCAACGGCGACCGGCATGCCCTGGAGCGGGTATGGGAATCCGAAGGCAAGGCCGGTTTCAGCTTCGCCGAGCCGACGAGCTTCGAACGGCTGGTCGAAAGCCCGAGCCGGTTCAGCAAGCGCGCGGTGCGCGTGCGGCTCGAAGTGCCGTGCGATCTCCTGGCGGGGCTGCGCTGGGTCGGCGCGACTATCGGCAACATCTCACAGCAAGGTGCGCTGATCCGCACGCAGGAGCGACTGTCGCTGATCCAGCGCGTCAAGCTGCGCGCCCCGGGGATGCCCGAAGTCGCCGGCAAAGTCCGCTGGCGCCGCAACGACGAGTATGGCCTCAGTTTCGAAGATACCTTCCAATTCGCCGAGCTGGCGACACTGGTCTTCGAGCTACAGCGGGCCGACACTTCGCGAACCCCGGCCAGGCCGAGCCTCCATCTGCCGAAGTCCGCTTAGCCGTTTCAGGCCGGGCGGAACTTCATCGCCAGGCCGTTCATGCAATAGCGCAGGCCGGTCGGCCTCGGGCCGTCGTTGAAGACGTGGCCGAGATGGCCGCCGCAGTCGGCGCAGTGGATCTCCTTGCGGGGATAGCCCAACTTGTAATCGGTCTTGCTCGCGACCGCGCCGGGCAGCGGGCGATAGAAGCTGGGCCAGCCGGTGCCGCTGTCGAACTTGGTGTCGCTCGAATAAAGTTCGTTGCCGCAACCCGCGCAAACGAAAGTCCCCTTGCGCTTTTCCTTGTCCAGCGGCGAGCTGAACGGTCGCTCGGTGTTCTCCTCGCGCAGGACGGCATAACGCGCGGGCGACAGCCGGCGCTTCCACTCCGCATCGGTGTAGGACACCTTGTAGGTCTTGGCCTGGGCGGTGCCGCCGCACGCGGCGAGGACCGGAAGGGCGATGCCCGCGCCTAGCCAGGCGAGGGCCGAACGGCGGCTGGTCGGATGCGTCATGGCCGAATCCTATAGCACATTTTCCGGCTTCTTGCCGAATGCCGAGGCAACGAGGGCAGCAAGCCCGCGGTTCCGCCTCACGCCCTGCGGCCCCGATTTCATCACGCGCTTGCGGAACAGCGCGGCCCCGAGGCGGATGAACACCAGCACCCACGCGATCTGCCAGGCGAGCGCAAGCGCGTGGGGCCAGAGCGCATCGTGCTGGGCGGCGCGGGCGATCATCGCGAACGGGGAGCTGAGCGGAAAGCCGATCGCGGCCCACTCGATCGCAGTGCCCGGTTCGCCCATGGCCAGCGTGGCGAAGAAGAACAGCAGGACCTGAAGCATCGTGACCGGCATCGACAGCGTCTGGACCTCGCGCACGGTCGTGGCGAGCGAGCCGACCGCGAGGAAGATCGAGCCGAGCAGGAGATAGCTCATCGCGAAATAGGCGACCCCGAGCAGCAGGAAGGCCGGCCAGCCGACGCCCGGTCCCGGAAGGTTGCGGAGATCGAACGCGCCGCCGAACAGGCCTTCGAATCCCGCCAGCCCGAGCAGCCCACCGATCATCGTGGCCCAGACCGCGATGCCGACCAGCGAGATCGCGAGCATCGCGAACAGCTTGCCGAGGAAGACCGCGTCCATCGGAATCGCGGCGGCGAGGATCTCGATGATCTTGTTGGCTTTCTCCTCGACGAGGTTCGACAGCACCATGCCCGCGAGCAGCATCGTCAGCAGGAACAGCAGGAGCTGCCCGGCCTGCGCGGTGCGCAATCGCGCGCGCTGCTCGCTGGCGCCGCTGGTGGCGACGGTC
Organism: Pseudomonadota bacterium; assembly: GCA_023427085.1. Taxonomy (GTDB): domain Bacteria; phylum Pseudomonadota; class Gammaproteobacteria; order Burkholderiales; family Burkholderiaceae_B; genus Orrella. Next base: position 43,897 of record JAEZBO010000010.1, read on the forward strand.
TCGGTCCGGACGGGCGGGAAAGCGTGAGCGGGGCCCCGCGCCTCGGCGGCGATCAGGCCGACCGGCCCGCTCCACCAGGCGAGCCCCTCGGTGACGGTAAGGCGCGGCGCCGCGGGCGTGCCGGTCAGGACGGCGGCGAGGCTGCCTTCGCGGCGAGCGAGGACCGCATCGGCGGGGTAGCTCTCGCCCGGCTCGAGCCGCCGCAGCACGACGACCTCCGGGATCGCCGGCCCGAGCTGGGCACGCAGCCGTTTCGCCGCGCGCAGCATCGCCTCGGCGTCGGCGGCCTGCATCGCGATGCCGATGTGCGGGTTGGCGGTGGCGCTGTCGACGCGCTGGCCGATCCCGCCCGCAAGCGCGCCGACCGCGATCGGAAACAGCGGGCCGAGCAGGAAGAAGAAGAACGCGCGGCTGAACAGGATCGCGACGAAATCGCGCCGCGCCACGACGTAGGCGGCCTTGAGCAGGGGGAGGCGACCGCCGCGCGCGGGCGTGTCATTCATGGCACCGGCTCCGGCTCGGCGCCGAGCGCCTGCGCGGCCGCTTCGCCGGCAATGGCGACGAACGCATCGTGCAGGCCGGCGCGCTCGATCGACAGCGAGAGGATGCCGGCGTCCCCTTCGATCAGCGCGCGCAACAGCGGTTCGACCCCGCTTTCGGGCAAGGGGAAGTGCCAGAACCGGCCCTCGTGGTGCACGTCGCGGGGCAATGCCGCGCGCCAGGGGCCGTCGGAATGGCGCGTCTCGAGCCGGACTTGCGGGCGGATGCGGTCGCGCGCAGCGTCGACCGATCCGGCATAGGGAACTTTGCCCCCGGCGATGATCGCGACGCTGTCGCACAGGCGTTCGGCGTGGGCGATGACGTGGGTCGAGAAGATCACCGTGGTGCCGCGCGCCGCGAGATCGCGGATCAGCCGCTCGAGCTTGCCCTGGTTGATCGCGTCGAGGCCGGAAAACGGCTCGTCGAGGATGACCAGGCGCGGCTCATGCACGAGCGTGCCGAGGAGCTGGACCTGCTGTGCCATGCCCTTGGAAAGCTGGCGAATCTGGCGCTCGGCCGCGTAGCCGAGCCCGTTCGCCTCGAGCAGCTCGCGGCCCTTGCGGCGCCCCTCGGCCAGCGGCAAGCCCCGCAGCGCGCCCATGAAGGCGATCGCGTCGTAGGCCTTCATCGAAGGGTAGAGGCCGCGCTCCTCCGGCAGGTAGCCGATCCGGCGCGCGATGGCCTGCGGGTCGGCGTGGCCCAGCACGCGGCGTTCGCCTTCGTCGGGATCGATGATGCCGAGCAGCATGCGCAGCGTGGTGGTCTTGCCCGCGCCGTTGGGGCCGAGCACGCCATAGATTGCACCTTGGGGAACGGCGAGGTCGACTCCGTCGACCGCCAGCGCGCCGTCGAACCGCTTGACCAGCCCGCGCGCCTCGATGGCGAGATTGCCCGTGTCAGCGCGTTCCCCTAGCCCCATATGCACCGTGTTAGGCGGTTCGAACGAAACGGAGCAACTGATTTTGGCCGATGCGGCGGCGCTGGCGGACTTGAAGGAACGGCTCGTGGCCGAGGCGCGCTCGCTCGGCTTCGCGACGATCGGCTTCGCGCCCGCTGCAGACGACCCGGTACGTGCGGAGCGGCTGCGCGAATGGCTTGCCGAAGGTGCGCACGGCGAGATGGCATGGATGGCGGACCGTGCCGACGTCCGCCAGGGGCCGCAATCGATGTGGCCCGAAGCGCGCAGCGTGATCGCGCTTGGCATGAGCTATGCGCCGGGCGTGGACCCGCTGGCCATGGAGGGCGACCCGGAGCGGGGCCGCATCTCGGTCTATGCGCAAGGAGTCGACTATCACGACACGGTCAAGAAGGCGCTGAAAGCGCTCGCCCGCTGGCTGGTGGCGGAGGCAGCGAAGCTGGGGTTGGAGACGCAGCTCAAGGTTTTCGTCGATACCGCGCCTGTGATGGAAAAGCCGCTCGGCGAAGCGGCCGGGTTGGGATGGCAGGGCAAGCACACCAACCTGGTCAGCCGCGAGCACGGTTCGTGGCTGTTCCTGGGCGCTATCTACACCACGCTGCCGTTCGAGCCCGATGCGCCTCACGACGCACGGTGCGGCTCGTGCTCGGCCTGCCTCGCGGCCTGCCCGACCGATGCCTTCCCCGCGCCTTACCGCCTCGATGCGCGGCGCTGCATCTCCTACCTCACGATCGAGCTGAAAGGTCCGATCCCGCACGAATTCCGCGAGGCGATCGGAAACCGCATCTATGGTTGCGACGATTGCCTCTCGGTCTGCCCGTGGAACAAGTTCGCCCAGACCGCCGCGCGGCACCGCGCGTTCCTGCCGCGCGCCGAGCTGGCCGCGCCGCGCCTCGACGAGCTGCTCGCGCTCGACGATGCCGGTTTCCGGCGGCTGTTCTCGGGTTCGCCGGTCAAACGCATCGGCCGCGACCGGTTCGTTCGTAATTGTCTCATCGCGGCGGGGAACAGCGGCAACCCGGACCTCGAAAGCCCGGTGCGCGCCTTGCTCTACGATCCCGACCCGGTCGTGGCGGAAGCGGCCGACTGGGCGCTGGAACGGCTTACAGCATCTCCTTGAGCGGCACCTCGGCGTCCATGAGCCGCTCGGGCTCGACCGTGGCCTTCGCCTCGATCAGCTTGCGGCCCTGGACGTAATCCTTGGTCCGGTTGACGCAATCGAGCGCGATCACCTGGCCGTTTCTCAGGTAGATCACCGAGATGCTTCGTTCGGCCGGGTCGCCGCGCAGCACGGCGGCATCGTATCCCATGTTGAATCCGACGGTCTGGAGGCGCAGGTCGTACTGGTTCGACCAGAACCACGGCATCGCTGTGTATGGCTGCGGATAGCCGCAGATGGCGCGCGCGACGGTATTGGCCATGTCGTTGGCGTTCTGCACGCTCTCAAGCCGGATGACAGCGCCGTTGGCCCAGCGATTGGCATGGGCAGCGCAGTCGCCGATCGCGTAGATGTCGGGCAGGCTGGTGCGACAGAACTGATCGACGTCGACGCCGTTGGCGCCGGCTGCTCCGGCGGCGATCAGGGGCCCGATCGCCGGGACGATGCCGATGCCGACGATGGCCATGTCGCAGGGCAACTCCTCGCCGCCCGACAGGCGAACAGCGGTAATCCGGTCGCCGTCGCCCTCGAAGGCTTCGATCTCGGTGCCGAGCCGGATGTCGACGCCATGCGAGCGGTGCTCCGCTTCGTAGAAGCCGGCCAGCTCGGCGCCTGCGACACGGGCGAGGAGGCGGCTTTCCTTCTCGATCACGGTGACTTCGCAGCCGCGCTTGCGAAGGGCAGCGGTGACCTCGAGGCCGATGTAGCCTCCGCCAATCACCACCGCTTGTCTGGCGTCGGCGTCGAGCTCGGCGCGGAGCCGGTCGGTGTCGGACTTGTCCCGCACCGCGTGAATCCCGCCGAGTTGTGCACCCGGACACGAGAGCCGGCGCGGATCGCCCCCCGCGGCCCAGATCAGCGTGCCGTAGGAGACTGCCTCGCCGCCCGTCACCGCGACGCTCTTCGCCGCCGGATCGACCTTGGTGACCGTGCTGCCGAGCATCAGCTCGATCGCGCGCTCGGGCCAGAATTGCGGCGGTCGGATCAGGATGCGCTCGAACGGCTTGTCGCCGATGAGATATTCCTTCGACAACGGCGGGCGCTCGTAGGGTGGCTCGCTGTCGCGGCCGACCAGGAGGATCGAACCTTCGAACCCGTGTTGGCGCAGCGCGATCGCTGCTTGTGCCCCGCCGTGCCCGGTGCCGACGATGACGATGTCCGCGTTGCGCGCCATTCTCCCGCTCCCGCCCTCAGCGCTTAAGCAGGGTGCGCGCCTGGCTCGCGATCTGCGCCAGCATCGCAGGCGAGAGTGGCGCAGCGCCCTGCGCGCGGCCGATCATGGTACGGAACTGGCCGATCTCGGTTGCGTGGCGAGTGGCCCACTCCTCGATCAGGGCGACCGGATCCTCCTTGGCGCGCTTGCCCTTGGCAAGCCCGCGCAGGAATTCGAAGCGCATCTGCTGGAAATCGCGCGCGACACCAGCGACGAGCAGGCGCTCCCACGGGTCCGAAGGCACCATGAGCGAGGCCTTCTGCTGCGCCCAGTCGAGCCCGAGCCGCTCGCCGAGATCGCCGAATGCTTCGGTAAGCCGGATGGGTGGAACGCCGGTGTCGCGGGCCAGGCGGGCCAGCCCGATCGCCCCATCTATCGCGAAGAGCTGCGCCACCATCGCGGCGATCTTGCCCGGCGCGCCGGCCTCCATGAGATCCACGGCGATCGCCTCGGCATGGCTGCGCGCTTCCTTGGCGAGCAGGTCGTCGACGTGGTCGACGAGTTCCGTCACGCCCGGAGCCACGTCGCCGACGAGCTGCGACGGCGATTGGGCCGACCCGCCGGCGCGCAGCAAGTCCGCCATGTGACCGCGCAGCGCCGAGGCGGCGCGTTCGAACAACTGGATGCGCGCACCCTCGGGCATTTGCGCGGTCTCGATCGCCTGCCAGATCTCATCCATTCCGAGCAGGCGCGAAGCGCCCACGAAGGCAGCGGCGACCCGCTCGATCCCCGTGCCCTCTTCTTCGGCCAGCTCGAAGGGATGGACCATGCCCATCCGGTTGACGATCTTGTTGGCGACGACCGTCGCGACGATCTCGTTACGAAGGCGGTGCGACAGGATGCGCTTGCGGAACGACTCCTGCATCGCTTCGGGGAAATCGCCAAGCAGCAGCGGTTCGGCGGCCTCGTCGGCCGCGATGTCGCTTGCCTCGATCGCGGCCTGCAGGACGAGCTTGGAACTCGACAGCAGCACAGCAAGCTCGGGCCTGGTCAGCCCTTGCCCGTCGGCCGCGCGGCGCGCGAACACGTCCGCGGTTGCGAGCCCTTCGGTCTGGCGGTCGAGGTCGCCGCTTTCCTCGAGCTTCTCGATCAACCGAAGCTGCGCGCCGACCGCACGCGGCCCGCCGTGCTCGGCGATCGAGAGCGCGAGCGCCTGCAGCCGGTTGTCCTCGAGAACCAGCGCGGCGACCTCCTCGGTCATTGCTTCGAGCAACTCGACGCGCTTCGGCTCGGAGAGCTGGCCGGCGCGCTTGGCAGCCTCGAGCGCGATCTTGATGTTGACCTCGTTGTCCGAGCAGTCGACGCCCGCCGAGTTGTCGATGAAGTCGGTGTTGTTGCGCCCGCCGCGCCCCTCGTTGCCGACGAGCGCGAACTCGATCCGGCCCGCCTGCGTGACGCCGAGATTGGCGCCCTCCCCGATCACGCGGGCGCGGACTTCGTTGCCGCTGACGCGCAGCGCGTCGTTGGCGGGATCGCCGACCTGTTGGTGCGCCTCGTGGCTCGCCTTGATGTACGTGCCGATGCCGCCGAACCAGAGCAGGTCGACCGGCGCCTTGAGGATCGCGTTGATCAGGCTGTCGGGGTCGATCTCGGAGGCCTCGATGCCCAACACGGCGCGCGCCTCGCGCGAGAGCGGGATCGACTTGAGCGTGCGCGGGAAGACCCCGCCGCCCTTCGATATCAGCTTCTCCGAATAATCCGCCCAGCTCGATCGCGGTAGGTCGTAAAGCCGCTTGCGTTCTTTCCAGCTCGCCGCCGGGTCGGGATCGGGATCGATGAACACGTGGCGATGGTCGAACGCGGCGACCAGCTTAATCGCCTTGGATTGCAGCATGCCGTTGCCGAATACGTCGCCCGACATGTCGCCGCAGCCGGCGACGCGCACGGTTTCGCGCTGAACGTCGATCCCCAGCTCGAGGAAATGCCGCTGCACCGAAATCCACGCGCCGCGCGCGGTGATGCCCATTTCCTTGTGATCGTAGCCCTTCGAGCCACCGCTGGCGAACGCGTCGCCGAGCCAGAAATCGTGCTCGGCTGCGATGGCGTTGGCAGTGTCGGAGAAGCTCGCCGTGCCCTTGTCGGCGGCGACGACGAAATAGGGATCGTCGGCGTCGTGGATCACCACGCCTTGCGGATGGACGATCTTGTCCTTCACGATGTTGTCGGTGATCGACAGCAACGAACGGATGTAGAGCTTGTAGCTTTCCCTGCCTTCGTTTGCCCAGGCGTCGCGGTCCTCGGCGGGATTGGGCAGCTGTTTCGGATAGAAGCCGCCCTTTGCCCCGGTCGGGACAATGACGGCATTCTTCACTCGCTGCGCCTTCATCAACCCCAACACCTCGGTGCGGAAGTCGTCGCGCCGATCCGACCAGCGGATGCCGCCGCGCGCGACGGGCCCGGAGCGGAGGTGGATGCCTTCGACGCGCCGCGAATAGACGAAGATCTCGCGCCAAGGCACCGGCTTGGGCAAGTTCGGGACGAGCGAGGAATCGAACTTGAACGCCAAGGCGTCGGCGCCCGCGGGCGCGAAGGCGTTGGTGCGCAGGACGGCCGAGACGACACCCCAGTAGAGCCGCAGCAGGCGATCGTCATTGATCGCCGTCACGCCGGCGAGGCCGGCGCGGATCGCGTCTTCGGCCTTCTCGGACGCTGCGGTTCGGTCGCCGTCGAAAGCCGGATCGTGCCGCACGCGGAACAAGTCGATGAGCGCATGGGTGACCGCCGGTGCACCGCGCAGCGCGTCAACGACGGTGTAGATCGTGAACGCGATTCCCGCCTGGCGGAGATACCGGTACATCGCGCGGAGCCAATCCGCTTCCTGCGCGGTGAGGCCGGTGCCGATGATGAGGCGGTTGAAGACGTCGTCCTCAGCCTTGGCGTTAACAACCCCGCTAACCGCGCTCTCGATCGCGCGGGCGCGTTCGAGCAGAGGCGCAGACGGTTCGCCCTTGGGCAAGCCGAGCCGGAAATCGTGGATCGTTCCCGCGTCGGGGCCGGAGATCTCGGTCGGCTGTTCGAACAGGACGCGGAAGCCGAAGTTCTCGAGCGCCGGGACCGCGTCGGACAACGGCATCGATCCGCCGAGCTGGTAGATCTTGAGCCGCAATTGGTCGTCAGGGTCGTCGCCATGGCGATAGAGCCGCGCATCGCGGCCGAGCGGGCGCGTGCCTTCGTCGCCCGCCAGGCCGCGCAAGCGCTGAATGTCGCGCGCCGCTTCGACGGCGCCATAGGCGGCGCGGTAAGCTTGCGGGAACGCCTCGGCGTAGCGCGTGGCGAGCGCGGCCGCACGGGTGGGCTCCTCGCGTTCGGCGAGCGCAGCCTCGACCGCATCGCCCCAGCCGCGCAGCATTTCCTGCAGTTGGGCCTCGATCGCCGCCGCGTCCGGGTTCCCGGCGCGCGAACGGAAGTCGAGAACGTAACGCAGCACCGCGAGGGTGCCGCCCTCGATCTGCAGGCTCCAATCCAGGGTGTCGGCGCCGGTCGTCCGTTCGAGCAGCTCCTGGATGCGCAACCGCGCCGCGGTCGACATCAGATCGCGCGGCAGCCACACGAAGGCGAACAGGTGCCGCTTGAGCGGCGCCGTGACCAGCGCGAGCCGGGGGCGCGGCCGGTCGGCCAGGGCCATCGTCGCGGTCGCCACGCTGGCGAGATCTTCGCGCGAAAATCCGATCACGAGGTCGTGAGGCAGGACGGTCAACGCGTGGACCAGGGCCTTGGCGTCGTGGCCGCCGGGCTGGAACTCCAGCTCCTTGGAGATGGCCTCGAGATGCCGGCGCAGCACCGGCACGTTCTCCGGCGTGGCGCCGAGCGCGGCGCTCGTCCACATTCCGGCATGCACCGACAGCGCGGCGATCTTGTTCTTCTCCACCAAGGGAATGATCAGCAAATCGAGCGGCACACGCCGGTGCACGCGCGAGACGCGGTTGGCCTTGATGATCAGCGGGGCGGCGCCGCGGTTCTTCTCGAACCAGGCGAAAGCGCGGTCGTAGGTGTCTTCGGCGACCAACTCGCGCGCGCTCTTGCGGCAGATGCCGAGCCGCTGGGTTTCCTTGCCGTCGCGCTGGCGGGTGACGTGGCCGAGCACGGTCAGCATGCCGCGTTCGAACCAGCGGAGCAGCTCGGCCCCTTCGGCGTCGGTGACGCGGTCGGCGTCCTCCGCCAGCAGCTCGCGCATCTTCGGCCAGTCGGACACCGCCGCTCGAACGTCGCCCAGCGTGGCGGCGAGCTCGCGCTCGAGCGTGCGGCGTTGCTTGGCCTCGATCCGGTCGGTCTCGAGGTAGATCATCGATTCGGAAACGCCCTGCGCATCGCCATCCGGCAGGGCGGTCAGGCGGCCCGAGGCATCGCGCTTGGCGGTCAGGATCGGGTGGAGCAGGAGATCGATTCCCATGCCCTGCGCGGCCACGGTCGCGGAGATCGAATCGCCCAGAAACGGCATGTCGCGGTTGACGACCGCGATGCGCGTGGCGCGATGCGTTCCGCCGGCGGAGCGGACCTGCACCGCGGCCTCGCCCTCGGCCCGTTCGCGCGCCGTTTCGAGCAAAAACACGGCCGCTTCGTCGAGACGTTCCGGGGTGAGCTCGGGTTCGCCAGGCAGGAGCGAATCAGCCAAATGCTCGCGCAGCTCCCGGGCCAGCTTGCGCTCCGCTGTCGACAAGTCCTTGAAAGTATTATCCTGCTTCAGCGCCGTTGCCATGCGCACAGTCTCCCGCCGGTCCCTCTAACCGGTCAACGACCTGGCGGGGACGCTCGTTCCTGCGGCTCGCCTTACAGCGAAGCAGCGGCGGGGACACCCCCAATCGGTTTCGGTTGAAACCAGCTTGGAGAGGGCTCGAGGGCTAAGCGAGGGCCTTCTGGGTCAAGTCGAGCGAGCGGCAGCGGGCGGCGGGATCGTAGGTGGCGCCGGAGACGATAAGCTCGTCGGCACGCGTCCGCTCGACGAAGCGGGCGATCCGCTCGCGCACGGTCTCGGGCGCGCCGACCGCACGGGCCTGCCCGAGATGTTCGAGCATGGCGCGCGCCGGCTCGGGCAAGGTGTCGCGATAGTTGGCGACCGGCGGCGGCAATTTGCCGGGATCGCCGCTACGCAGGCGGACGAAGGACTGGTCCTGGCTCGAGGCGAGCAGCTCCGCCTCCTCGTCGGTGTCGGCGCAGATCACCGTCATCGCCGCCATGGCATGCGGCTTGTCGAGGAAGGGCGAGGGTCGGAACTGACTGCGATAGGCAGACAGCGCGGCGTCGAGGTGATCGGGCGCGAAGTGGCTGGCGAAGGCGTATGGCATCCCCAGCCGCGCCGCGAGTTGCGCCCCGAACAGGCTCGAGCCGAGCATCCACATCTCGACTTTGGCGCCGAAGCCGGGCGTCGCCACGATCGGCAGATCGACGTCGCCGGTGAACAGCGCGCGCAGCTCGACCACGTCCTGCGGGAAGTATTCCGCAGCCTGGTGCAAGTTCTTGCGCAGAGCCTGCGCGACGATTCCGGCGGCGCCGGGTGCGCGGCCGAGGCCGAGATCGATCCGCCCGGGAAACAGGCCGTCGAGCGTACCGAACTGCTCGGCAATCACGAACGGGTTGTGGTTGGGCAGCATGATGCCGCCCGCCCCGATGCGGATGGTCGAGGTCATGTGCCCGATATGCGCGAGCACGACCGAGACAGCTCCTCCTCCGACCCCGGCGGTGGCGTGGTGCTCGGCAACCCAGAACCGTCGATAGCCCGCCTGCTCGGCGGCTGCCGCAAGCTTGCCGCTCTCCTCGAGCGCCTCGCAGATGCCGCTTCCCTCGCGGATCGGGACGAGGTCGAGAACGGACAGCGGAATCATGGTGCAGGCTCCTCGCTTGGCGGTGAGGCCAGCTGGCCGAGATAGTTGCGCGCGGTCGCCGCGGCATCGCTGTCGGGTTCGACCGCGATGACCGAACGCCAGCTCGATTGGGCGGCGTCTTCGCGGCCCTGAAGCATGGCGATTACTCCGGCTTCCAGGCCGACCTCGGGGTAATCCGGTGAGAGGGCCGCCGCGGTCGAGATATGCGCCTGAGCCTCGTCCAGCTTGCCCAGGCGGCGCGCCAGGGTCGCCGAGAGCAGCCACGCGAGCGCATTCTGGCCGTCCAGCGATCGGGCTGAAGCGAGGGCGGCTTCCGCTTCGGTTTCCCGGCCCTTTACGACCAGTGCCCTGGCCCGATCCGTTTGGACGAGGGAGCGCAGGCCCGCGTCAGCCGAAGCCTCCGCATCCGCCTCGGCCAGGACCAGCGAAAGCAGCGCGGCATCGGCCCGATCTTCGGCAAGCGCGGCGTTGGCCGCCATCGTCGCGAGCTGCGCGCGCCGGAAATGGCTGCCTTCGGGCTCGGCCTCGCGCGCGTCGAGGAACGCCTGCTCCGCCGCGCCCCAGCGCTGCAGCATGGTATAGGCATAGCCGAGGCACTGGCGCGGATAGCTCTTCGAGGCGCTGCTCATCTCGCCGAACCAAGCGTTCGCTTCGATCATGGCGGCGCCGGGATCGGACCGCGCCTGGTCGAGACATATCTCGAGCCGCGCCTGCTCGAGCGGAACGGATCCCGAGGCGGCCTGGGCGAGAAGCAGTGAGTGGAACACGGCGACAAGCATGCGATATCCGGTCAGGTCAGCGCGGCGACCGTGCGCAGCAGGAGCGCAATGTCGCCGTCGCGCGAGAGGCGATGATCCCCGGCCTTGACCAGCGTGACCTGCACGTCCTGTGAACGCAGCGCCGCAGCGAGGCGCAGCGAAATTTCGGGCGGGACGTCGGGATCGTCCTGCCCGTGAAGGAGCCGTACGGGGCAGTCGATCGCGATCTCGCTTTCGAGGAGCCGCCGCGCCTGCCCATCGCGCCAGAAAGCCGCGTACGTAGGGGTCGGCTCGGGGCCGTAGAGGTTCTCCTCGAGCACGGTCTCACCGCGTTCGAGGAGGGCCTTCTGGTCGGCGGAAAAGCCCCATTCGGTGAAGTCCGGGGCGGCTGCGATCCCGACCAGCCCCGACACTTTCGTGCCCAACTCTCGAGCCAGCAGCAGCATCAGCCACCCGCCCATCGAGGAGCCCACCAGGACGACCGGGCCGTTCACTCGCTCCTCGATCAGGCTGGCCACCTCTTCCTGCCAGCGGCCCAGCGACCCGTCGGAAAATTCGCCGGCGCTCTCGCCGCAGCCCGAGTAGTCGAGCAGGAGGCAGGCTCGACCATGCGCTGCGGCCCATTCGGCCAGCGCCGTCGCCTTGCCGCCGAGCATGTCCGACATGTAGCCCGGCAGGAAGACCAGCGTCGGCCCGCTGCCTGCACCATGCCGGAAGGCGATACGGCGCCCGTCGGGCATCTCGTGGAATTGCGGCTCGCTCATCCGGCCCAGATGGCCATGCGGTGCCGCGAGGGCAAGCGTCAGCGCCGGGCGGCCTGGCGGGTGATTTCCTCGAGCTCCTGGGCGAGCAGCAGCTCGGCAGACTGGCTATTGGCGAGCAAGGCGCGGTGGAGCGCGGTCAGTCGGCGAACGAGACGCTCGAGCTTGGCAGCGCGCCAGCGTTCGAGCTGGACCGCGAGGTCGCTTCGGTCGCGCCAGAACACGCGTCGCGCCTTCTGTTCGCCCTCGAGGAACTGGTTGATCCGCCCGCCCGGCCCCATCCGTGCGGTGAGCTGCGCCAGTTGGGCCGCGCGCCGTTCGAGCGCGAGCACGACGGCTACCGGATTGAGCGCCAGTTCGCGCAAACGCCGCAGCTCTGCGGGCAGCCGATTGGCTTCGCCCGACAGCACCGCGTTGACCAGGGGCATGAAGCCGTCTTCCTCGGTCTTGGCGCCGATGGCGTCGAGCGCTTCGGCGTCAGGCACGCGAGGAGCTTGCGGGGAGGCGTCGAGATAGAGCGCGAGCTTGGTCACCTCGGACTGGGCGATGCGCACGTCGAGCCCGGCGGCGCGCGCCATGCGTTCGGCGAGGTCGCCGCCCATGCGCAGGCCGGCGGCGCCGGCCATCCGCATGACCTCGTCGGTGACCGACTTGAGATCGGGTGGGTGGAACATCGCCACGAGCCCATCGGCGCGGCCCTCGAGCAGCTTTGCGGTGCGCGATTTGTCGGTTGCGGATGTGGCGACGATGATCACCGGGCACGCGCCGGTGGCTTCGCCTCCATCGATCACCTCGAGGAAGGTCTTCACCGCGTCGTGCGCCTCGTCGCCGGCGGCGCGCACGAGGATGTGCCGATTGCCTCCGAATAGAGATGTCGAGCGGGCTTCGTCACCGAGCTTCACGGGATCGGAGCGGAGTTCGGAGCCCGACAGCTCGACACGCTCGCCCGGATCGGCGAGCAGGCCGACGAGCTTCGCGGCGGCAGCGGATGCGCCGGCCTCGTCCGGGCCGCAGAAGAAGGCGATCGCGGCCTGTTGCGCGGCGCGCGGGGCCACGGCGGCGAAGTCGCGCTGCGTGGCCTTCATGCCGAGGCCGTCACGATCGCTCGCGGAGCGCCAGCGTCAGGCGGGTGACGATCCGATCGGCGACTTCGACGGCGAGGTTCTCGAGCGCGGTCTGTTCGGCCGCGATCGTGGCGTATTCGGAGGAAACGACATCGATGCCGGCATCCGAACCCGCCGTCGCGTCGATGACGATCTCGTCATCGGCCAAGTCGACGAGCTGATAGCGTGCACGCAGCGTGCGTCGCTCGCGGCCGACCGTCTCGTCGGTCAGCAATCCGAGGCCCTCGAGATCGTCGTCGAGGAGCACGTCGAGCCGATAACGCGGTTCCGCGGCGGCGCCGCTCTGCGCGAGACGGTCCCGCAGCGCGTTGCGCACGAGCCATCCCGCCTGGCCTTCGATCGGAGCGACCTCGACCGAGGCAAGGCCCCGCGCGACCGTTCCGCTGCCTCCGCCGGCGTACATCGGCTGCAACCCGCACGCAGCCAGCGCGAACAATGCGGCAGGCGCCATCAGGCGTGCGAGCCGCCTCATGCGACAATGTTGACCAACCGGTCGGGCACCACGATCACCTTGCGAACAGGGGCTCCGTCGATCGCACGCTGGACTTTCTCGCTGGCGAGCGCAAGCGCCTCCAGTTCCGGCTGCGGCAGGCCCTTGGCGACGGTGAGCGTGTCGCGCAGCTTGCCTTTCACCTGCACCGCGATGGTCACTTCGTCCTCGACCAGCAGGGCCGGATCGACTTCGGGCCAGGCGGCGTTGGCGACGAGACCGCTCTCGCCGAGCGCCTGCCAGCCTTCTTCGGCAAGATGCGGCATCATCGGCGAAGCGAGCAGCAGGACGGTGCGGATCGCGCGGCTACGGTCGGCCGACGGTGCGGCCTTCTCGGCGGCCGAAGTCAGCTCGTAGATCTTTGCAACGGCCTTGTTGAACGCGAGCGCCTCGATGTGATCGGCCACGGCGGCGACGGCCTGATGCGTCTTGCGGGCGAGGGCCTTGTCCTCTCCGGTGGCATTTGCGTCATATTGCTGGACGAGGCGCCACAACCGCTGGACGAAGCGGCCGCAGCCTTCGATTCCAGCCTCTGACCAGGGCAGGTCGCGCTCCGGCGGGCTGTCGGAGAGCATGAACCAGCGCACCGCGTCCGCGCCGTAGCGGGCGACGATCTCGTCCGGGTCGACCACGTTCTTCTTCGACTTGGACATCTTCTCGACGCGGCCGGCGGAAACCGGCTGGCCGTCCGAGATCCGGACCCAGTCGTCGCCGTTCTTGCGCACCTCGCCAGGGGAAAGCCACGAGCCGTCGCCCGCGCGATAGGTCTCGTGCGTCACCATGCCCTGGGTGAAGAGACTGGCGAACGGCTCCTTCACGCCGAGCTTCCCGACGTGAGCGAGGGCGCGGGTCCAGAAGCGGGCGTAGAGCAGGTGCAGGATCGCGTGCTCGATACCGCCGATGTACTGGTCGACCGGCATCCACTGGGCGACTTCTGCCGGATCGAAGGCTTGGTCGGCCGGCTGGCTGGCGAAACGCAGGAAGTACCAGCTCGAGTTGACGAACGTGTCGAGCGTATCGGTCTCCCGGGTCGCCTCGGCCCCGCATTTCGGGCAATCGACGTGCTTCCAGGTCGGGTGACGGACCAGCGGGTTGCCCGGGGTCTTGAAATCGACGTCCTCGGGAAGCGTGACCGGGAGCTGGTCCTTCGGAACCGGCACCACGCCGCAGGCCTCGCAATGGATGAACGGGATCGGCGTGCCCCAGTAGCGCTGGCGCGATACGCCCCAGTCGCGCAGGCGCCACACCGTCCTGCCCTCGCCCCAGCCTTCGCCTTCGGCGCGTTCGATCACAGCGCGCTTGGCGTCGGCGACGGTCATGCCGTCGAGGAAGCCGGAATTGACCAGCACGCCGTCACCGGCCTCCGCTTCGCTGAGCGGCGCATCGGCCTGATCGGAGGAAGCCGCGACGACCCGGGTGATCGGCAGGCCGTATTTGGTGGCGAAGTCGAAGTCGCGCTGGTCGTGCCCGGGCACGGCCATGATCGCGCCGGTGCCGTATTCCATCAGCACGAAGTTCGCGATGTAGACCGGCAGGTATTCGCCGGTGAACGGGTGTCGGGCGCCGATGCCGGTGTCGAAGCCGAGCTTCTCGGCCGTCTCCAGCTCGGCGGCGGTGGTGCCGCCACGCTTGCACTGCTCGATGAACTTGCCGGCGTCGCAGTTGCCCATCGCCACTTGCTGCGCGATCGGGTGATCGGGCGCGACGGCGACGAAGCTGGCGCCGAAGATCGTGTCGGGCCGCGTGGTGTAGACTTCGATCGCCTCGCCGTTGCTGAGGTCGAACCGGAACTGCATGCCCTGGCTCTTGCCGATCCAGTTTTCCTGCATCAGCCGGACCTTCTCGGGCCAATCGTCGAGGCCGCTGAGGCCGGCGAGCAGGTCTTCCGCGAAGGCGGTGATCTTGAGGAACCACTGGTCGAGCTGGCGCTTCTCGACGACCGCGCCCGAACGCCAGCCGCGGCCGTCGATGACCTGCTCGTTAGCGAGCACGGTCTGGTCGACCGGGTCCCAATTGACCGCGCTCTTGCGGCGATAGACCAGGCCGGCCTCGTACAGGTCGATGAACAGTGCCTGCTCATGGCCGTAGTACTCGGGGTCGCAGGTTGCGAACTCGCGGCTCCAGTCGAGCGCGAAGCCGAGGCGCTGGAGCTGCGCCTTCATCGTGGCGATATTCTGGTAGGTCCAGCCGGCGGGATGGACGCCCTTCTCCATCGCGGCGTTCTCGGCCGGCATGCCGAACGCGTCCCAGCCCATCGGCATCAGCACGTTGTAGCCGCGCATGCGCAGCTGGCGCGCCATCATGTCGTTGATGGTGTAGTTGCGCACGTGGCCCATGTGCAGCTTGCCGCTGGGGTAGGGCAGCATCGAGCAGGCGTAGAACTTGGGCTTCTCGCTGCCGTCGGCGTGCTGGGCATGTTCGACGACGCGGTAGGCATCGCGGGCCTGCCAGTCGGCCTGGGCGGCGGCTTCGACGGCGTTGGGTTGGTAGCGTTCCTGCATGGCGGTTCTGGCTGTGCGGCAAAAAGGAGAAAAGGGCGGCGGCCGCGCAAGCACGGCCAAAGCTGTCGATTATAGGAGCAGCGCGGCTTGTCGGTCTCAGGCGTCGGCGCGGGGCGGCAGATCGGGGATCCGGCAGGCCGGCGACAGCCACCCGTACAGCACGCCGGCCAGCGCCAGCATGGCGCCCAGCGCGCAGACGGCGGGCCAGCCGGCCAGGCCGTAGGCGCCGGCCGACAGCAGCGAGCCGGCGGCGCCGCCGATGAAGTACACGGTCATGTAGCCGGCCGTCAGGCGGCTGCGGGCGTCGGGCCGCAGCCGGTAGATCACGCTCTGGTTGGTGACGTGCACCGCTTGCAGCGCCATGTCCAGCACCAGGATGCCGATCACCAGCGCGACGATCGATTGCTGGCCCAGCGCCAGCGGCAGCCACGAGGCCAGCAGCAGCGCGAGGCCCCAGCGGGTGGTCAGGTTGCCCAGCCCGCGGTCGGCCAGCTGGCCGGCGCGGGTCGCCATCAGCGCGCCGGCCGCGCCGGCCAGGCCCAGCAGGCCGATGGCCGAATCCGAATAGCCATAGGCGGGACCGGCCAGCAGGAAGGTCAGCGAGGTCCACAGCACGCTGAACAGCGAGAAGGTCAGTCCGCCCAGGATCGCGCGGCCGCGAAACAGCGGTTCCTGGACCAGCAATTGGCCGATCGAGCCCAGCAGGCGCGGATAGGAAAGCCGCTCGCCGTCGTTGCGCGAGCGCGGCAGCACGCGCCACAGCGCGGCGGCGCAGGCCGCCAGCGCGATCGCGGCGACCCAGTAGATGGTGCGCCAGCTGCCCAGGTCGGCCAGCGCGCCGGCCGCGGTGCGCGCCAGCAGGATGCCCAGCAGCAGGCCGCTCATGATCGTGCCGACCGCCTTGCCGCGTTGCGCCGGATGCGCCAGCGTGGCCGCGAACGGCACCAGCACCTGCGCCACCACCGACAGCAGCGCGGTGATCGCGGTGCCGACGAAGATCATCGCCGGCACCTGCGCCGACGCGGTCACCAGCAGGCCGGCGGCCGACAGCAGCGTCATCAGCACGATCAGCAGGCGGCGCTCGAACAGGTCGCCCAGCGGCACCAGCAACAGCAGCCCGGCGGCGTACGACAGCTGCGCGGTGGTGACGATGGCGCCGGCCTCGGTGTTGCTCAGCGCGAATTGCTGGCCGATGGTGTGCAGCAGCGGCTGCGCGTAGTAGTTGCTCGCGACGGCCAGGCCGGTGGCGACCGACATCAGCAGCACGATGGGCGTGGTCAGGCGGGGCGCGGCGGGCGCCGCGGGGGAGGTGGTCATGGCGGGGTCGTCGGGTCGGGGCAGGCACGCAGCGGGCGCCGCGGGCGCATCGCTGCGCACTATACGCCTGTGGCGCGGCGCGTCGGCCGCGGTGGCCGTGCTGCAAAAAAAAGGCCCTGCCAGCGCGGCAGGGCCGGGTCGACGTGGGGTCGCCACGCCGGCGCGCCGGGCGAGGGCTAGAAGCCGACCGCCTGGCCGTCGCGGCGCGCGTCCGAGGCCGCGTAGTAATGGTCGCCCAGACGGTGGATCAGCTGGGCCGAGCCGAACTCGAGGCTGTCGGCCGGCGCCACGTGCAGGTCGTGGCCACGGTCGCGCAGCACCTGCACGACGTCGGCCGGCAGGTGCGACTCGACGTTGACCACCGGGCCGTTCTCGATCCGGAAGCGCGGCGCGTCGCTCATGTCCTGCGGATTCTGGCCGAAGGCCGCCAGCCGCGCGACCATCTGCAGATGGCCTTGCGCCTGCATCGAGCCGCCCATCACGCCGAACGACATCAGCGGCTGGCCGCCGCGCGTCACGAAGCCCGGGATGATGGTGTGCATGGGCTTCTTGCGCGGGCCGACCTGGTTGACGTGGCCAGGCGTCAGCACGAAGTTCAGGCCGCGGTTGTGCAGGCCGATGCCGGTGCCGGGCACGACCACGCCCGAGCCGAAGCCGTGGTAGTTCGACTGGATGAACGACACCATGGTGCCGCCGGCGTCGGCCGCGGTCAGGTAGACCGTCCCGCCGGTGGCCGGTGCGCCGGCGCCGGGCTTGCCGGCGCGGTCCATGTCGATCAGCTTGGCGCGCTCGGCCAGGTAGGCCGGGTCGAGCAGGGCCTGGGCGCTGGTGCGCATGTGGCGCGGATCGGCGATGTGGTGGTGCAGGTCGGCGAAGGCCAGTTTCATGGCCTCGATGCTGGCGTGATAGAAGTTCGCGCTGTCGCGGCCCATCGATTCGAGGTCGAACTGGTCGAGGATGCCCAGCCCGATCAGCGCGGCGATGCCCTGGCCGCTGGGCGGGATCTCGTGCAGCTCGACGTCGCGGAAACGCTGCGAGATCGGCTGCACCCACTCGGCCTGGTGCGCCGCCAGGTCGTCGGCGCTGATGGCGCCGCCGGTCTGCGCGGCGAAGTCGGCGATGCGGCGCGCCAGGTCGCCACGATAGAAGCTCTCGCCGCCGGTCTCGGCGATCTCGCGCAGCGTGCGCGCCTGGTCTTCGAAACGCCAGGTCTCGCCGGCCTGCGGCGTGCGGCCGTTGGGCATGAAGGCGTCGGCGTAGCCGGGTTCGTGCGCCAGCTTGGGCGCCTGCGTGGCCCATTGGCGCGCGATCACCGGCGATACCGGGAAGCCGCGCGAGGCGTACTCGATGGCCGGTTCGAACAGCTGCGCGAACGGCAGCTTGCCGAACTTGTCGGACAGCGCCTTCCAGCCAGCCACTTGGCCGGGCACCGTGACGGTGCCCCAGCCGGTCGGCGGCATCGTGTCACGGCCAGCGAAGTAGTCAGGCGTCCAGGCGGCCGGCGCCGCGCCACACGAGCTGATGCCGTGCAGTTTTCCCTCGTGCCACACCAGCGCGAACATGTCGCCGCCGATGCCATTCATGACCGGTTCGACCACGGTCAGGGTGATGGCGGTGGCCAGCGCGGCGTCCACCGCGTTGCCGCCGGCCAGCATCATGCGCAGGCCGGCCTGCGAGGCCAGCGGCTGCGTGGTCGAGACCACGTTGGCGGCCAGTACCGGCATCTTGCGCGAGGGGTAGTGGAAAGTGGGGTCGAAGGGAGGATTCATCCTGCTCTTGTGCGTGGGGAGGGAAAGGGAAAGGCGCCCGCGGCAAGGCGGGCGCCCGATCGGTCATGCTTTCAAGGTCGATCTTACTGGATGCTCAGGCCGGCCTGGTCGACCAGCTGCTTGGTGCGCGGGATTTCGGCCTTGATGAAATCGGCGAACTGCTGGCGGCTGCCGCCGCGCGGCTCGGCGCCGGCCTGCGCCAGCTTGTCGCGCAGCTCGCCGGTCTCGAGCACCTTGTTGATGGCGGCGTTGAGCTTCTCGAGCACCGGCTCGGGCGTGCCATCGGGCGCGACCACGCCGTACCACGGCGCGATGTCGTAGCCGGCGTAACCCTGTTCGGCGATCGTAGGGATCTGCGGCGCCAGCGCGGCGCGCTCGGCGGTCGACATGCCCAGCGCCACCAGGCGGCCGCTCTGCGCGTGCGGCAGGCCGGTCATGATGGTGTCGAAGTACATCGTCACCTGGCCGCTGATCAGCGCCGGGATGGCTTCGCCGGCGCCCTTGTAGGGCACGTGCAGCAGGTCGATGCCGGCCACCGAGCGCAGCATTTCGCCGGCCAGGTGCGAGGTGGTGCCGGCGCCGAACGAGGCATAGGTCAGCTTGCCGGGATTGGCCTTGGCGTAGGCGATCATCTCGGGCAGCGTCTTGAACGGCTGCTCGCTGTTGGTCAGCAGGATGTTCGGCGTGTAGGCCACCATCGACACCAGCTCGAAGGCGTCCGGATCGTAGCTCAGGTTCTTGTGCAGGTAGCGGTTGGTGACCACGGCGGCCGGACCGCCCATCAGCAGCGTGTAGCCGTCGGCCTCGGCGCGCGCGACCATGGTGGCGCCGATCGCGGCGCCGGCGCCCGGACGGGCCTCGACGATGATCGGCTGGCCCAGTTCCTTGCCCAGCGCCTCGCCCAGCTGGCGCGAGATCAGGTCGGTGGCCGAGCCGGCCTGGAACGGCACGACCATGCGGATCGGGCGGTTCGGCCAGTTGTCGTCGGCCAGCACCGGCAGGGCGGCGCCCGCGAGCGCGGCGGCGGCCAGCAGCGACGTGACAAAAGTGCGTTTTTTCAACAGATTCCCCTGTGTTGCTCGTTGATGTCGCGGGCGGAACAAAGAGCCGATGCTTCCGCCTACAATCAAGGTTTATTTTGCATCTCTGGATAACTGTATCCAGTCTTACGGCACTTTTTACCATAAACCGGCACGCCTGGAATCATCGATGGAAGACGCATTGCTGCCCCGCATGGCCTTGACGGCCGAGGACGAGGCCTACCGCTACGTGCACCGGGCCATCCGGCTGGGCGCGCTGCGCGCCGGCGAAAGGCTGGTGCCCGAGGTCATCGCCGGCGAGATCGGCACCAGCCGCATGCCGGTGCGCAGCGCCTTGCGGCGCCTGGCCGCCGAGGGGCTGGTCGAGATCCGCGCCAACCGCAGCGCGGTGGTGCGCGGCCTGAACCGCCAGGAAATGCAGGAGGTCTTCGAGATGCGTGCGGTGCTCGAGGGCCTGGCGACCCGCAACGCGGTCGGCAACATGCGGGCCGAACACCTGCAGCGCCTGAACGTGCGGCTCGATCACCTGGACATGGCGGTCGGCGACCTGGGCGACTGGACCAGCGTGCATCGCGAGTTCCATGCCTATCTCTGTGGCTTCTGCCGCCAGCCGCGGCTGTTGCAGCAGATCGCCGACCTGCATTCGGTGGTCGAGCCCTACATGCGGCTGTGGTCGGCGCAACCGGGCGGCGTGGTGCGCACGCGCGAGGCGCACCAGGAGCTGATCGATGCGCTGCGCACCGGCGATGCCGAGCATTGCGAACAGGTCATGCGGCGCCACGTGATGAACACCGTGACCGCGCTCTATCCCTTCTTGAGCGAACGCGGCTGAGCCTTGCCGCCGCGTGCTGGCGCCGGCTGCTGCGTGCGTTCGAGCCAGGCCAGCGCGTCGACGTAGGAGAGGAACTGGTGCAGGTAGTCGGGCGAGGCCGACTGCATCAGCGACAGCGCGCGGTTGACCAGGTGGCTGGAATTGAGCGGGCCGGCATTGCCCGGCACCAGCGCCTGGACCTGCCGCAGCTGCCTGCCGGTGCTCAGTCTCGACCAGGTCTCGCGCAGCTCGTCCAGCATCGGCAGCTCGGGATAGGCGGCGCGGCGCGCGGCCAGCAGTTGCCCGGCCGGTGAGTCGTTCAGCCCGGCGGGGCGTTCCAGTTCGGCCAGCAGCGCCGTCAGGGCGGCGCGGCCGGGCCGGGCGGCGGGCGGCGGGCCGGCCTCAGCCACCGGCGGGCTCCGGCACGGGCGGCAGCGCCGAGGCGGCGTTCGGGCGACCGTCCGGGCGCGTATCGGGCGCTGCCGGCGCGGATGGCAGCGACGCGGACGCCGTCGCAGCGGGCTCGACCGAGCCCTGGCGCGGCACCGGTGCGATCTCGACACGCCGGTTGCGCGCGCGGCCGGCCTCGTCGTCGTTCGACGCCACCGGCTGTTCGGCGCCGAAGGCCGCCGCGAATACCGACGATGGCGCCACGCCGTGGTCGATCAGCGCACGCGTGACGGTCAGCGCGCGCCGCGCCGACAGTTCCCAGTTGTCGGCGAAACGGGCGTTGCTTTCGCGCACCGGCTGGTTGTCGGTGAAGCCGCTGACCATCAGGATCTCGTCGCGGCTTTGCAGATAGCCGGCCAGCGGCTCGGCCAGGCTTTCGAGCAGCGCCTGGCCCTGCGGCTGCAACTGGTCGGCGTTGAGCGCGAACAGCACGTTGCCGCTGATGCCGATGCGGCCGTCGACCAGCGTGACCCGGCCGGCGGCCAGCGGCCCGGCCAGCGCCTGTTCGAGGCTCTCGCGCCGCTGCGTCTCGGCCTGCTGCTGCGCGACGGCCTGCTCGAGCTGCGCGGTGAGGTCCAGCTGCACGCCGATCACGCCCAGCAGCACCAGCACGAAGGCGCCCAGCAGCACCGACATCAGGTCGCCGAACACGGCCCAGGCCGGCGCCGCCGGCTCGAGCTGAGGCTCCAGCTCGTCGTTCATGCCGTGGCACCGCCCGGCGTGGCCGCGTCGTTGCCGCGCAGGCGCAGCTCCTCGAGGATCTGCTTTTGCGACAGCAGGCACAGGTCGACGACCTCGCGGGCCTGCGCGACGTAGTAGGCCAGCTGTTCGTCACCGCGCGTGCCGGCCTGCTCGAGCGCGTCGCCCAGGCCTTGCAGGCGGGCCAGCAGCGCCTCGCCGGTCTGCTGGAAGCCCTGCACCGACGCCGCGAAGGCCTCGCCCAGCCCGGCCACGCCGGTGGCGCTGGCGTGCAGCTGGGAACTGGCCTCGTGCAGTTGCCGCGTGCCCGCGTCGATCGTGTCGGTGAAGCGCGCGCCGATGCGCTCGAGCAGCTCGGCCGAGGTGCCGACCAGCGCATCGATGGCGGCGCGCTGGTCCTGGCAGGCATGGTTGACCGCCTCGTGCAGCGTGCCCATGGTGTCGAGCAGGCGTACGCGTTCGTCGAGCATCGCGTTGTCGCGCACCATGCTGTCGGACAGGTGCTGGCGCAGTTCGGCGATGACCTCGGCGGCGGCCTTGGGCGCCAGCGTGGCGGCCTGCGCCAGCTCGGCGATCTCGGCGATGGTGCTGGCCGACTGCTGGCGCGACTGCTCCGCCAGCTCGCGCGCGGTCGCGGCCAGCGTGTCGCAGACCGCCTGCTGGCGCGTCGCGGCTTCGGATCCGGCCTGCTGCCAGTCCTGCCGCAGCGCGCCGGCCAGCGTGTCGATCGCGGCCTGCCAGCTTGCCAGCCTGGCCTGGTCCTGCTCGGCCAGCGCCGCTTGCAACGCCGCGTGTGACTGGTCGACCCGCTCGATCAGGCTGGCCGATTGGTCGGCCAGCGATTCGGTGGCGGCTTGCAGCGCCTGTTGCTGGCGCTGCGCCTGCGCGGCGCTGTCCTGCTCGTAGCGGCTCAGCGCCTGGTCCCAGCCCTGCGCCAGCGTGGCCGAGCTGTCGGCCAGGCTCAGGCGGGCCTCGGCCAATAGGGATGCCGCGCCCTGTGCGAGCGTGTCGGCCTGCGCCTGCGTGGCGTCGCGATGCGCCTGCGCCAGCGTCTCGCTGTGCTCGCGCTGTTCGGCGGTCTGGGCCGCCAATGCGGCCAGCGCGGCCGCCAGCGCCGCCTGCTGGCGCTCGGCCTGCTGGGCGCTGGATTGTTCCAGCCGGCTCAGGGCCTGATTCCAGTGTCCCGCCAAGGTCTCTTCGCTGCGCTGCAGGCCCAGCTGGGCGGCTTGCAGCAGCTCGGCGGTGTGGCGCGCGAAGCTGTCGGCCTGGCTTTGGGCCGCCTCGCGTTGCGCCTGCGCCTGTTCGACCACCGCGCTGCGTTGCGCGTCGGTCTGGGTTTGCACGGCGGCCTGCTGCGCATCGAGCTGCGCCTGCAGGGCGGCGCGCTGCGACTCGACCTGGGCCGCCAGCGCCGCGCGCTGGGCCTCGGCCTGCTGTTGCGCGGCCTCGCGCTGCGCATCCGCCTGGGCCTGCACCGCCTCGCGCTGCGCCCGGATCAGCGCCTGGCTGTCATCGCGGTATTGCGCCATTGCCGCGGTCCAGGCCGACGCGGCTTTGCCGGTGCTCGCCTCGACCTTGCCCGCCAGCGACTCGAGCTGCTGGCCGATCGCCTGCGCGATGCCGGCCTGCCACGCGGCGGTGTCGCGCGTCAGCGTGGCCATGGTGGTCTGGACGGCCGGTTCGATGGCCTGGTTGGCGGCGCGCGCGCTTGCGGTCACGCCCTCGTGCAGCGACGCGGCGACACGTTCGGCCAGCCGCTCGTAGGCAGCCTCGGTGCCTTGGCGCAGCGCGTGTTGCTGCGCCAGCATCTGGTCTTGCAACGCGGCGCTCTGCTGCGTCAGCGCCGTCATCATTTCTTGCAGCCGATCGACCAGCAGCGGCAGCGCATCGGCCTGGCGCAGCGCCAGCCGATGGCGCTCGTCGCGCTGGTGCGCGGCGCTGTGGCTGCGCAGGCCGGTGGCGATCAGCGTGTCCAGCGCCTGGGCCGCCTGCTGCCGCTCGCGCCGCGCCAGCGCGGCCAGCAGGCCCAGCATCGCCGAGGCCGCGACGCCGGCGATCGAGGTGCCGAACGCGAAGCCCAGGCCCTTGATCGGCGCGGCCAGCGAGGCGCGGATTGCCTGCAGGTCGGTGGCGTTCTCGAGCGCCAGGCCGGTGCCGCGCAGGGTCGCGACCATGCCCAGGAAGGTGCCGAGCATGCCTAGCAGCACCAGCAGGCCGACCAGATAGGGCGTCAGCGCCGGGGCCGGCAGCGCGATGCGCACACCCTCCAGGCGCAGGCGCACGGCGTTGCGCAGGCTGGCATGCAGCGCGCCGAGCCAGTCTTCGAGGCTGGCCGGGGTGTCGCTGCGCGCCACCGCCCGCGCCAGCGTCGCGCTGGCCTGGCGATAGCGCCACAGTTCGAGCGCGCCGGCCAGGTAGACCGCGGCGATCAGCAGCGTGACGGCCAGGGCCAGCGGATTGCTGCCGACGTAGCCGGCCGCGATCCAGCCGACCACGGCCAGGCCCGCCACAAAAACCAGGATACTGAAGAGATGTCTGCTCATGGGTGTGTAGAGTCTTTGCCGCGCAGGGCCGCCAGCAGGCCCTCCAGCGGCTGTAGTCGCAGGCTCAGTTCGGCGGCCAGCACCGCGCGCATGTCCTTGCGGAAGGTTTCCAGCCACGGCGGCACCTCGGCGGTCGGCACCGCGGGCGAGGGCGGCTGCGCCGGGGGCACGGCGGCCGGCTGACCGGCAGCCGCCTCATCGGCAGGCCGCGGGCGCAGCTGCGCATGGCGCCGCTCGAGCACACGCGGCACGTTGACCAGCAGGCTGCGTTCGCGTCCGCCCAGCACCCGCTCCATCACCGCGTCGACCTGCGCCAGCCGGCCCAGTTCGGGCGAGCGGGCCGCCAGTGCGGCACGCAAGCGCTCGCGCAGGTTGCCGATGCCGGTTTCCATCGATTTCTGCAGGAACACGTAGTGCTGGCGGTAGTCGGCGAACTCGACCATCGGCGGTGCGGCCGGCTGCCGCCGCCCCGCGCCGCCGCGCGGCGCAGCACCACGCGGCGCCACGCCACCCGGTGCATAGGCACTGTCGTCGGCGATCGCGGCCTGCAGGTCGTCACGCAGCCGTGCGTAGGCCTGCACAAGCTCGGCGTCGCTGTCGCGGGTGTCGGCCGCCACCGGCGCCGCGCCGCCCAGTACCGACGAGAGGGCGATGGCGTCGGTCCAGCCCAGCCACTGGCTGAGCGGGTCGGAGATCGCCGGCGCGGCCGGGGTGTCGGCGCGGGCCAGCCGGGTCAGCAGGCGCACGAGCGCCGGACCGCTCAGCGCGGCCGGCGTGCCGGCGGGTCGGCTGGCCGCCGGGGCGCCCGTCGGGGCCGCGCCAGGCTGGCCTGCATTCTGGAGCCCTGATGCCATAAGGCCGGAATCAAAAAGCTTGGAGTTTACACGGCGCTATCGCGCCGGCGCTCAGCGCCCCACCAGCCGGTCGAACAGGTCGATGGCGCCCACCTGGCCGCCCTTGAGCATGAGTTCGACGCCGTCGAGCGCCGGATCGGCGCTGTGGGTCCGGCACAGCGTCACGCCGGCGCCCAGGCTGGCCTGGTAGGACAGTCCCCACAGGCCCAGTGCACGGGTCGCCTGGCTAGAGGTGTCGCCACCCGCCACGCCCAGCCGGCGCAAGGGCTGGCCGCGCGCGGCCATCGCGCTGGCCACCCGCGCGACGAAGGCGGCGGTGCGCCGCGCGACCTCGCTGGTCAGGCCCGGATCGGCTTGGCCCTCGCCGGTATGCGCCAGCACGTGCCGGCCTTGCGACAGCGCGGCCAGCACACGATCCAGGCAGGCCTGTTCGTCGGCCGGCTCGCGCAGCCAGCGCAGCGGATCGAAGGGCAGCCGCTGATAGGCACGCGCCGCTTCGATCTGGCGGGCGGTCACCGGCGAGAGGCTGCCGGCCAGCACGAACACCGGCCCGCTGGCCGGGGCCAGCGTGTCGGCGCTTTCATCGCCCGGCAGCTGGCCGTGATGCGCCAGCCAGGCCTGCGCGACGCTGCTGGCGCCCACCGCCAGCAGGCGCTGACGGGCCGCCTGGCGCGCGATCAGGCCGCCGACGCTGGCCAGGTGCGGGGCCGCGCCGACGTCCAGCAGCACCGGCTGGCAGCCGGCGTCGGCCTCGCGCAGGCTGGCCAGCAGCGACTCGAGCTGGGCGTCCAGGCCGGCCGCGTCCTGCTGGTAATCGGGGTAGTGCAGCGCGCCGCCGCCGGGCAGCCCCAGCGTCTGCAGATGCCGCAGCAGGTCGGCTTCGTGCATCGGCGTGACCGGATGCCGGCTCATGGTCGGATGGCGGTCGATGCGATGCACCGTGCCGTCCGCGCCGGCGCGAGCGTACAGGTTGCCGAACACGCAATAGCGGCCCAGGTTGGGCTGGCCGCCGACGATGGGCACGAAGCCGTTGTCGACGTGGCGCCGCAGCGTGGCGATCGCGGTGGCGATGTTGCCCGACTGCGCGGCGCTGTCGAAGGTCGAGCAGACCTTGTAGTGCAGCACCGCCACGCACTGCGCGGCAAAGAAACGGCCGACCGGCTCGAGCTCGGCCTGCATCGCGGCGGGCGCCAGCGCGCGCGACACGCCGGCGATGCCGATCGCGTCGAGCGTGCCGGCGCGCGCCAGTTGCGCGGCGTCGGGCACGTCCATGAACAGCAGCGTGCGTTGGCCGGCGCGCGCCAGCGTCGCCAGCGTGTCGGTGGCGCCGGTGAAATCGTCGCCGTACCAGCCCAGCGCCGGGCGGCCGGCCGAACCGTCGGCCATCGTCAGGCTCCGCCGGGCGTGCCGAAGAAGCGCAGCGCCTGCGCCAGCTCGGGCGCCTGGCGGGCGAACTCGGGCAGGGCGATGCCATCGGCGGCGGCCTGCCAGGCCTGGCGGATGCTGGCGACGCCGGCGGCCGGGCCGCCCGGATGCGCGAGGATGCCGCCGCCCGCCATGAACAACAGGTCGTCGCTGCCGGCCGCCTGCCACGTGACCGGCACGGTGCCGGCCCACTGGCCCGACGAGACCACCGGCATCACGATATCGTCGGTGTCCTGGCCCAGCGGCCGCAGGCAGTCCTTGATCGCCGTGACCACTTCTTCATCGGGTTGGGCGAACTTGCCCTGCAGGCCGTGCACGTGCATGTGGTCGATGCCGGCCAGCCGCCACAGCGTCTGGTAGGCCTGCACCGAAATGCCCAGCAGCGGGTGGCGCGACTGCGCGCCGTAGCCGTTGCGATGGCCGTGCAGCGCCAGGCCGGTATGGCGGCGCAGCGCCTGCACGCCGGCATGGCCGACCCAGTTCAGGCTGGCCATCACACAACTGCCGCCTTCGCGCTCGACCAGGTCGGCGTGGCGGCGCATCGCGTCGACTTCGTCGGTAATGTTGAAGGCCATCATGACCTGCTTGCCGGTGCGATCCGCATGGGCGCGGATCGCCGCCATCACCGCCGGCACGCGTTCGGCGATCGGCGAGTGCGGCGCATCGGCGTTGACCTCGTCGTCCTTGATGAAGTCGACGCCGGCTTCGCACAGGCGCGTCACCAGGTCGGCGGTCTGCGCGATCGTCAGGCCGACGCTGGGCTTGATGATGGTGCCGACCAGCGCGCCGCGGGCCACGCCGGTGCGGGCCCGCGTGCCGGCGACGCCGACGCGCGGCGACTCGAACTGGCGCCGGTAGCCGTCCGGCAAGCTCAACGACTCGAGCCGCAGGCCGGTGACCTCGCCCAGGTCATAGAGATTGCCGCACACCGTCGCGGCCAGCGTCGGCAGGTTGGCGCCGGTGTTGGCGACCGGAAACGACACCCGCACCCGTGCGCGCCGCCACGGCCCGGTCACGCCCTTGCGGGCCAGATAGGCATTGGACAGGCTGGGCGTGTCGCTGGCCTCGAGCTCGTCGATGGCCAGCACCGTCGCGCGGGCGCGGGCCCGCAGTTCGTCGGTCTCGCCTTCGACGCGTGTGAAGGTGCCGCACGATTGTTCGCCGGCGATCACTTCGCCCACGCGCGCGGGCTCGTAGGGCGTCTCGATCAGGTAGGTGGCCTCGTAGCGGTCCGAGGCGGGTGTCGTCGTGCTCATTTCGCGGCCAGCGTCTTGAGGTCGGGGAAGGGCCGCACCGGATCCTTGCCGTCCCAGTTCAGCGAGGCTTCGCGGATCATGCGGAACATCGCGCCCTTGGGGCCGGCCACTTCCGACAGCTCGACCACCGCGCCCGGATGGAACTCGGTGTCGAAATAGCAGAAGCGTCCGTTGACGCCGACTTCGCCGCTCATGACCACCTGCAGGTCGCGGCCCTGCGCGCGGGCCAGGTCCTGGTCGTAGCTCTCGGTCCAGTAGGCCACGTGCTGCAACCCGGTGCGGCCGGCCTGCAGAAAGTCGCGGTACATCGACGGCACGTCGTTGCGGCACTGGATCAGTTCGACCTGCACCGCGCCCGAGTTGGCCAGCGCCACCGAGTTGTGCGGCTGGTGGCTCTCGCCGCGGTACTGGTAGTTCTCGATTGGCACCTTGGGGTTGTAGAACCACGGGCCCACGCCGAGCACGCGGCTCCAGTAGTCCATGGCTGCTTCGATGTCGTGGACCACATAGCCCAACTGGCGGATCTCGCCGAATATGCTGCTCATCTATCGCTCCGGTTAAGCCTTACTGCGCGCCCTTGACGATCTCGTCGGGGATCGGCACGCCTGCGTATTTCATGTGAATCTCGTTGAGCTTGCCGTTGGCCAGGTTGTCGCGGATCCAGCCGTCGATCCATTGCTTGAGCTCGGGCTGGTTCTTGCGCATCGCGATGCCCAATTGGTACGACTGGATCACGAACTTGACTTCGAATTCGCGGGCCGGATTGCGCTTGGCGATGGCGGCGATGATCGGCGGCGTGATCGCGACGATGTCGGCCTGGCCGGTCGCCGCGGCGGTGATCGAGGCGGCCTCGTCGTCGAAGCGCACCACCTTGGCCTGCGGCGCGCGTTCGGACACCAGCTTGTCCTGCGGGCCGCCGCGCGTCACCGCGACGGTCTTGCCGGCCAGGTCTTCCATGCCGGTCAGCTTCAGGCTCTTGGGGGCGCCGACGGCGGCCTGGATCGCGCCGTAGGGGATCGAGAAATCGACCGCCTTGGCGCGCTCGGGCGTGATCGACAGCGACGAGATGATCAGGTCGGCCTTGTTCGACAGCAGGTTGGGGATGCGCGCCGAGTTGGTGGTCTGCACGATCTCCAGCTCGACGCCGAGGTCCTTGGCCAGCAGGCGCGCGGCCTCGACGTCGGAACCGGCCGGCTGCATCTTGTCGTCGATGTAGCCGTAGAACGGCGCGCCCAGGTCGATGCCGACGCGGATCTTGTTGGCGGCCTTGATGTCGGCCAGGCTGTCGGCGGCGGCGGCCGTGCCGATCGCGGCCAGGCTGGTGGCCAGCAGGGCGCGGGCAAGCAGTGATGCAAGTTTCATGGCGTGTCTCCGTGGTGTTGCGTTGTTGTGGTGTTGCAAGAGGTCCAGCTAGCGCCGCGGCCGTCGCCCCGGCTCAGGATCGATCCAGGTTCACAGGCCGTGCGACAGGAAGTCCCGCAGCTCGGCGGTCTGCGGCGTGCGCAGCATCTCGCCGGTGCCGGTTTCCCAGACCTTGCCTTCGTGCATGAAGATCACCGTGTCCGCCACGCGCGCGGCGAACTCCATTTCGTGCGTGACCAGCACCATCGTCATGCCGCCCTGCGCCAGCGCCTCGATCACGCGCAGCACTTCGCTGGTCAGCTGCGGGTCGAGCGCCGAGGTGACCTCGTCGAACAGCATCACCTGCGGTTCCATCGCCAGCGAACGGGCGATCGCGACGCGCTGCTGCTGGCCGCCCGACAGTTGCTCGGGATAGGCACGCGCCTTGTCGGCCAGGCCGACCTGGCGCAGCGTGCGCTGGGCGATCTCCTGGCCCTGGGCGCGGCTGAGCTTCTTGACCGCGGTCGGCGCCAGCGTGATGTTTTCCTCGACCGTCAGGTGCGGGAACAGGTTGTAGCTCTGGAACACGATGCCCACGTCCATGCGCAGGCGGCGCAGGTCCAGGCCGGGCTGGTGCAGCGCGTGGCCGCAGACGTCGATGCTGCCGCTGTCGATCTGCTCGAGCCGGTTCATGCAGCGCAGCGCGGTGCTCTTGCCCGAGCCGCTGCGGCCGATGATGGCGGTCACGTCGCCCTTGGGAATGGAAAAGGACACGCCCTTGAGCACCGCGTTGTCGCCGAAGCGCTTATGGACATCCTTGAGTTCGACTACCGTGGACATATTCTTTTCCTCAATCTTGCAGCGCTGCGCGCGTGCCGTAGTTCAGGCGCCGCTCGAGCCGGCGGCTCCAGGCCGACAGCGGATAGCACAGGGCGAAATAGAACAGCGCCACCAGCACGTAAATCTGGAAAGGCTGGAACACCGAGTTGTTGATCAGCTGGCCGGCGCGCACCAGTTCGACGAAGCCGACGATCGAGGCCAGCGACGTGTTCTTGACGATCTGCACCATGAAGCCGACCGTCGGCGGCGTGGCGATGCGCACCGCCTGCGGCAGGATCACGCGCGCCATGCGCTGGCTGCGCGTGAGCGCCAGGCATTCGGCCGCTTCCCATTGCGTACGCGGCACCGATTCGATGCAGCCGCGCCAGATTTCGCCCAGGTAGGCGCTGACGTAGATGATCATCGCGATGCTGGCCGCCACCAGGCCGGGCAGCGACAGGCCGATGATGCTCAGCCCGAAGTAGCAGACGAACAGCACCACCAGCAGCGGCGTGCCCTGGATCAGCTGGATGTAGCCGATGGTCAGCCAGCGCACCGGCCGCAGCGGGCTGATGCGGCACAGCGCCACGATGCCGCCGGCCAGGCCGCCGCCGACGAACGAGATCAGCGACAGGCAGACCGTCCAGGCCGCCCCGGCCAGCAGGAAATACAGGTGATGGATATTGAGGCCGCCGTCGATCATCGTGCCGCTCCTTGGGCGCCCAGCCGGCGGCGGCGCGTGAATACCAGCATGCCGAAGGCCCACAGGCCGGCGCGCATCAGCAGCGACAGCGCCAGATAGGCGACCGCCACCATCAGATAGGCCTCGAAGGGCCGGAAGGTGTCGGACTGCACCCGCGCGGCGACCGCGGTGAGCTCTTCGACCGAGATCTGCGAGGTGATCGACGAGGCCAGCATCAGCAGCACGAACTGGCTGGTCAGCGCCGGGTAGACCTTCTCCATGGCCGGGCGCAGGATCACGTGCCAATAGACCTGGCGGCGCGTCAGCCCCAGGCATTCGGCGGCCTCGACCTGGCCCTTGTGGATCGAATCCATGCCGGCGCGCATGATCTCGCAGGAGTAGGCGCCGACGTTGATGACCAGCGACAGCAGCGCGGCGGTGAAGGCCGAGACCTGCAGGCCCATGCTCGACAGGCCGAAGAACACCAGGAAGATCTGCACCAGCAGCGGCGTGTTGCGGATCGTCTCGACGTAGATGCCGCAAGCGCGGGCGATCCAGGCCACCTGGCCGCGCCGGCCGATCGCGCACAGCGTGCCGATGACGAAGCCCAGCAGCGTGGCCGGAAACGACAGCTGGATCGTCAGCAGCGCGCCGTCGACGAACTGCGGCCAGCTGGCCAGCGTGCCGGAAAAATCGAACTCGTAATTCATCGGCCGCCCTGGCGTGCGAGGACGGCGGCACAGGGGGCCGGGGGCCGGGCGGCATGAGCCGTGGCGCGCTTGCCTGTCGGCATGATCTTGTCTCCTTCCAGGGCCGTGTGACCGGCCTCGTGTGCGCCAGCGTGAGGCGATTTGCTGCGTATCGACTTGATGCGATTTGCTGGGCTAGGACGTGATAGTATCCAGCGCACTTGATCGCTGTCCAGCGCATTAAATGATGGTTTTTGAGGCATGAAGAAAGCACCGCGCATCCTCGATATCGCCCAGTTGGCCGGTGTGTCGCCGGCCACCGTCGACCGGGTGCTGAACCAGCGTCCAGGCGTGCGCGGGCCGACCGTGCAGCGGGTACTGAAGGCCGCCACGCGGCTCGAATACCTGTCGCCGGCCGGCGTCGCCGCCGAGCTCAAGCCGCGGCCGATGCGGCTGGCCTTCCTGCTGCCGGCCGGCTCGAACCGCGTGATCCACATGTTCGGTGACGCCATCGCCTATCTGCAGGAGCAGTTGGCGCCCTTCAACGTGCGCTGCCGCCGCGAGCCCATCGACGAGTTCAACCCGCAGGCGTTGGCGCAGGCCCTGTTGCGGCTGCGCGGCCGCGCCGACGGCGTGGCCTTCATGGCGCTCGAGCATCCGCTGGTGCGCGAGGCGGTGCAGACGCTGGCCGAAGCCGGCGTGCCGTGCGTGACCTTGATCTCGGACCTGCCGGGCTCCGAGCGCGTGGCCTACGTGGGGCTGGACAACGTCGCCACCGGCCGCACCGCCGGCTATCTGCTGGCGCGGCTGGCCGGCGCGCAGGCGCAGTCGGGCAAGTTCGCGCTGATCGCCGGCAGCCTCAGCTACCGCGCCCATCGCGACCGCGAATTCGGCTTCATGCAGATCATGCAGGAGATGGGCCTGGCCGGTCATGTCATCGGCCCGCGCGAAGGCCTGGACGACACCGCCACCACCGCGCGGCTGGCGCGCGCGCTGCTCGATCAGCACACCGACCTGGCCGGCATCTACAACATCGGCGGCGCGGCCGAGGGCGTGGGCCATGCGCTCAAGGCCGCCGGGCTGGACCGCAAGGTGGTGTTCGTCGGCCACGGCCTGACCTCGGACATCCGCGGCCTGCTGATCGACGGCACGCTCGATGCGGTCATCATGCAGGACCCGCAGGCCGCCATCCTGAGCTGCGTGCGGGTGCTCAGCGGCCTGCGCGACGGCGGCCGCGAAGGGCTGGAAGCCGCCGCCCGCGTCAAGCCGCTCAGCGGCATCGTGGTGTTCAAGGAAAACCTGCCCTGAGCGCTGGCAGGGGTCGCATCGGCCGCGTCAGCGTTCGTTCTTGAGCAGCTCGCCGAAACGGTCGCGGATCCATTGCGTGCCGGCGCTCAGCGGCTCGCCCTGGCGCCACAGCATGCGCACCGACAGCAATGGCAGCGCCAGCGCCGGGCAACTGACCGGCACCAGCTGCTTGGGATAGCTCTCGTAGCGGGCGATGTTGACCGGCAGCACGGCCCAGCCCAGCCCGTTGGCGACCATCTCGGCGATGCTGTAGAAGCTGTCCGAGCGCCATACCTTGGGGCTGTAGGCCGCCTCGTGGATGTCGTCGGCCTCGAGCAGGAGCTGGCGATAGCGCACCAGATCCTTGCGCCGCAAGGGTTGCTGTGCGACCAGCGGATGGCCGCTGGCGACGAACACCCCCTGCGGCAACGCGCCGACGTGATGCTGGTCGAAGCAGTCGCGCGGCGGCCCGCGGTCGAAATGAAAGGCGAGGTCGGCGCGGTGCTGCTCGACGTAATCGGCCACCTCGGTGGCGGTGCCGTTGAGCAGCGTCAGTTCGATGTGCTCGAAGCGTTCTGCCAGCTCACAGGTCAGCGCGCTGACGGCCGAGTAGGGCAGCGCCTCGTCCATCGCCAGCGTCAGCCGGGCCTGGCTGGCCAGCGACAGCGCCTGCGCGCGCGAGTCGAGCTCCTGGGCCTGGCGCAACAATTCGCGTGCTTCGCGCAACAGCACGGCGCCAGCCGGTGTCAGCTGGGCATGCCGCCCGGCGCGGTCGAACAGCGTCACGCCCAGGTCGGCCTCGAGCAGGCCGATCGCGGTGCTGATGGCCGACTGCGCGCGGCCCAGGTGGCGCGCGGCCGCGCTGAACGAACCGCGATCGGCGGTCGTGACGAACTGGCGCAGTTGTTCGAGACTCCATTGCATGCGCGCATCCTATCAATGGAATAGATGGCTGTCATCTTTTTGAATCTATAAAGTTGCTGGACAATGGCGCTTGTCGACATGGCGGCCGCGCTACCGCGCCGCGCTGCCTGTCCGCCAGGCCGTGGCATGTCGCCGCGGCTGGCCGATCTTCGCCGGGCCGGGCCGTCACGTCTTGCATCGCGCTCATGTTGGCCGCGCCGAAGCCGGCCGCGCCCAAGCCGGCCCCTCCCAAAGGGCTCGCGCCGGTCACAGGCGTCCGGCCCCGTCCGTCGAAGATCCCGATCCCGTGCCGATGAGGCCGGATCTTGCGGCGCCCCGTCATGGCGCCCGGGCGGCTGGACCGCCGTCTTGCATCAGGAGCACATCGAATGACCGACTTTTCCATCAACCGTCACGCGGCGCCGTCGGCGCTGCGGCGCTGGAGCCTGCTGGGCGTGGTCAGCCTAGGCCTGTTGCTGATCGCGCTGGACATCACCATCCTCTACACCGCCTTGCCCACCGTCACGCGCGAACTGGGCGCCAGCGCCAGCCAGGGCTTGTGGATCATCAACGCCTATCCGCTGGTGACGGCCGGCCTGCTGCTGGGCGCCGGCACCTTGGGCGATCGGGTCGGCCATCGGCGCATGTTCCTGATCGGCCTGGTGATCTTCGGGCTGGCCTCGCTGGCGGCGGCGTTTTCGCCCGGCGCGGCGACGCTGATCGGCGCGCGCGCCTTGCAGGCCGTCGGGGCCGCGGCGATGATGCCGGCCACGCTGGCGCTGGTGCGCATCACCTTCGAGGACGAACGCGAGCGCAGCCTGGCGATCTCGGTGTGGGCCAGCCTGTCGCTGATCGGCGCGGTGCTCGGGCCCTTGCTGGGCGGCCTGCTGCTGGCGCGCTTCTGGTGGGGCTCGGTGTTCCTGATCAACGTGCCGGTGGTGCTGCTGGCGCTGGCCGGCGCCTGGTGGCTGGCGCCGCCCGCGCAAGCGGCCGACGAGGACCGGCCCTGGGATCTGTGGTCGTCCCTGCTCGGCCTGGTCGCGCTGTCGTCGCTGGTGGCCTTCATCAAGGAAGTGGCCGGTCCGCAACCCGCGCCCGGCCTTGCGTTCGGGATGCTGCTGCTGGCGCTGCTGGGTGGCACGGCCTTCGTGCGCCGGCAGGCGCGCCTGCCTTACCCCTTGCTCGACTTCAGCCTGTTTCGCAACATGGATTTTTCGGCTGGCGTGCTGGGGGCGATCTTTGTCACCTTCGCCACCGGCGGGCTGTTGCTGAGCGTGGCGCAGCGTTATCAGTTGGTGGTCGGCTACACGCCGCTGCAGGCCGGCCTGCTGGTGTCGGTGATCTTTGTCGGCACCTTGCCCAGCGCCTTGCTGGGCGGCGCCTTCCTGCATCGTGTCGGCCTGCGGCCGCTGATTTCCGGCGGGCTGGCGCTCGCCAGCGCGGGTGTGCTGCTGGCGGCCTGGGGGCCGCAGGCGGGCCTGGGCTGGCTGCTGTGCGGCCTGGTGCTGGCCGGCGTCGGCCTGGGCGCGACGATCTCGGTGGCGTCCACCGCCATCGTCGCCAGTGCGCCGGCGCGGCGCGCCGGCATGGCCTCGTCGGTCGAGGAGGTCGCCTACGAATTCGGCAACCTGTTCGCGGTGGCCTTGCTGGGCAGCCTGCTGGCCGGCCTGTATTCGGCCGGCGTGCAGTTGCCGGCCGGCACGCCCGACGCCGCGCGCGACAGCATGGTGCAGGCGGCCGCGCTGGCCGGCGCGCTGGCCGCGCAGGGCAGCGGGCAGGCCGCCGAACTGGCGCGCGCCGCTGGCGCGGCCTTCGATCGCAGCTATCTGCTGGTGATGCTGCTGGTCGCCGTCTTTTTGCTGGCGGGCGCCGGCGTGACCGCGTGGATGCTGCGGCGTCCCGGTCGCGGCGCCGTGCCGGCGTCCACCTCCCACGGAGACATCCCATGTCTGAAAAACTGAACGTACGGCTGCGGCCGCTCGAGCGCGAGGATCTGCGCTTCGTGCACCAGCTCGACAATAACGCCAGCGTGATGCGCTACTGGTTCGAAGAGCCCTACGAGACCTTCGTCGAACTGGCCGCGCTGTATGACGAGCACATCCACGACCAGGGCGAGCGCCGCTTCGTGGTCGAGTGCGAGGGGACCAACGCCGGGCTGGTCGAGCTGGTCGAGATCAACCACGTGCACCGGCGCGCCGAGTTCCAGATCATCATCGCGCCCGAGCACCAGGGCAAGGGCCTGGCCTCGCGCGCGGCGCTGCTGGCGATGGACTACGGCTTCAGCGTGCTGAACCTGTACAAGCTCTATCTGCTGGTAGATCGCGAGAACAAGAAGGCCATCCACATCTACGAAAAGCTCGGTTTCGAGGTCGAGGGCCAGTTGCGCCAGGAGTTCTTCATCCACGGCGAGTACCGCGATGCGACGCGCATGTGCCTGTTTCAGCATCAGTATCTGGCGCGCCACAAGGCGGGCGGACATATGCTGACGCCGACCGCGCAATAAGGGCTTGCGGCAGGTCGCAGGCCCCGTCACGCCGGCCGGTCACGCCCCGGTGTCACGTTCGCCGAGCAGCCAGCGCGGTGGCGTGGCCGGCGCCTTGCCGCTGACGCCGGCGCTGACGCAATCGGCCAGCGAGCCGAAGCGCACGTTGCGTTGCACCAGCCCCGGTGCGTAGTGGGCGTATTTGGCCGAGTTGGTCATGATCGTGCACGCGCCGCGCGGGATCACCGGCTCGCCCAGCATGCACCAGCAGGTGTCCGTGACGATCGTCGCGCCGAAGTCCTGGATCACCCGCAGGTAACCGGCATGCTGCGCCTGCCGCGCGATTTCCCGCCCGCAGGTCACCACGCAGGCCACGCCGCTGGCGAGATGCAAACCCTGGCACAGTCCGGCGAGGCGGGCGAATTCGGTCAGCGAAAAGTGCGGATTGCCCAGCGACACAAGGTCGATGGCGGGGCCGCTCGCGCTGTTCAGCGCCTGCCAGCTTGGCAGCAGGGCCGCCGCATCGAGTGCGATGCGCTCGAGGCCGCGGATGGCCGGGTCCGTCGTGCGCGCCTGGGCGGCCTCGGGCGTGACGCCGGCCATGTGGAACAGCGGCGCGGCCGACGTGGTGCCGAACGCCGCGCTGAAGGCCTTGAGGTGATCGGTATCCGGCTGCGCGGTTTCCAGTCCGAAGATCAGCGGCACCCGTTTGCCAGCCAGTGCGCCGATGCAATACCCCAGCAAGGGATAGAACGCGTCGTCAAAGCCGGCGGGCGGGCTGACGTCGATGCGCAGCGTCGGCCGCCGATGCACGTCCAGGTGGCTGCCCGAACGCGGCGCGCGGCCACAGATCGCGATGCAGATGTCGAGGAAATCCGGGTATTTCAGGGTGCGCGCGCCGATCACGCTGTTGGCGTAGACCACCGCATTGGATTCGGCCCAGACGATCTGCTCGCCGCGCCGCGGCGCGCCGGCCAGCAGATACGGCGCGCAGGTGTAGCTGAGCTGGGCGCCCATGGCCATGTAGGCATCGCCCAAGGCGCTGGCCGGCTCGCCCAGCGCCGGATCGACGCCGAGTTCGCGCCAGCGGCGCTGGTCGACGGAAATCGAGTTCAGCGTCGTCGGCACGGCCACGCGGGCGCCCCAGTCCACCAGCTGCTGCGCGAAGCGCAGGCTGGACGGCCCGGTGTAGATGCAGCCGTCGATATGCGCCTGCGTGATGTCGATCAGGTCGGGCGCGCCCTGCAGCGACGCCATCCGCACCACGATCTGCATGGCCACCTGCCTGGCCTTGCCATGATGGCCCGCCAGCATGTCCTGATCGCTGGCCGTCAGCGCGGGCATCGACGGCGGGGGCATCGACGGCGGGGGCGCGGTCGCGGCGCCATGGTCATCGCCATCGCCATCTCCACCGCCGTCCTGGCCACCGGCGTGCGCCGGCGCGCCGGTGGTGGCCGTGTCGAGCCGCGTCAGCCGCGCACCGTCAATGCGGACGCGGCGCGCGCCGCGCAGCGCCGCGAAGTTGTCCCGGCCGACGCACAGCACCGGCAGGCTGCGCGCGAACATCACTTCGGCGAGCATCACGCCCAGCGTCAGGATCTCTTCGGCTTCGGCGACCACCAGCGCGGCGGGCGCGCGGCCGCGGCTGATCAGTTCCATCATCACGCTGCTGCCGGTGCAGGAGCCGCGGCCGCTGGGGATGGCCAGCACCCGGCCGTCGACGTGCTGTCCGCTGAGCGGGTGGTGGCGATCGATGATCTCGCCGCTGGACGGCTCGACCCCACCCCAGAAGCTGAGGCCCACGTCGGCGTACAGGAGGTCGCCCTCGGCGCGGCCGTCGATCAGCGCCCGGCCGCGCATCGATACGGGCGTGCTCGTGGCGCCGGCGCGGGCGGCGTCGCGCGCGTGACACGCGGCCGAGCTCATGGCAGCGCGGAGACCGTGAACGAGCGCGTCATGGCGTAAGGCGTGGCCGGGCCCAGCCATTTGTCGAACAGCACCTGCATCTGCCCGGATGTCTCCATGTCCTGCAGCGCGGCATTGACTGCCCGCAGCAGGGTGTCCTGGCCCTTGCGCACGCCGATGCTCCAGCGTTCACGCCCTATCGGCGGGGCCAGCACCGCGTAGCGGCCGGCCTGGTCGCCGAGGCGGTTGATGAGCTTGTGCATGGCCTCCTCGGAGGTGCTGAAGGCCTCGACCTTGTTCTGCACCAGCGCGGTGAACGCCGTCGCGACGTCGTCGTAGCCGACCGGCATCGCCGTCGGCAGCGCCTGGCGCACGAAGGGTTCGCTGATCGTGCCCTTGACATAGCTGATGCGCTTGCCGGCCAGCGCGCCGATCTGCTGGTAGCCCTTGTCGCGTCTGATCGCGAGCACGTTGTTGCTGACGTAGTACGAGTGCGAGTAGTCGATCTGGGTGGCGCGCTCGGGGGTGTAGGCCAGGCCGGCGGCAAGCAGGTCGACGTGGCCTTGCTGCAGGGCGGGGATCCGCGAGGCGTCGGCGATGGCCCTGACCTGCGCCTTCAGGCCCAGCCGTTGCGCCACCGCATGGCAGATGTCGACGTCGTAGCCGGCGACCGTGCGCGATGCCTGTTCGGTGAAGCTGAAAGGTTCGAAGATGTCCAGCACCGCGCACACCAGCGTGCCTCGCGATCTCAATTCGTCGAGCTGATCGGCGTGGGCCGGGGCCGCCGCGGCGGCCAGCAGGCTCAGGGCTAGCGCAACGGCGCGGTTCGGAAGGATAGGCATGCGGGCTCCGGTCGGGTGGCGGGTGTCGGCAACAGCACATCGACAACCTGGGTGCGAGGGTCGGGTGAGCCGTCGGCAAGCGGTCCCGCGAGACTGGCCGGATGCGCCGATGGATCGGCGTTATTGGTGCACGATTTGACCGGTCAAAGATAAAACTAAGTTGAAAGCCGGGATGGCGAAGGGCCAAAACAAAAAACCCGCAAGGCGCGTGGCCTTGCGGGTTTTTCTGTCAGGCGATCAGGCTGATTACTTCAGCTTGATTTCCTTGTAGTCGACGTGCTTGCGAGCGACCGGATCAAACTTCTTGATCAGCATCTTCTCGGGCATGTTGCG
The DNA here is from genome assembly GCA_023427085.1 of Pseudomonadota bacterium. Classification (GTDB taxonomy): domain Bacteria; phylum Pseudomonadota; class Gammaproteobacteria; order Burkholderiales; family Burkholderiaceae_B; genus Orrella. The sequence continues at coordinate 82,625 of JAEZBO010000010.1, forward strand.
CTTGTTCTTGGTGGTCGTGTAGAAGTGACCCGTGCCGGCAGTCGACTCGAGCTTGATCTTTTCGCGGATACCTTTGGCCATGTCTAGCTCCTGGGTGTGTCAGTGGGCGGGCGGCTTAAACAGCTTCGCCGCGGGCGCGCAGGTCGGCCAGAACGGCGTCGATGCCGTTCTTGTCGATGGTGCGGATGGCGTTGGCGGTCACGCGCAGGCGCACCCAGCGGTTTTCGCTTTCAACCCAGAACCGGCGCGATTGCAGGTTGGGCAGGAAGCGACGCTTGGTCTTGTTGTTGGCGTGGGAGACATTGTTGCCCACCATCGGGCCTTTGCCGGTCACTTGGCATACACGTGCCATGTTTGCACCTATCTTTTGTACGTGCCGGATATCGCAGGGGGAGGTCCACGGGGGGTAAACGCTGCCAGCCTTGCGCTGGCCACCCAGTTTCGTGGATGTGACAGTGAGGGGGGAGGGCAGACTTCGCGATCCCGGGTGCACTGTCCAGTGCTTATGCCCGTCGACACCCGGCAAAAATCTAGCTGGGGTCTGAGTCCCTGGGCGACAAAGCATAGCGGCCCAGGCACGGGAAGGACTTTTGCGGTCGTGTCAGGCACAGCCGCCAAGTCAAGCCAAGGATTCTATGACGAAACCCGATCGAGATCAAGCTGCTTGAGCGCGATGCGGCCGGAAAGCAACGACAGACAGCCGCACAGCGCCAACATGCAGACCAGCGGCATCGCGGTGGCGGACTGCCAGGCGCTGACCAGCATGCCCGACAGCGCGCCGGCGCCCAGCTGCAGCGTGCCCATCAGCGCCGAGGCGGCCCCCAGCCGGCGGCCCTGGTCGGACAGGGCCAGGGCGGCGGAGTTCGGATTGACGAAGCCCTGGGTGGTCATGTAGCCGACGATGCAGGCCATCAGCAGCGGCAGCGTGATCCAGCCGGCCAGCGCCAGCGCCAGCGCGATCAGCGGAAACGCCGCCAGCACCGGCAGCGCGCGGCGCAGCACGCGGTCGGCCGCGTGACGGCGCAACAGCCGCGCGCTGATCTGCGAGCCGAGGATCAGGCCGGCGGCATTCAGGCCGAACAGCAGGCCGTAATAGTCGGGCGGCACGCCGTAGTGATCGATGAACACCCGTGGCGACGCGACGATGTACGCAAACATGCCGGCCGAGCCCAGGCCGCCGGTCAGTGCGAACGCGACGAAGCGGCGGTGCGTGATCAGCTCGGCATAGTTGCGCGCGATGGTGCCGGCCCGCAACAGGATGACCCGCTCGGCCGGCAGCGATTCGCGCATGCCGCGGATCACGAAGCCCAGCAGCACCAGGCCGAGCAGGCCCATCAGCCAGAAGATGCCGCGCCAGCCGGTGACGCCCAGCAGTTGCGCCCCGACCAGCGGCGCCAGGATCGGCGCGATGCCCATGATCAGCATCAGCGACGACAGCGCGCGGGCGGAGTCCTGCACGTCGAGGTGGTCGCGGATAACCGCGCGCGGAATCACGATGCCGGCCGCGCCGCCCATGGCCTGCAGCACCCGCCAGACCGTCAGGCTCTGCACGTCGGGCGCCAGCGCGGCGCCGATCGAGGCGATCACGTACAGCACCAGCGCGCCGCACAGCGGCAGCTTGCGGCCATAGCGGTCGGCCAGCGGGCCATAGACGATCTGCGCCAGCGCCATGCCGATCAGGTAGGCGGCCAGCGTGCGCTCGACCTCGCCGTGGCTGGCCGACAGCGACTGCGCGATCGCCGGGAAGGCGGGCAGGTACATGTCGATCGACAAAGGGCCGATCGCCGTCAGCGCGCCCATCAGGATCAGCCATCCTGGCAGGGAACGCGCGAGTTTTTCTGTGGGCATGAGGGGGCGTGACAGCAAGGGGCGGCCCGGTCCGAACGGGAGGGCGCCAAGGCAGGGGGTACGGTAGCCTGCCACTTTATCATGCGTCCCCTAAGGGTTTTCCTGGCTCGGTTTTTCCGATAAATTTCCCGCACAACATCAGAGCATGTCCTGGGAGGGGTCCGTGAATCCAGTGTTGTCGGCCGTCGAGCGCAAGCTCAAATCCATCGATGTCCGTACCCGCCTGGTGCTGCCCGACGGCACCCGACTGGGCGACGACGATCCGCGTGTCGTCTTCACCATCCATGACCGCGCCGCGCTGGCGCACCTGGCCGCCGGCGACGTCGGGGTGCTGGGGCAGGATTACGTCGAGGGCCGGGTCGACATCGACGGCGGCATGCACGACGTGATGGCGGCCGCCGCGCAGCTGCTGCCCGGCACCCCGATCGACGCCGCCCGCGGCGGCTGGTTGACCGAGCTGATCCGCAAGGTCAGTTCGGTGTGGCGCCATTCGATCGAGCGCGACGCGCGCCAGATCGAGTTCCACTACGACCTGTCCGATGACTTCTATGCCTTGTGGCTGGATCCGCGCCGCGTCTATTCGTGCGCCTATTACCGCGAGCCGCAACTGACGCTGGCGCAGGCCCAGGAGGCCAAGCTGGACCTGATCTGCCGCAAGCTGCGCCTGCGTGCCGGCGAACGTTTCCTGGATATCGGCGCCGGCTGGGGCGGGCTGTTGTGCTGGGCGGCCGAACAGTACGACGTGCAGGCCACCGGCATCACGCTGTCGCGCAACCAGCATGCCTATGTCAGCGGGCTGATCCAGGCCAAGGGGCTGGCGGGGCGCGTGCGCATCGAGCTGCTCGATTACCGCAAGCTCGACGACACCGCGCCGTTCGACAAGATCGCCTCGGTGGGCATGTTCGAACACGTCGGCCGCGCCAATCTGCAGGCCTATTTCGACAAGCTGCGCCGCCTGCTGGCGCCCGGCGGGCTGGTGCTGAACCATGGCATCACCGCCGGCGGCGTCTACAACGCGCAACTGGGCAACGGCATGGGCGAGTTCATCGAAAAGTATATTTTCCCGGGCGGCGAACTGACCCACCTCAGCAACGTGCTCGAGAATGTCGCCAACGGCGGATTGGAAACCGTCGACGTCGAGAACCTGCGGCCGCATTATGCCCGGACATTATGGGACTGGAGCGATGCGCTCGAGGCGCGGCTCGGGCAGGCCCGCGAGATATTGTCCGGCCCGCAGGGCGAGCGTTCGTTGCGCGCCTATCGCCTGTACCTGGCCGGCTGCGCGATGGGTTTCGAGCATGGCTGGATCGCGCTGCACCAGATATTGGCGCAGGCGCTGCCCGACGGGCGCCGCGCCGAGCTCGACGATCCCGAGGGCGCCGCCTATCCGTGGCGGCGCCACTACATGCATGGGCAATGAGCACGCGCCGGCCCAACCATGACGCCAAATCCCCACCGCCTGCATGGTAAATTGACCGGCTTTTCGCCCAGCCCATCCGCTCGGCAATCAGGCGGCCAGGCGCCCGCCCAGTGCTGGCGCGGTGCGCCGGCATGGCGACTGCCGCGGCCATGCCATCCGATGCAAATATAGACGCGCTTCATGACAGTCCTGCGCGCGCTGGTTTTTCATTCCGTGGTGCAGCTTTCCGGTTTATCGCCCATTCTCTAATTGTCCGACGCAGAACATAACGATATGAAAAATTTCGCTCTCATTGGCGCTGCCGGGTACATCGCGCCGCGCCACATGATCGCCATCAAGGACACCGGCAATGCGCTGGTGGCGGCGCTCGACCCGAACGACTCGGTCGGTATCATCGACAGCCATTTTCCCAATGCGGAGTTCTTTACCGAGTTCGAGCGTTTCGACCGCTATCTGGACAAGATGCGCCGCGCCGACGACGGCCGCAGCATCGACTACGTGTCGATCTGCTCGCCCAACTACCTGCACGATTCGCACATGCGCTTCGCCTTGCGCTCGGGCGCCGATGCGATCTGCGAAAAGCCGCTGGTGCTCAATCCCTGGAACATCGACGGCCTGCTCGAGATCGAGCGCGACACCGGCCACAAGGTCAACACCATCCTGCAGTTGCGCGTGCACCCGGCCATCGTGGCGCTGCGCGAGAAGGTCCGCTCGGCCAGCAAGGACACCAAGCACGAGGTCGACCTGACCTACATCACGTCGCGCGGCCATTGGTATCTGCAGTCGTGGAAGGGCGACCTGAAGAAGGCGGGCGGCATCGCCACCAATATCGGCGTGCACTTCTTCGACATGCTGCACTTCATCTTCGGTGAGCTGCAGCAGAACGTCGTGCATCGGTCCGAAGACACCTGTGCCGCTGGCTACCTCGAGTACGAGCACGCGCGGGTGCGCTGGTTCCTGTCGGTCGACTTCGAGGACGTGCCCAAGGCGCAGCAGGAAGCCGGCCAGCGCACCTATCGTTCGATCACCGTCGACGGCGAGGAGATCGAATTCTCGGGCGGCTTCACCGACCTGCATACCCGCAGCTACCAGGAAATCCTGGCTGGCCGCGGCTTCGGCCTCGAGGAAAACCGCGTCGCCATCAGCACCGTGGCGGCCATCCGCGCCGCGCAGCCGCTGGGGCCGGTCGGAGAGTATCATCCCTTCCTCAAGCGCAGCGCCTGATCTCCAGGTGCCCAGGACTGTCGTCGGGACGGCGGCGCCGCGGCGCCGACCTTTCCGCGCAGACACGCTAGCCGCCGCATGAACTTTCCCACCCGTTTCCGCACCGCCCTGGTCTTTCTGTTCGACCTGGGCGCGGTGATCGTCGCCTGGCTCGGCGCGTTCTTCATCCGCTTCAACTTCGAGTGGCCGTCCGGCTGGGAAGACACCGTGCTCGCCGCGCTGCCGCTGCTGCTGCTGGTGCAGGTGATCGCCTGTCGGATGGCGGGGCTGTACCGCGGCATGTGGACCTTCGCCAGCCTGTCCGACCTCAAGCGGGTCGTGCGGGTGGTGGCTGCCTCGCTGATCGCGCTGCTGGTGTTCGCGGTGGTGCAGCGCGAAGCGCCCGTGCCGCGCTCGATATTGCTGCTGCATCCGGTGCTGCTGCTGGTGCTGATGGCCGGTGGCCGCGCGGCCTGGCGCACCTGGAAGGAATACCGCCTGTACGGCAACGGCAAGCACGCCGGCACGCCAGTGGTGGTGGTCGGCGCCGGGACCGCCGGCGCGATGCTGGTGCGCGAACTGGGCCGCAGCCTCGAATGGAACGTGGTCGCGCTGGTCGACGACGATCCGGGCAAATGGGGGCTCGAGCTATCGGGCTGTCGGGTCGAGGGCGGCACCGACAAGCTGGCCGAGGTGCTCGGCCGCTGGGGCGCGCGGCACGTGATCCTGGCGATTCCGTCGGCCAAGGCGCCGGCGCTGCGCCGCGTCACCGAGAGCGCCACGCGCGCCGGCGCGCTGCTGTTCACGGTGCCGGGCCTGAGCGAACTGATGAGCGGGCGGGTCGCGATCAACATGATGCGGCCGGTCGAGATCGAGGATCTGCTGGGCCGCGAGTCGGTGCGCATCGACAACCAGGACGTGCAGGCCATGCTGACCGGCAAGGCCATCCTGGTCACCGGCGCCGGCGGCTCGATCGGCAGCGAGCTGTGCCGTCAGCTGGCCAAGTTTTCGCCGGCCCGGCTGGTGCTGCTCGAGTCCAGCGAATTTGCGCTGTACACGATCGAGCAGTGGTTCGCCGAGCACCGGCCCGAGGTGCCGATCGTGGCGCTGGCGGGCGACGTGCGCGACGCCGCGCGGCTGCACGAGGTGTTCGGGCGCTGGCAGCCGCACGTGGTGTTCCATGCGGCGGCCTACAAGCACGTACCGCTGATGGAAGTCGGCAATGCCTGGCAGGCGGTGCGCAACAACGTGCTGGGCACCTTGCAGGTGGCGCAGTGCGCGGCCCGCCACGGCGCCGAACGCTTCGTGCTGATCTCGACCGACAAGGCGGTCAATCCCACCAACGTGATGGGGGCGACCAAGCGCCTGGCCGAGATGGTGTGCGAGGTACTGCACTGCGCCGGTGGCCGCACGCGTTTCGAGATGGTGCGCTTCGGCAACGTACTGGGCAGCACCGGCAGCGTGATCCCGAAGTTCCACGAGCAGATCTCGCGCGGCGGTCCGGTCACCGTCACGCATCCCGAGATCACCCGCTACTTCATGTCCATCCCCGAAGCCGCGCAGCTGGTGCTGCAGGCCGCCGCGATGGGGCAGGGCGGCGAAGTGTTCGTGCTCGACATGGGCGAGCCGGTGCGCATCGTCGATCTGGCGCGCAACATGATCCGGCTGTCGGGTTTCACCGAAGAAGAGATCGCCATCGAATTCACCGGTTTGCGTCCGGGCGAAAAACTCTACGAGGAGCTGCTGGCCGATTCCGAGCAGACGCTCGAGACGCCGCACGCCAAGCTGCGCATCGCCCGTTCGCGGCCGGTGCCGGCCGGTTTCTACGAGGAATGCGTGGCCTGGCTGGCCACGCCCGGGCCGGTGTCGGACGACGAAGTGCGCGCCCAGTTGCAGCGCTGGATGCCCGAGTACGTCCCGGCGAAATAGGGTACGCACTTGTCTATTTCAGGCAAGTTCGTTTAATATGCCGCCTTCTTCCATCAGATGACTCTGATTTGGCATTCATTCAGGTTTTGGTAAGTTGCGTTCGTCTCGCTGATCCCTGGCGGTCGGACGCCAACGCTACGCGCCAGTACCCGAATGCATGCCGTCCCATGGACGCCGTTCTGGCGTCCGCCTGCTAGTTGTCGGTATGTATTGGCGGTTCTGCCGTCTTCCGCACACCCCCCTTAGCTAAGTGGCTATGCCCGTGGTCGAGACGACCCGGGTGATAACCGTGACCCAAAGGAGGCTAATGCCCATGATTACCCCGCAACTCTCCAGCGCCCGGGCCGACGTGTCCCGCCGCGCCACTTCCCCCTTTACGCTCAAAGCCCTGAGCGCGGCCGCCCTGGCCGTGGCCGCTGTGTTGGCCGCCGCGCCCGGCAGCGCGCAGGCCGCCGATGCCGCCCAGTGCGAGCTCAAGCGCCCCGTCAAGTTCGGCGGCATGAACTGGGAATCCAACCTGGTGCTGGTCGAAGTGCAGCGCACCATCCTCGAGAAGGGCTTCGGCTGCCAGTCGGAAGTGCTGCCCACCGAGACGCTGCCGGCACTGGCCGCGCTCGAGCGCGGCGACCTCGACGTCAACACCGAAGTGTGGCTGAACGCCGTGACCGACCCCTGGAAGAAGGCCGAGGCCTCGGGCAAGGTCAAGCGCGTCAACGACCTGTTCATGGGCGGCGAGGGCTGGTTCATCCCGCGCTACACCGCCGAGCGTTTCCCCGAACTGAAGTCGGCCACCGACCTGCCCAAGTTCAAGGACAAGTTCAGCGATCCCGAGCAGCCCGGCAAGGGCCGTTTCTATGGCTGCCCGGCGGGCTGGGGTTGCGAGGTCGTCTCGACCAATCTGTACAAGGCGCTGGGCCTGGAAGACAGCTACACCTACTACTCGCCCGGCACCGGCGCGGCGCAGAAGGCCGCGCTGACCTCGTCGTACAAGCGCAAGCAGGACGTGGTGTTCTATTACTGGTACCCGACGCCGCTGGTCGGCGCGATGGATCTGGTCAAGCTCGAGATGCCGGCCTATGACGCCGCCAAGCACGAGTGCCTGACCGCGACCAACTGCGCCAAGCCCGAAGCCAGCGAGTACCCCGAGAACCCGGTGTTCACCGCGCTCAACGCTGAGTTCATGCGCCAGGCCCCCAACCTGAGCACCTTCTTCTCGAGCATGGAGCTGAGCAACGACGTCGTCGACGAAATGCTTGCGCACATGGAAGAGAGCGGCGACGATGCGGAGCAGATCGCCGAGTGGTTCATCAAGAACAAACCCGACGTCTGGACGGCATGGCTGCCCAAGGATGTCGCCGAGCGCGTACAAGCGTCCCTCTAAGACTTTCCGGTGCTACCCAGGCCCGCCCGCGCCTTGCGCGCGGCCGGTCCACCGAGCCAGGCCCTGACGGGCTGAGCCGGCGGACCGGTCCGAAGCAAGGTTCGGCGGGCTGTTTCGATTCCTGCCGCCGCGGTCCGTGGCCGTGCACGGCGGGCGTTCAATCTGGAGGTCTTTCCGATGTTCCCCGAAATCATTTCCGCGCGTGATGTGCGTCGCGCCATCGACGGTTTTGTCGATGGGCTGGTGACCAATTACGCCGATACCCTCGAAGCCATGGCGCGGCCGATGCAGCATGCGCTGGTCTGGCTCGAACAATTGCTGCGCGGCACGCCCTGGTGGCTGGTGGTCGCCGCCGTCATCGTGATCGCCTGGCTGGTCAGCCGCCGCATCGTGCTGAGCCTGTGCATGGGCCTGCTGCTGTGCGTGATCGGCGTGCTGGGCATGTGGCAGGCCGGCATGCAGACCTTGTCGCTGATGCTGATGGCGACCTTCATATCGGTACTGGTCGGCATCCCGCTGGGCATCCTGATGGCCCGCGTCAACTGGTTCCGCTCGGTGATGCTGCCCGGGCTGGACGTGATGCAGACCATGCCCAGCTTCGTCTACCTGATCCCGGTGGTGATGCTGTTCGGCCTGGGCAACATCCCGGCGCTGATCGCCACCGTCATCTATGCGGTGCCGCCGCTGATCCGGCTGACCGACCTGGGCATCCGCCTGGTCGACCGCGAGGTGCTCGAGGCCTCGCGGGCCTTCGGCGCCAACAGCCGCCAGCAGCTGTTCGGCGTGCAGTTGCCGCTGGCGCTGCCCAACATCATGGCCGGCATCAACCAGACCACGATGATGGCCTTGTCGATGGTGGTGATCGCCTCGATGATCGGCGCGCGCGGGCTGGGCTATGAAGTGCTGCTGGGCATCAACCGGCTGGAGGTCGGGCGCGGCGTGATGGCCGGCCTGGGCATCGTGGTGCTGGCGGTGCTGTTCGACCGCATCACCCAATCGTATGGACAGCGCGTGCGCCAGGGAGGCCGTCGATGAGCAAGATCGAAGTCAGGAACATCTACAAGATTTTCGGCGCCCACCCCAAGAAGTGGCTGGACCCGGTGCGCAACGGCATGAGCAAGGAAGAGCTGCTGACCCGCAGCAGCCACACGCTGGGCCTGCGCGACATCAGCCTGTCGATCGAGGAAGGCAGCATCTACGTGATCATGGGCCTGTCGGGCTCGGGCAAGTCGACGCTGATCCGCCACTTCAACCGGCTGATCGATCCGAGCGCCGGCCAGATCCTGGTCGACGGCGTCGACGTCATGAGCCTGCGCAACCGCGAGCTCGAGACCTTCCGCCAGCGCAAGATGAGCATGGTGTTCCAGCGCTTCGGCCTGTTTCCGCACCGCACGGTGCTGGACAACGTGGCCTATGGGCTGGCGGTGCAGGGCGTGGCGCGCGCCGAGCGCGACAAGCGGGCCCAGCACTGGCTCGAGCAGGTCGGCCTGGGCGGTTTCGAGCGCCAGTATCCGCACCAGCTGTCGGGCGGCATGCAGCAGCGCGTCGGACTGGCGCGCGCGCTGGCGACCGATGCCGAGATCCTGCTGATGGACGAGGCCTTTTCGGCGCTCGATCCGCTGATCCGCCGCGAGATGCAGGATCACCTGCTGCAGCTGCAGGCCAAGCTGAACAAGACCATCGTGTTCATCACGCACGATCTGGACGAGGCGCTGCGGCTGGGCAACCGGATCGCGATCCTGAAGGACGGCGAGCTGGTGCAGGAGGGTACGCCCGAGGACATCCTGCTCAATCCGGCCAACGACTATGTGCAGGCCTTCCTGCAGGACGTGAACCGCGGCAAGGTGCTCAACGCGACCCACGCGGTGAATCCGCCGCGCCTGACGCTGACGATGCGGTCGCGGCCGGCGCACAGTCTCGAACGCATGCATGCGCTCAACTACGAGTACGCGCCGGTGCTCGACGGCAAGCGGCTGGCGGGGGTGCTGACGATCTCGGCGGCCAACGATGCGGTGAAGGCGAATACGCGGGATGTGTCGGCTTACGTCGAAGAGCTGGCGTCGGTGCCGGCGGCGACCGGGCTGGATCAGATCCTGGCGCGTTTGCTGCGCAGTGATCAGCCTCTGGCGGTGACGGGCGACAACGAGGAGTTCATCGGGATGTTGTCGCGGCGCAAGGTGGTGGAGTTGGTGACGCCGGCGTTGGTCGAGGCCGAGGCTGCTGATTCTGCTGCTGTAGAGCCTGTTGCGACTGATTCTGTGGATCCGGTCTTGGTTCCTGATCGGGCTGGTGCGGGGGAAGGTGAAGCGGGGAGGTAGTTTCCGCGTTTTGGCTTCTGCTTGAGGCCGGCGGTTTTTGCGTGGGGCAGCTGGTTGACGGCCGGTGAGGCGGATCGGGGCGGCTGGCTCATGCTGTCGGGTGCGGCGCGGTTGCGCCGCGGCCCCGCCAGAAATCGCCCGCCACCCCGATCCGCCTCACCGGCCTGCGGATTGCCTGGCGGGTCGGTCGCTGGGGGCATGTGGGTTCTTGCATGCTTTTGTCGCGGCGGTTGGGGATGGAAGACTTATTGCGCTGCTCAAACGGCCCGCCCTGCGCGGGCCTTTTTTCGCGTTCGGGATTGGTGGGGCGTGAGGGTGGGCGGGCGGCGGGCGGTGGGTGGGCGGCGTGGTCACGGCGGCAGGAACAGGCCGTCGGCGATGCATTGTTCTATCTGTTGTTCGATGGCGCTGCGAAAGACCCTCGCGGCCAGGCTTAGCGGGCGGCCCTTGGCGACCGCCAGCATGCGGGTGACGGTGAAGTCGCGGATCGGCACGGCGACCAGGTCTTGCCAGATGCTGGAGGTGCGCACGACCGAGCTGGGCATGATGGCGACGCCCAGGTCCTTGCGGGCCAGTTGCGCGGCGCCTTCGGTGCCGTCGATCAGGATGACCGGCTGCATGGCGCCGTGCTGCGCCTCGAGGCTGTGCCGCAGCCCGACCGAGATGATGATGGGCAGCTTGCGCAGTTCGTGCGCGCAGACACTGGCGCGGCTGGCCAGCCTGGATCGAGGCGAACAGAACAGCGCGATCTCCTGCTGCATCAATGGGGTGAAGAGGGTGTGCTCCTGGTTGCCGGGATCGGAGACGATGGCCATGTCGATGATGCCGGCCGATAGCCGGTGCAGCGCGTCGTCGGTGGGGCTTTCGGTCAGTTGCAGCCGCACTTGCGGGAAACGATGGCGAAAGTCCAGCGCCAGCAGGCCATGCAGGGCCTGGCCGACGGTGGGGGCCGAGGACATGCGCACCGATCCCCGGACGTCGCGGTGAAAGCCGCGGATGCCGCGGTGAAAGTTGCTGACGTCCTGGGTGGCGCTTTCGACTTCGCGCAGGATGAAGCGGGCGCGCTCCATGAACATCTGGCCGCTGTCGGTCAGCGCCACGCCGGTGATGCTGCGGTGGAACAGCGGGCCGCCCAGCTCTTCCTCGAGCAGCCGCACCTGGCGGCTGATGGCCGACTGGGCCACGTGCAGCACTGACGCCGCCGCGCTAATGCTGCCTTTTTCGGCGACCGTCAAAAAATAGCGCACCTGTTTGAGATCCATGGGCCGGTCCTGTTCGCTGGGGTATCTCGATTTTAGATGGAGAGTGCCTCAAATCTCTGCTTTTGTGTCGGATGCGACGGCGGCAAAATGGCAAGAAACACAGGGATGCGCCTGGCGGTTTCTTGCCACGCCAGGCGGTCCGCACAACAGGAGAGACGACATGAGCGGTATTGAACCCAGGCCCCAGACACCCGGATCATGGTGCCAACGGGCGCGGCGGGCGGCCCGCGCCGCGCTGGCGCCGACGGCGCTGGCGCTGAGCGCGCTGGCCTTGTGCCCGGCCGCGCAGGCCGAGTATCCCGACAAGGCGGTGCGTCTGATCGTGCCGTTTGCGGTCGGCGGCGGCGCCGATGTGGCCTCGCGTCTGCTGGCCAGCGAGCTGGCGGCGCGCTGGGGCCAGGGCGTGGTGGTGGACAACCAGGTGGGCGCCAACAGCATCATCGGCGCGCAGCAGGTGGCGCGTGCCAGCGCCGATGGCTACACGCTGCTGGTGCCCAACGACACCACGCTGGCGGCCAATCCGGCGCTGTATAAAAAGCTGCCCTACGATCCGATCAAGGATTTTGCGCCGATCGCCCTGATCGGCGAGACTCCCTTCGTGCTGGTGGCCTCGCCCAAGCTGCAGGTGTCGACGGTCCAGCAACTGGTCGAGGCGGCCAAGGCCAGGCCGGGCGACATCCTGTTCAGTACCAGCGGCGTGGCCAGCGCGCAGCACCTGCCAATGGAAATGCTGATGCGCAGCGCCGGCATCGACCTGATGCACGTGCCGTACAAGGGCGCGTCCGAGGCCGCCACCGCCATCCTCGGCGATCAGGCCCAGGTCATGTTTGCCGGGGTGTCGGCGGTGCTGCCGCTGGTACGCGCCGGCCGGCTGGTGCCGCTCGCGGTCGGCACCTCCGAGCGCCTGGCGGTGCTGCCCGAGGTGCCCACGATGGCCGAGTCGGGCTTTGCGGGATTTCGCTACGGCGCCTGGCTCGGCCTGGTCGCCCCGGCGTCGACCCCGCCGGCGATCATCGAGCGGATCAATGCCGATGTCGGCCAGATCCTCGAGCAGGCCGCGGTGCGTGAGCGCCTGTCGGCACTGGGCTTTCTGCCGGCCCGGCCGCAGCCCGCCGCCAGTTTCCAACGCTACATCGCCAGCGAGCTGGCCCGCTATCAGGACTTCATTCGTGCCGCCGGCATCGAAGCCTCGAACTGATCCCCCCGACCCTGGAAACCCAAGCTCCCATGCGTATCATTGACTTGCGTGAAGCGGCCTTCCCGGTGCGTAGCACCATGCGCAACGCCGTGTTCTCCTTCGCCGAAATGACCACCTCCATCGTGGCGGTCCGGCTCGATCCTGGCGCCGGCAGGGCGCCGGTGACCGGTTATGCGTTCAACTCGACCGGGCGCTATGCCTGCGGACAGCCGATGCGCGAACGTTTCTTCCCGCGGCTGCTGCGCGCCAGCGCCGAGGCACTGCTCGACGACGACGGCGTGCTCGACCCGGCCAAGGCCGTCGCGGTGATGCTGGTGGGCGAAAAGCCCGGTGGCCATGCCGAACGCTCCATCGCCATCGGCACCATCGAGACCGCGTTGTGGGATGCCATCGGCAAGGCGCAGGACCTGCCCACCGCCGAGTTGCTGGCCCGGCGCTACCGGGGCGGCGCCATGCAGCGCAAGGTTTCGGTCTACGTCGGCGGCGGCTGGTATCGCCCGGGCGGCGTGCCGCAGGACGTGGCCGACGAGATCCGTGCGCACCAGGCCGCCGGCTACACCCACGTCAAGATCAAAGTGGGCGGCGCGCCGCTCGACGAAGACCTGCGGCGCATCGACAGTGCGCTGAGCGTGCTGCCGGGCAGCGAGCACCTGGCGGTCGACGCCAACTGCAAGTTCCAGCGCGACGAGGCGTTGCGTTACGCGCAGGCGCTGGCGCCGTACCGGCTGCGCTGGTTCGAGGAGCCCTGCGATCCGCACGACTATGGCTTGATGGCCGAACTGGCCTCGGTCTATGCGGCGCCGCTGGCGGTCGGCGAGAACCTCTATGGCATACAGGACGTGATCAATCTGGTGCGCCTGGGCGGCTGGCGCAGCGACACCGACCTGATCCAGGTCGATCCGCCGCAGTCCTATGGCCTGCACGCCTACGCAAGCATGGTGCTGGCGCTGGAGGCCGAGGGCTGGAGCAGCGCCAGGCACTATCCGCACGGCGGCAACCAGATGTCGCTGGCGCTGGCGGCCGGCCTGGGCCTGGGCGGCTGCGAAGCCTATCCGGGCGTGTTCGGCGACTTCGGCGGCTTTGCCGACGACACCTTGGTCGAGGACGGCTATGTGCATCCGCCGCAACGCCCGGGCATCGGCTTCGAAGGCCACAGCGCGCTGTACGCGCTGATGGCCTCGGTCGGCGCCGGCCTGCAGGCGCGTTGATCCGCGGCACGACGCCGCCCCTCCCAATTTTCAAAGGAAAGCAAAGCTCATGAAATTCGTCACGTTCCGCACCGACAGCGACCCCACCCCGACACTGGGGGCGGTCATCGACGGCGCCGTCGTCGCCTTGCCCGGCGACATGGTCGCGTTGTGCGCAAGCGGCAGCGCCGGCTTTGCGGCGGCGGCCGAGCAGGCCGGCGCGGCGGCCGCCGCCGAGCGTATCTCGCTGGACGCCGTCACCCTGCTGCCGGTGGTGCCGCGGCCCGGCAAGATCGTCTGCATGGGCTTGAACTACGCCGATCACGCCGCCGAGGGCGGCAACCAGCGGCCCGACTACCCCAGCTTCTTTCTGCGCGCGCCGTCGTCGCTGACCGCGCACGAGGCGGCCATCGAGCGGCCGCGCGTCTCGGACAAACTCGACTTCGAGGCCGAGCTGGCGGTGGTCATCGGCAAGACCTGCCGGCACCTGACGCAGGCCGACGCGTTGGCGGCCGTCGCGGGTTACTCCTGCTTCAACGACGCCACGCTGCGCGACTACCAGCGCCGCAGCGCGCAATGGACCATCGGCAAGAACTTCGACGCCACCGGCGCGTTCGGCCCGTGGCTGGTGCCAGCCGCCGAGTTGCCGCCGGGCGCGGCCGGGCTGAAGATCGAATCGCGCCTGAACGGCGCCGTCATGCAGAGCAGCAACACCGCGCAGATGTTGTTCCCGGTGGCGGAAACCCTGTGCCTGATCACCGAGGCCATGACGCTGGAGCCTGGCGACGTCGTCATCATGGGCACGCCGGCCGGCGTCGGCTACGCGCGCCAGCCGCCGGTCTGGATGCAGCCAGGCGACACCATCGAGATCGACATCGAGCGCATCGGCGTGTTGTCCAACACCATCACCCCCGCCGCCTAGCGACGCCGTTGCGTGCCGATCACGGCACGCGCCACCTCAAGGACCTCGATGATTTTCGAACTCAGAACCTACACCGCCGCTCCCGGCCGCGCCGCCGACTTCCTGGCGCTCTACGAGGAGCTGGCCCTGCCGTTGCAAAAGCACTATCTGGGCGGCATGGTCGGCTGCTACGTCACCGAGATCGGCCCGCTCAACCAGATCATCCATCTGTGGCGCTACGCCAGCCTGGCCGACCGCGAGCAGCGCCGCAGCGCGCTGGAGGCGGACCCCGGCTGGCACGAATACCGCGCCCGCTCCAAGGCCCTGGGCGCGCTGCTGCAGCAGGAATCCAAGATCCTCAAGCCCACCAGGTTTTCGCCGGGCTGACCCGGCCGGCGTCTCAACGGTCCCAGCTATCCCGAGCCTGCGCCGCCAGTTCGTAGGACCGCATCCGCGCGCCATGGTCATAGATCTGCGCGGTCACCATGATCTCGTCGACGCCGGTGCGCTCGATGAACGCGCGGATCCCCTCGCGCACCGCGTCCGGGCCGCCCACCACCGAACAGGACAGCGACTGCTCCACCATTGCGCGCTCGTGCGGCGCCCACAAGGCATCCATGTCCGGCACCGGCGGCGGCAACTGGCCGCGCCGGTTGCGGCGCATGTTCAGGAACTGCTGCTGCAGCGACGTATACAGCACCTGCGCCTCGCGGTCGGTGTCGGCCGCGAACACGTTCAGCCCAGCCATCACGTAAGGACGCTGCAACTGCGCCGACGGGCGGAACTGCGCGCGGTACATCTGGATCGCGGTCAGCAGGTGGTCGGGCGCGAAGTGCGACGCGAAGGCGTAGGGCAGCCCCAGGTGCGCGGCCAGCTGGGCACCGAACAGGCTCGAGCCGAGGATCCAGATCGGCACCGTCAATCCCATGCCCGGGATGGCCTTGACCGGCGGGTTCTCGATGTCGGGCTGGAAATAGCGCTGCAGTTCGATCACATCCTGCGGGAATTCGTCGGCGCCTTCCATGCGTTCGCGGCGCAGCGCGCGGGCGGTCAGCTGGTCGGTGCCGGGCGCGCGGCCCAGCCCCAGGTCGATGCGGCCCGGGAACAGCGATTCGAGTGTGCCGAACTGCTCGGCGATCACCAGCGGCGAGTGGTTCGGCAGCATGATGCCGCCGGCGCCGACCCGCAGGGTCTTGGTGCCGGCCGCGACGTGGCCGATGACCACGGCGGTCGCGGCGCTGGCGATGCCGGTCATGTTGTGATGCTCGGCCAGCCAATAGCGGCCGTAGTTCAGGCGCTCGGCCTGCTGAGCCAGCTCGAGCGTGTTGCGAAAGGCGGTGGCGGCGGTGCTGCCCTGGACGATGGGCGAGAGGTCCAATACCGACAGGACGGGCTTGGGCATGTGATGGGTCTCTAGGCAATGGGCGACCTGGAAAATTATAGGCAGCGGTCCGGCATCGGACCCGCAAGACCGCGCCGGGCGTAGGGACGGGCACGGGTAACGGTGTATGGGCGGGCCCAGGGCGTGTATCGGGACGGGCACAGGGACGGGCATCGGGACGGGCATCGGGACGGTCGGCCCGACTTGGTTATCATGTTGCGGTGCCGCATGCAGTGGCCCGAGGCCGCCGCACGAGCCGCCAACCGAGGAGAACATCGATGAAAGACGTAGTCGTAGTCAGCGCCGCCCGGACCGCCGTGGGCGATTTCGGCGGCGGACTCAAGGACGTCGCGCCCTGCGATCTGGGCGCGACCGTGATGCGCGCCGTGCTCGAGCGCGCCGGCGTGAACGGCCAGGAAGTCGGCCATGTGGCGGTGGGCCACGTCATCAATACCGAACCGCGCGACATGTACCTGTCGCGGGTCGCCGCGCTCAACGCCGGCATGTCGCAGGAGACGCCGGCCTTCAACGTCAACCGCCTGTGCGGCTCCGGACTGCAGGCCATCGTGTCGGCCGCGCAGACCATCATGCTCGGTGACGCGCAGATCGCCATCGGCGCCGGCGCCGAAAGCATGAGCCGCGCGCCGTACATCGTGCCGTCGCAGCGCTGGGGCGCGCGCATGGGCGATGCGGCGATGCTAGATATGATGACCGGCGCGCTGTCCGATCCCTTCGAACGCATGCACATGGGCGTGACCGCCGAGAACGTCGCGGCGCGCTACGACATCGCCCGCGCCGACCAGGATGCGCTGGCGGTCGAGTCGCACCGCCGCGCCGCGCGGGCCATCGACGAGGGCCGGTTCGCCGAGCAGATCGTGCCGGTGCAGGTCAAGGGCCGCAAGGGCACGGTCGAATTCGCCACCGACGAGCACGTGCGCCGCGACGCCACGGTCGAGGGCATGGCGGCGCTCAAGACCGTGTTCCAGAAAGAGAACGGCACGGTCACGGCCGGCAACGCCTCGGGCCTGAACGACGGCGCCGGCGCGGTGCTGCTGATGAGCGCCGACGAGGCGCAGCGGCGCGGCGCCAAGCCGCTGGCGCGGCTGGTGGCCTATGCCCATGCCGGTGTCGATCCGCGCTACATGGGCATCGGCCCGGTGCCGGCCACCCGCGCCGCCTTGCAGCGCGCCGGCCTGACGATCGACCAGCTCGACGTGATCGAGGCCAACGAGGCCTTCGCGGCGCAGGCCTGCGCGGTCTCGCGTGAACTCGGTTTCGATCCGGACAAGGTCAACCCCAACGGCAGCGGCATTTCGCTGGGCCATCCGATCGGCGCGACCGGCGCGATCATCACGGTCAAGGCCTTGTACGAGCTGCAGCGCGTGCAGGGGCGCTACGCGCTGGTGACGATGTGCATCGGAGGCGGGCAGGGCATCGCGGCGATCTTCGAGCGGGCCTGACGCGCCCGGGCGGCGGCGCCATGCGCCGCCCGCTGACGACCGCTGGCCCGCGCCAGCACCGTCCGCCAGGGGCGGTGCGCCGACGCGCCACCGTACAATCGCGCCATGCGCAAGTACAGATCGTCCAGGCAGCACGAAGAGGTCACGCTATCGGAATCCGATGGCGTGCGTTATCTGCATTTCGGCACCGAGTGGGTGCAGGGTGCCATCCGGCTGGCCAGGCCGGCCGAGCTGGTGCTCGAATACACCCGCCAGATGATGGCATGGCTGCTGTTTCTCGAGCCGCCGCGCGACGCGGCGATCGGCCAGCTGGGGCTGGGCGCCGGGTCGTTGACGCGTTACTGCCTCAAGCACACCAGCAGCCCGCTGACGGTGGTCGAATGGAACCCGCAGGTGACCTTCGTCTGCCACATGCACATGAAGCTGCCCGACACGCCACGCCTGACCATCGACCAGGACGATGCCGCGCTGTGGGTCGCCGATCCGGCGCGCTACGGGCAGTGCCCGATCCTGATGGTCGATCTGTACGACGCCCAGGCGCAGGGGCCGGTGCGCGACTCGGTCGAGTTCTATCGCGACTGCCGGCGCGTGCTCGGCGAGGTCGGCGTGATGACCGTCAACCTGTTCGGCAATCACGAAAGCTTTCCGCACAACCTCGCCAATCTCGAGCAGGCCTTTGACGGCCGGCTGGCGCTGCTGCCGCAGATCGACGCCGGCAACCAGATCGTGCTGGCGTTCTCGGGCCCGCCGCTGGAGATCGACAGCCGCAGCCTGCTCGAGCGGGCGGACGTGGTCGAATCCCAATATGGCCTGCCGGCACGGCGCTGGGCGCGATCGCTGATCGGCGGGCAGCCTGGCGCCGAACGGCTGTGTTTCTGAGCGCGGCCAGGGCATCCGCGGCGCCGATGTTGCAGCGCATTTAAGGGTAATTCCCGTTCGGGAAATTCCCGAACCGCTGGGGGCCGTGCGCCGTTGCCGCCTGGCGCGACGATGTTCATAATTATGAATTATCGAAGCCGCCATCCGGGCCGCTTCCCGACCGAGCCGCCCCGATGCCAGCGCCGATCGTCCAGCAAGCGCTTTACCAGGAGGTCGCCGACCGGCTGCGGGACATGATCCGTGTCCGCCAGCTAGCGACCGGCGCGTGGATCGACGAAGTGCGCCTGACGCAGGAGCTGGGCATTTCGCGCACGCCCTTGCGCGAGGCGCTGAAGGTGCTGGCCACCGAAGGCCTGGTGCGGCTCGAACCGCGGCGCGGCTGCTTCGTCAGCGAACTGTCGTGGCGCGACATCGAGGACATCTTCCCGCTGATGGCCACGCTCGAGGGGCATTGCGCGCACGAGGCCGCGCGCAAGATCGGCGACGCCGACATCGCGCCGCTCGAGGCCCTGCACACGCAGTTGCGCGCGCATGCCGCGGCCGGCCGGATCGACGCCTACTACGACACCAATTACCAGATCCATGCGGCGATCCAGGCGCTGGCCGACAACCGCTGGCTGTCCGAATCGGTCGACCGGCTGCGCAAGATCATCGGCCTGTCGCGCTACCAGAGCCTGGCGGTGCCGGGCCGCGTGCTGCGCTCGTGCGCCGAGCACCTGGCGATCTTCGAGGCGCTCAAGGCGCGCGATCCGGTGCGCGCCGAAGCCTGCGCGCGTGAACACCTGCTGAACCAGTTGCTGGCGCTGCGCGAAGCCGCGCAGGCGGCGGCCGACCCCGGCGACGCCACGGCTGCGGTCGGCGCCGACACCGACACCGACGTCGATACCCGTGCGGCCCGGCTGGCCG